>NZ_DASWSJ010000175.1:0-35797 GCF_036402745.1 Actinophytocola sp. | reverse complement strand
GAACTGCGGAGAGTCCATAGGTGTTGCCTTTCGGGAGTGCCTTGTTGTCGAGGCGCTCCCGGCGACACCTACGTCAATCGCCCGACCGTGACGGGAAGGGGGAGCACCCACATCGATACAGCGTTCATGGGTCTCACCTCCTCGGGCGGTGTCACGGTCGGCTGCAAGCTACAAGCCCGAGCATCACCCCGTCCAATCCTTTCCCAGCCACGTGATCACGACTGGCGAACGGGCCCGTGCGGTTGCACGGCGAATCCGGCGTGGCGGCCCGGCTGGTCCCGGTCACGGTCGACGACCGTGGCTGCACGCCGAGGTCGGCGGCCAACAAGGTGCGGATCCTGCGGAGCTCAGCGAGCGCCCGCCCGCTGCGGTAGAGCCCGAGCGCCAGCAGCTCCCATCGGCGCTCCCGATACGGCGCTTCGGTCACCGCGCCAGTCAGGCTCGCCACCGCCTCTGGCGAGTTCCCAGCGGCCAGCCTGGCGGCTTGCAGCTCCTCAACGGCGACGGCGTGCAGCTCGTGCAACCACGCACGAGCGGCCGTCACCGCCGGCGACTCGGCCAGTTCAGCCCACGGCTCACCGCGCCAGAGCCCCAGCGCCTCGGAATACGCGGCCACCGAACGGTCGTGTTTGTCCATCACCGAGCAGTCGTCCGCCCGTCGCGACCAGCTCAGCACCTCGACAGCCCGAGATGGACAGTCGAGACGATCTGGAACCCGGCTCGGAAACCACAGAACCGCAGGTCAGCAATAGTGCTGACCTGCGGCTCTGGTGTACGCCGCCAGGGACTCGAACCCCGAACCCGCTGGTTAAGAGCCAGCTGCTCTGCCAGTTGAGCTAGCGGCGCGTGCGGAGGGATGTCTCTCCAACGCGCGGCCAAACGTTAGCACGGGGCTTGGGGCGGGTTGAAACCGGATTCCCCTAACGACTTGACCATCCGTGTTCAGACCGTCGCGCGCATCCGGCACACTGTTAGCGATCAGCACGGGTGTGTCAGAGCGGATCGAACGGGGTTGTGATGGCGGCATGGGCTGGGGGGTCGCGTCGACGGCGGCTGGTCGTCGCGGGGGTGCTCGGGGTCGTTGTGGTCATGGCCACCGCCTGCACCAGCAGCCCCGCCGCGGAACGGCGTGGGCCGGGCAAGCAGGACGACCGCACGTCCACCAAGCCCGCCCCGCCGCCGACGCCGGTGACGCTGTCGATCACCCCGGGTAACAAGGCGGTCGACGTGGCGCCCGGCGACCCGGTCACCGTGGCGGCCGTCGGCGGCGAGCTCACCCAGGTCACGCTCACGAACGAGGCCGGCGAGCCGGTCAGGGGCCGGCTGTCCCCGGACGCCACCACCTGGCAGGTCGCCGAGCCGCTCGGCTACGGCAAGACCTACACGGCCACCGCCACCGGCCGGGGCACCGACGGCAAGCCCGCCACGCTCACCTCCACGTTCTCCACCGTGCAGCCGCGGCTCAAGGCCGACCTGTCGATGAACCCGCTCGACGGCCAGAAGGTGGGCGTCGGCCAGCCGCTGGCGTTCTACTTCGACGTCGACATCACCGACAAGGCCGCCGCGCAGCGCGCCATCCAGATCTCGTCCACCCCGGCGGTCGAGGGCGCGTTCTACTGGTTCAGCGACAGCGAGGTCCACTGGCGGCCGAAGGCGTTCTGGCCGGCGGGCGCCAAGGTGTCGGTCCGCGCGGCGATCTACGGCAAGAACTTCGGCGACGGCGTGTTCGGCAACGACGACCGGGTGGCCAACGTCACGGTCGGCGACGCGGTCGTGGCGGTCGCCGACGGCGCGACCCACCAGATGACCGTCAAGGTCAACGGCAAGGTGGCCCGCAACATCCCGATCGCGATGGGCAAGCCCGGGCACGAGACGCCGTTCGGGACCTACGTGGTGATGAGCGAGCACACCAACTACACGATGGATTCGAGCACCTACGGCGTCCCGGCCGACTCGCCGCTCGGCTACCGCACGCACGTGGACGTCGCGAGCCGCATGTCGAACAGCGGGATCTTCTACCACTCGGCCCCGTGGTCGGTCGGCGACCAGGGCCGGCGCAACGTCAGCCACGGCTGCATCAACATGTCGACGGCGAACGCCGCCTGGCTGCAGAGCATCTCCAACAAGGGCGACGTCATCGTGGTCCAGAACAGTGGCGGACCCCGGCTAGAGTCCTGGGACGGACTGGGCGACTGGCAGATCCCCTGGGCCGAGTGGGCCAAGGGCGGCCACCGGTAACGAGCCCGCCGCCGGGAGTTTCCGCGCCAGTCGATTCCTCAACCGACCCGACCCGACCCGACCGGGTCGGGTCGGGTCGGGTCGGGTCGGGAGCAGCTCGCACCGTGGGTGCGCCGCGGGGAGTTTCCGTGCTGGTCAGTTCTCAACCGACCCGGCTGGGTCGGGAGGAGTTCGCACCGTGGGGTCTGGGGCTCGGCCCCAGAGATGAAGACGAACCCGGCGGAGGGAAGGTGGCCCAATCGGGCCACCGAACACACCTCACCGAAGGGTGAGTGACGGGACTTGAACCCGCGACATCCTGGACCACAACCAGGTGCTCTACCAGCTGAGCTACACCCACCATGTGCCGCCAGCCAACGCGGCGGACATATCGTAACGTGCCCCGTGCGGGGGTTGGTACTCGGTTACGGTTCCAGGGGCTGGTCGGCCCCCAGGACCGCGTCGGCGACCGCCTTCGCCTGCTCGCTCGACGGGCCGGGGGGTGGCACGAACGCCGTTCCGCGGTAGTAGATCAGCTCGCGGATCGACTCGCGGATGTCCGCCAGGGCCCTGTGCGCCAGGCCCTTGTCGGGCTGCGCGTAGTAGATCCGCGGGTACCACCGCCGGCACAGCTCCTTGATCGACGACACGTCGACCATCCGGTAGTGCAGGTGCGCGTCCAGCGCCGGCATGTCGCGCGCGATGAAGCCGCGGTCCGTGGCGATGGAGTTGCCGCACAGGGGCGCGGTGCGGGCGTCGGGGATGTGCCGGCGCACGTAGTCCAGCACCTGCTTCTCCGCCTCGGCGAGCGTGACGGTCGAGGCACGTACCAACTCGGTGAGCCCGGAGCTCGCGTGCATGTCGCGCACCACGTCGGGCATCGTGTCGAGGACCGCGTCCTCGGCGTGGATCACCACGTCGACGCCGTCGTCGAGGATGTTCAGCTCGGAGTCGGTGACGAGCACGGCGATCTCGATGAGGGCGTCCTTGCCCAGGTCGAGGCCCGTCATCTCGCAGTCGATCCACACCAGATTGTCCGTCACCCGAGGCAGCTTAGCCCGGTACCCTGTTTGGATCTCGGAGCTTTCGGGTACCGGCACCGAGCGCGGGCAGTTCCTGACCGGAGGCGGGCCGATGGGCAAGGATGTCGAGCGGACCGAGTTCACCCGTGCGGACCGGCAGCGGTTCCGCCAGAAGGTCCGCCAGTGCCTCGACGTGTTCGCACAGATGCTGGCCGAGTCCCGGTTCGACACCGACCGCCCGATGTCGGGCCTGGAGGTCGAGCTGAACCTGGTCGACGAGGCCGGCGACCCGGCCATGCGCAACTCCGACGTGCTCGACGCGATCGCCGACCCGGCGTTCCAGACCGAGCTGGGCCGGTTCAACATCGAGATCAACCTGCCGCCCTACGAGCTCGGCCCGGACGGGCTCAGCAAGTTCGAGGAAGGCATGCGGGCGAGCCTCAACGCGGCCGAGGGCAAGGCCAACTCGGTCGACTCGCACATCGTGATGATCGGCATCCTGCCCACCCTGCACGACGAGCACATGAACGCCGAGACCCTGTCGGCGAACCACCGCTACAAGCTCCTCGACGAGCAGATCTTCGCGGCCCGCGGCGAGGACCTCGAGATCAACATCGCCGGCGAGGAGCGGCTGGTCACCCAGGCCGACACGATCGCGCCGGAGAGCGCGTGCACGAGCGTGCAGTACCACCTACAGGTGGCGCCGGAGACCTTCGCCCAGTTCTGGAACGCGAGCCAGGTGATCGCGGCCGTGCAGGTGGCGCTCGGGGCCAACTCCCCGTACCTGTACGGCAAGCAGCTGTGGGCCGAGAGCCGGATCGCGCTGTTCGAGCAGGCCACGGACACCCGGCCGGACGAGCTGAAGGCGCAGGGCGTGCGCCCGCGGGTGTGGTTCGGCGACCGGTGGATCACCTCGATCTTCGACTTGTTCGAGGAGAACGTCCGCTACTACTCCGCCCTGCTGCCGCTGCTCGACGACGAGGACCCGGCCGAGGTGCTGGCCCGCGGCGAGACCCCGCAGCTGAGCGAGCTGCGGCTGCACAACGGCACGATCTACCGCTGGAACCGGCCGATCTACGACGTCGTCGAGGGCCGGCCGCACCTGCGGGTGGAGAACCGGGTGCTGCCCGCGGGCCCGACCGTGGTGGACGTGATGGCGAACGCGGCGTTCTACTTCGGCCTGGTCCGCGCGCTGGCCGGCCAGGACCGTCCACTGTGGAGCCAGATGTCGTTCTCGGCGGCGGAGGAGAACTTTCACGCTGCGGCGCGCGAGGGTATCGGCGCGCGGGTGTACTGGCCGGGGATCGGCGAGGTGCCGGTGACCGAGCTGGTGCTGCGCAGGCTGCTGCCGCTGGCGCACGACGGGCTCGACGCGTGGGGCGTGCGGCCGGAGGACCGGGACCGGCTGCTCGGCGTGATCGAGCGGCGTTGCATCAGCGGGCGCAACGGGTCGACGTGGCAGGTGGACACGGTGCACGCGCTGGAGCAGACCACGACGATCAACCGCGAGCAGGCACTCCGCGAGATGACCCGGCGCTACGCCACGCACATGCACTCGAACGAGCCGGTGCACTCCTGGCCGGGGGTGTGACGGCGTGTCGGCGACTGAGCGAGGCGAACACTCGAACGCCGGGTCAGTCCTCCTTGGACGCGTCGAGTACGGCGTCGCGCAGTGCGGCCCGGAGGCGGCCGACGTCGAGCGGGGCCAGTACCGCGGTCTCGCCCGGCGGTGCCACGAGGACCACGCGTCCTTGCCGGACGAACACCGTGAGGTCGCGTCGCCGGCCGGCGACGTCGCGACACACGATCTGCCATTCCTTGTGGTTGCCCACTTTCCTGTCCTCCGGCCGTTGCAGCTGCTGCCTCGCCTGCTGGCGACGTTCACCAGAATGACGCCGGCACGTCGTGGGCGTGACGTAGTTTCGCCGATTTCTCGAAAGGTTTGGTCACCCGTGGACGAACGTCGTCGCATCGTGATCGTGCAGACCGGGTCCCGCGTCGCGGGCACGGGTGCGTTGTGGGACAACAGTTACTCCGGACAGGCGCCGCCGTTGCGCCGGAAGGCCCAGCGGCGCGCGGGGTAGGGGCCCTGGTGGGAGGGCGCATGGCGGAACCGATCGGCTCGATCGACACGGTGCTGGTCCGTGCCGCTCGGCTGACCGCCGAGGGCCGGCCGGAGTCGGCGATCGCCGTGCTGCGGCCCGCGCTGGAGCTGTTCCCCGAGCACTCGGCGGCGTGGTGCCGGCTGGCCGCGGCGCAGCTGGACGCGGGCGAGCCGGGCGAGTCGCTGGCGGCGGCCAAGCGGGCGATGATGCTGGGCGAGCGGTCCTGGGGGCACCGGCTGGCGAGCCTCGCGCTGATCGAGCTGGGCCGGCACGGCGAGGCGGTGGTGTCCGCGCGCGAGGCGGTGCGCCGGGACGCGGCGGACTGGCGGTGCCACGTGACGCTGGCCGAGGCACTGGCCCACGACATGCCGGCGGACGCGGTGCGGTCCGCGCGTGCCGCGGTCGTGCTGGCGCCGGACCAGGCGCGGGCCCACGAGGTGCTCGGCGACGCCGAGGTGGCCGTGCACGACTGGCTCGCGGCCGAGCACGCCTACCGGGCCGCGTTGCGGCTGGACCCGGGCAACGACGACATCACCGCGAAGATCGGCCGGCTGGCCCGCCGCCCGCCCGAGCGCCCGGAGCGGCGGCGGCGGCCGGTGCGGAACCGGACGGTGCCGCGGTTCGGCCGGATCGAGCGGGTCTGCTTGTTCCTCGCGGTGCGCCGGGCGTCGGTGTGGCAGGCGGTCGGCGCCTTCGTGCTGCTGGTGGCGGGGCTGCCTGCGCCGAGCGGGTTGCTGGTGTGGTTCGGGCTGGGCGTCGTGGTGTTCGTCGGCACGCTGGCGTGGCGCGGCTGGCTGGGCCTGCCGCCGTCGGCGCGGGTGCCGTTGGGTCAGCTGTCCACACGGGAGCCGCTGGCCGCGGCGGCGGCGGTGTCGCTCGGGGTGTCCGTCCTGTTGCTGCTGGTGTGGAACGTGTTGCTGGCGCTGGGATCCCCGTCGGCGCCGGTGCTCGTGGGGGCGCTCGGGTGCGCGGCGGTCGCAGTTGCGAACAGTTGGTTCGGTCTCTGGCGGATCTGGGCCGGCAGTCGCTAGCGTGCTCGCCATCCGGCCCGGGACAAGGGGATTGACGTGCGTGGTTTCGGTGGTTTGCTGACTTTCTACGGCTTCGCGTCGCTGGTCTTGTTCTACCTCGACCGGCACTACATCCTCCTGGCGTGGGCGGACGACTGGCAGCCCTGGTTCGGCCTCGTGGTCGGCTGCGCCGGCGCGGTCGCGCTGGGCATCTCGCTGTTCACCCACAAGGAGCCGGAGGAGTCCCCGGCGCCGCAGGGCAACCCGGCACAGCCGTTCGGCCCGCCGCCGATGGGTGCCCCGCAGCCCTACGCCCCGCCGCAGCAGTACGGCCCGCCGCCCGGGCCGCAGCAGTACGGCCCCGGCCCGGCCCCGCACGGGCAGCCGCCCTACGGCCCGCCGCAGCAGTTCGGGCCGCCGCAGTCGTTCGGCCCGCAGGGCGGTCCGCCCTACGGACCCCGGGGCTGACCACGGCGTTCCTCCGCGAGAGACTCCCGGCATGACGATGTTCGGCAGCTACCAGAACGAGATCTACCTTGGCGGGCTCGGCGGTCAGGTGCCGATGTTCACCACTAACGGCGCCGCGCTCGAGGATGCGGCTCGCGGGGTGATGGCGCCGGAACCGTTCGGGTACGTCGCCGGTGGGGCCGGGTCGGGGGCGACCGTGCGGGCCAACCGGGAGGCGTTCGACCGGTGGCGGATCGTGCCGCGGATGCTCACCGACGCGACCAAGCGGGATCTCTCGACCACGGTGCTGGGCACGAGCATGCCGGCGCCGGTGCTGCTCGCGCCGGTGGGTGTGCAGTCGATCGTGCATCCCGAGGGCGAACTGGCCACCGCGCGCGCCGCCGCGGACCTGGGCGTGCCGATGGTCCTCTCGACGGCGTCGTCGCATCCGATCGAGGAGGTCGCGGAGTCCAATGGGGACGGTCCGCGGTGGTACCAGCTGTACTGGCCCAACGACAACGACGTGACGATCAGCATCCTCTCGCGCGCGAAGGCCGCCGGGTTCACGACGCTGGTGCTGACGCTGGACACGTGGACGCTGGCCTGGCGCACCACCGACCTCGACCAGGCCTACCTGCCGTTCATCCGCGGTATCGGCACCGCGATCCCGTTCTCGGACCCGGCGTTCCGCGCGGGCCTGGACCGGTCGCCGGAGGAGGACCCGCAGGCCGCGATCCTGCGCTGGATCCCCATGTTCACCGGCACCGACAAGCGCTGGGACCAGCTGCCGTTCCTCCGCGAGCACTGGGACGGGCCGATCGTCCTGAAGGGCGTCCAGCACGTCGACGACGCGCGCCGGGCGAGCGACGCCGGGATGGACGGCATCGTCGTGTCCAACCACGGCGGCCGGCAGGTCGACGGGGCGGTCGCCGCGCTGGACGTGCTGCCCGAGATCGCCGCCGCGGTGGGGGACCGGATGGCGGTGCTGTTCGACTCCGGCATCCGGACCGGCGCCGACATCGTCAAGGCGCTGGCCCTGGGGGCGCACGCGGTGCTGGTGGGCCGGCCGTTCGTCTACGGGCTGGCGCTGGGCGGGGAGGACGGTGTGCGGCACGCGATCCGCAGCCTGCTCGCCGACCTGGACCTGACGCTGGGGCTGTCCGGGAACCGCACGCCGGCCGAGCTGACCGGCGACACGCTGCGCCGCGCCTGACTACTTGGCATCGGCGTAGCAGTCGACCACGGCCGCCTGCAGGGGGAACCGGACCGGGGTGTCGCCGAAGACGAGCCCGCTGGCCTCCTCGGCCGAGGCGGTGACCTCGGCGGCCACCGTGTCCGCGATGCCGGCGGGGCAGTGGACCAGGACCTCGTCGTGCTGGAAGAAGACCAGCTGGGCGTCGGTGCCCGCGATGCGGCGGCGCAGCGTGGCGAGCACGGTGAGCGCCCAGTCCGCGGCGCTTGCCTGCACGACGAAGTTGCGGGTGAACCGGCCCCAGTTGCGGGCCGCCTCGCGCGAGCGGTTCTCCGTGCCGGGGTCGGCCGACCCCATCAGCGCGCGCCAGGACTCGCTGGGCGGCGGGCTGGTGCGACCCAGCCGGGACCGCACGATCTTGCCCTCCTCACCCGCCCGCGCTGCCTGCTCGACGTAGTCCACGGCCTGGGGGAACCGCTGCCGCAGCTGCGCCAGCAGCGGGCCGGCGCCTCCGGCCGTGCCGCCGTACATCGCCGACAGCATGGCCCGCTTCGCGTGGTCGCGGTTGCCGTCGAACGTGTCGGTGGCGATGGTGGTGTAGAGGTCGGTGGCCGCCGAGACCTCGGCGAAGCGGCGGTCGCCGGACAGCGCGCCGAGCACCCGCGGCTCCAGCTGCGACGCGTCGGCCACCACCAGCTTCCAGCCCGGGTCGGCGCGGACCGCGGTGCGCAGGACGCGCGGCAGCTGCAGCCCGGCCCCGCCGCGGGTGGCCCAGCGGCCGGACACCACGCCGCCCACCACGTACTCCGGCCGGAACCGGCCGCCGTGCACCCAGCTGTCGAGCCACGACCAGCCGTTGGCCACCCAGAGCCGGGCGAGCTCCTTGTACCGCAGCAGCGGCTCGACCGCGGGATGGTCGACCTCGCGCAGCACGTGGGCCCGGCTGGACGGCACGTCGATGCCCGCCCGGGCGAACGCACGCACCACGCTGGCCGGGTTGTCCGGGTTGACCTGCCGTGCCTCCGGCGCGCCGGACAGGCCGAACGCCGCCGTGATGTCCTCGGCGAGCGCCGCCAGCACCGTGGGGCGGGCGCCCGCCGACGGCCGCGGGCCCAGCATCTCGGTGAGCAGCGCGAGGTGGACGTCCGTGCGCCATGGCAGGCCGTGGTGCCGCATCTCGGCCGCGGCCAGCGCGCCGGCGGACTCGGCCGCGACGAGCAGCCGCAACCGGTCGGGCTGGGGGACGGCGGCGATGCGCCGCTGCTGGTCGGCGTGGACGGCGACCGCGGCGTCGAGCGGGTCGGCGCCGGCCGGCAGCGGCTCGCGGTCGGCCTCGAACAGGGCCGGCTGCTCGGTGCGCGACACCGGCGGCGGGTCCTGCGGCTCGGGCAGCTCGTGCATGCGGGCCCACGCGGCGGCGAGGTTGCGCGGGCGGCCCGGCAGGCCGGCGAACCCGAGCAGGATGCCCTCGGTGTGGAAGAGGTCGTGGCAGCGGGACAACCGCAGGCCGGTCGCGAGCAGGTCGGGGTAGAGCGTGTCGGCCGAGGGCAGCACCCAGCGCGGGGCGTGGACGGCCTCGATGCCGGCCATCCACGCGGCCAGGTCGGGGACCTTCTCGGCCGCGGCGGGCGCCGCTGATGCCGGGCCCCGCGAGCGCGCACCGTCCGGGAGCACGCGCACCCGGCCGGCCCCGCCGGCCTCCGGCACCACCACGACCTGCATGTCCCGCATTCTGCGCCCGACCACCGACAGTCCCGCGGTGGACCGTTAGTTAACCAGCAAGTAGGTTCGGGTAGGGGCAAGCGACGAGGAGGTCTGACTTGTTGGCTCGGGTGTGGGAAACCGCCGCGCAGGTGCCGACCATGGTGCGCGGTCTCGACGTGATCCGCCGGTCCGGCCTCGTGCCGCTGGCCCGCCCCGACCGTGCGCTGCGCGCGCTGTTCATCCTGCGCCAGCTCGGCCCCATCGCCGGCGCAGCGCAGGTCGCCGCCAGCCGGGACGACCGCGCCATCGGCCTCGTCGACGAGCTCGGCCCGCTCACCTACCACCAGCTCGACACCCGCTCCAACGCGCTGGCCAGGGCGTTCGCCGACAAGGGCCTCACCGCCGACTCGGTCATCGCGCTGCTCGCCCGCGACCACCGCGGCGCGGTCGACACGATGGTCGCCGCCGGCAAGCTCGGCGCCCGGCTGCTGCTGATGAACACCGGCTTCGCCAAGCCCCAGCTCGTGGACGTCGCCAAGCGGGAGCGCGTCTCCGCGATCGTGTACGACGAGGAGTTCACCGACCTCATCGACAGCCTCGACGGGGATCTGCCGCGCTTCCTCGCCTGGGTCCCCGAGGGCACCACCCCGGCGCACCCCACCCTCGACGAGCTGATCACCAGCACCGACGACCGCCCGGTCGCCGTCCCCCGCGAGCCCGGCGGGCTGATCCTGCTCACCAGCGGCACCACGGGCACCCCCAAGGGCGCGCCGCGCACGGTGAAGTCCCCGCTCGCCGCCGCCCAGTTCCTCGACCGCATCCCGCTGCGGGTCGGCGAGTGCACGATGCTCGCCGCGCCGCTGTTCCACGGCACCGGCCTGTCCCAGTTCCTGCTGTCGTTCGCGCTCGGCTCGACCGTGGTCCTGCGCCGCAAGTTCGACCCCGAGGAGACGCTGCGCGCGGTCCAGGACAACCGGGCCACCGCGCTCGTCCTCGTGCCGACCATGCTGCGCCGCGTCCTCGACCTCGGCCCGGAGGTCCTCGCGCGCTACGACACGTCCTCGCTGCGGATCGTCTTCTGCGCCGGCTCCTCGCTGCCGCCCGAGCTGGGCAACCGGGCCACCGAGGCGTTCGGCGAGGTCGTGCACAACCTCTACGGCTCGACCGAGGTCGCGGTCGCCACGGTGGCCACCCCGCAGGACTGGCGGGAGGCGCCGGGCACGGTCGGCCGCGCACCGGTCGGCTGCCGGGTCGCGCTCTACGACACCGAGGGCCGGCGGGTCACCGCGCCGCACGAGGTGGGCCGGGTCTTCGTCGGCAGCATCCTGTCCTTCGAGGGCTACACCGACGGCCGGCAGAAGGACGTGATCGACGGGCTGCTCTCCAGCGGCGACGTCGGCCACTTCGACGAGGACGGCCGGCTGTTCATCGACGGCCGCGACGACGACATGATCGTCTCCGGTGGGGAGAACGTGTTCCCCGGCGAGATCGAGAACCTGCTGCTCGAGCACGACGGCGTGGCCGAGGCCGCGGTGACCGGGGTGCCGGACGAGCAGTACGGCCAGCGGCTCAAGGCGTACGTGGTGGCCCGGCCGGCCGCGACGCTCGACGCCGACGAGGTCCGCGCGTACGTGAAGGCGAACCTGGCCCGGTACAAGGTGCCGCGCGACGTGGTGTTCCTCGACGACCTGCCGCGCAACGCCACCGGCAAGCTGCTCAAGGACAAGCTCGCCGAGCTGGGCTGACGCCCATTATCATACGAATTCAGGCGAAGCAAGGCCCCATAGTTGGGGATTAAGCCGAAAAAGGCTCCGATCTCGAAATGTGAGAGGCTGAATTCGCATTCCTCACGACGAGAGTTCGGGCGAACGCGCCATTGTGTATGCAAATTGCCATAAGGGTGTCCGCGCGTGGTTTCTGAGGAGCATGTGCCCAGGTCAACGCACCTGCCGTAACGCGCACTACCCATCGGTAGCGAATGGTGAATTGCCGATGACAAGCTCCTGAACGCGTATTCGACGTTGCGCCGTCCAGGGTAGCTAGATTGCGCCGTTCGGCCTAGTAATGGCAACTGGCAAGCATTGCTCGAGGAATGTCGCGCGGGGTTGCATAACCATTGGGCAACGGCATGCTGTGAACATTTCACGGGGCACGAATGCGTCGCCGCTGTCCACATTGGTCGGGGACAGAAAGGGTCAATTTGTCATGACGCGCATGAGTCGGGGCCGGCTGCTCGCCGGCGCGGGTTTCGCGGTGGCGGTGGCCGCGGTCACCGCGGTCGTCGCGATGCCAGCACAAGCGCAGGAAGGCCAGATCCGCTTGGCGGACACCGCGAACGCGGTGGCCGGCAACTACATCGTGGTGCTCAAGGACAGCGCCGCGACCGTCAGGAGTTCGGCGGTGTCGGCGCAGGCGGACACCCTCGCCACGAAGTACGGCGCCAAGGTCGGGCACAAGTACACGGCCGCCCTGCACGGCTTCTCGATCTCCGCCACGGAGACCGAGGCCAAGCAGCTCGCGGCGGACGGCTCCGTCGCCTATGTGCAGCAGAGCCAGAAGTTCCACGTCACGGACACGCAGGCCAACCCGCCGTCGTGGGGCCTGGACCGCATCGACCAGCGCGACCTGCCGCTGGACAGCTCGTACACCTATGCCAGCAAGGGTGACGGCGTCAACGTCTACGTCATCGACACCGGCGTCATGATGTCCCACCCGACCTTCGAGGGCCGGGCCACCGGCGGCTACGACGCCGTCGACGGCGACAACGACCCGCAGGACGGCTACGGGCACGGCACGCACGTGGCCGGCACCATCGCCGGCGCCGAGTACGGCGTGGCCAAGGGCGCGAACATCGTCCCGGTCCGGGTGCTCGACAACAGCGGCTCCGGCACCACCGACCAGGTCGTGGCCGGCATCGACTGGGTCGCGCAGAACCACACCGGCCCGTCCGTGGCGAACATGAGCCTCGGCGGCGGCGCGGACGACGTGCTGGACCAGGCCACCCGCGGTGCCATCGCCTCCGGCGTGACCTTCGCCATCGCGGCGGGCAACTCCTCCGCCGACGCGTCCGGCTTCTCCCCGGCCCGCGTCACCGAGGCGATCACCGTCGCCGCGTCGGACAACGCCGACGGCCAGGCCTCCTTCTCCAACTTCGGCTCGGTCGTCGACATCTACGCCCCGGGCGTGGACATCACCTCGGCCTGGAACGACGGTGCCACCAACACGATCAGCGGCACCTCGATGGCGACGCCGCACGTGGCCGGTGCCGCGGCGCTGTTCCTGTCGACCAACCCGACGGCGACCCCGGCGGACGTGGCGGCGGGCCTGACCGCGGCCGCCACGCCGGACAAGATCACCAACCCGAGTGCGGGCACGCCGAACCTGCTGCTCTACACGGGCGCGTGAGCGAAGCGCACAGGAACACCGTGAGCTAGCTAACCGCTGAAACGCCGCTTCCGGGTGGTCCCACCGACCCGGAGGCGGCGTTTTCCGCATATGGTGACCTGTCGTGGACTTCTCGCATTCGGCCAAGGCGGCCGACTACCTGCGGCGTGTCAGCGACTTCATCCGTGCGGAGATCGAGCCCGTCGAGGCCGACTACCACCGCACCCTGCGGGCTAGCAAGGACCCGTGGGTCGTCCTGCCCGTGGTCGACGAGCTCAAGGCCAAGGCTCGCGAGCAGGGCCTGTGGAACCTCTTCCTACCCGACGAGGCGTACGGCGGCGCGGGCCTGTCCAACGCCGAGTACGCGCCACTCGCCGAGCAGATGGGCCGCTCCGCACTGGCGCCGGAGGTCTTCAACTGCAACGCGCCGGACACCGGCAACGCCGAGGTGCTGGTCCAGTACGGCAGCGAGGAGCAGCGGAAGCAGTGGCTCGAGCCGTTGCTGCGCGGGGAGATCCGCTCGGCGTTCTGCATGACCGAGCCGGACGTCGCCTCCTCCGACGCCACCAACATGGCCGCCACCGCGATCGTCGACGGCGACGAGATCGTCCTCAACGGACGGAAGTGGTGGAGCACGGGGGTGGGCCACCCCAACCGCGGGTTCGTGATCTTCATGGGGCTCACCGACCCGGACGCGCCACGCCACCAGCGGCACTCGATGGTGCTCGTGCCGATCGACGCGGACGGGGTGAAGGTCGAGCGGCTGCTGTCGGTGTTCGGCCACCAGGACGAGCCGTACGGGCACGGCGAGGTGAGCTTCACCGACGTGCGGCTGCCGCTGTCGTCGGTGATCGCCGGGCCGGGCCGCGGGTTCGAGATCGCCCAGGGCCGGCTCGGGCCGGGCCGCATCCACCACTGCATGCGCTTGATCGGGCTGGCCGAGCGGGCGCTGGAGCTGGCCTGCACCCGGGCCACCGCGCGGGTCGCGTTCGGCAAGCCGCTCGCCAACCTCGGCGGCAACCGGGAGCGGATCGCCAAGGCGCGGATCGCGATCAACCAGGCGCGGCTGCTGGTGCTGCACACCGCGTGGCTGCTGGACACCAAGGGCCTGGCGGGTGCGCGCAGCGAGGTGTCGCAGATCAAGGTGGCGGTGCCCACGATGGCGCTCGAGGTGATCGACATGGCCATCCAGCTGCACGGCGGCGCGGGCCTGTCCGAGGACTTCCCGCTGGCCGCCGCCTACGCCGGGGCGCGTTCGCTGCGCCTCGCGGACGGCCCGGACGAGGTGCACCTCAACCTCGTGGCGCGCGTCGAGCTCGCCCCCTACATCCAGGAGACCAGGTGAGGGTGCTCGTCACCGGCGCGGGGTCCGGGCTGGGCAAGGCGATCGCGACGCGGTACTCGGGCGCGGGCGCCCGGGTGCTGGTGTCCGATGTGGACGCGAGCGCCGCCGAGGTGGTCGCCAAGGAGCTGGGCCAGACCTCGATCCGGCTCGACGTCACCACCGACGAGGGCTGGCGGGCCGCGCTCGACCGCTGCCAGGAGGACTGGGGCGGCCTCGACGTGCTGGTGAACAACGCCGGGGTCGGCGCCGGCGGGCGGTTCGAGCGGATCAGCATCGAGGACTGGGACTGGATCTGGGAGATCAACCTCAAGGGCGTGGTGCGCGGCTGCCGGACGTTCGTGCCGCTGTTCAAGGACCAGCACGCCGGGCACATCGTGAACGTCGCCTCGCTCGCGGGGATCATGAACCTGCCCGCGATGAGCTCCTACAACGTCACCAAGGCCGGGGTGATCGCGCTGTCCGACACGCTGCGCCTGGAGCTCGAGCCCTACGGCGTGCACACCACCGTGGTCTGCCCGGCGTACTTCCGCACCAACCTCGGCGACCGGCTGCGCAGCCCCGACCCGGGGCTCGCGGTACTGATGGACAAGCTCATGCGCTCGTCGAAGGTCACCGCCGAGGACATCGCCGCACAGGTCGTCGATGCCGTGGCCCGCAAGCGTTTCCTGGTGCTGACCCACCCCGACGGGCGGCGCTCGGCGCGGCTGAAGCGGCTCGCGCCGGGGGTGGTCGACGCGCAGGTGCGGACCTACTGGTCGCGACTTCGGTCGAGCCTGGAACGGGAGGGGTCGTGACCACGCTGCGGGACCAGCCCGGCGAGGTGCGCGCGGAGGACGCGTTCGACACGGCCGCCGTCACCGCGTGGCTGCACTCCACTGTGGACGGTCTGGGTGAGCTGCGGGAGGTGCGGCAGTACCCCGGCGGCGCGTCGAACCTCACCTACCTGCTGTGCTTCGCCGGCCGCGAGCTGATCCTGCGCAGGCCGCCCGCCGGGCAGAAGGCCAGGTCCGCGCACGACATGCGGCGCGAGTTCCTGGTGCAGAGCAGGCTGGCGCCGGTGTACCCGTACGTGCCGGACGTCCTGGCGATGTGCACCGACCCGGCGGTGCTCGGCTCGGACTTCTACGTCATGGAGCGCCTCGACGGCATCATCCTGCGCGGCGACCTGCCGGACGGGCTGACGCTGTCCGAGACCGGCGCGCGCTCGCTGGCGTTGCGGGTGTTCGACCGGCTCATCGAGCTGCACCAGGTGGACGCCGAGGCGGCGGGGCTCGCCGACCTCGGCAAGGGCGCGGGCTATGTCGAGCGGCAGGTGCGCGGCTGGACCGACCGCTACCGCAAGGCCCGCACGCCGGACGTGCCGGAGTCCGAGGACGTCATGGCGTGGCTCGCGGACAACCAGCCGGGTGACGTGCGGACCTGCGTGATACACAACGACTTCCGCTTCGACAACGTCGTGCTGGACGAGCCCGGCACGCTCGAGGTCGTCGGCGTGCTGGACTGGGAGATGGCCACGCTCGGCGACCCGCTGATGGACCTCGCCGGCAGCCTCGCGTACTGGATCCAGGCCGACGACGACCAGGTCGCGCAGCTGCTGCGCCGCCAGCCAACGCACCTGCCCGGCATGCCGACCCGGCGCGAGCTCGTCGACTACTACTGCGACCGGTCCGGCCTGTCCGCGCGGAACTGGACGTTCTACGAGGTGTTCGGCCTGTTCCGGCTCGCGGTGATCATGCAGCAGATCTACTACCGGTTCCGCGAGGGACAGACGCACAACCCCGCGTTCGAGCACTTCGGCAGGTTCGTCGAGTACCTGGACGGCCGCTGCCGCAAGGCGATCGGCTGATGGGCGCGATCTACCTGCTGCGGCACGGCCAGGCCTCGTTCGGCACGGCCGACTACGACGTGCTGTCGCCCACCGGCGAGACCCAGTCGAAGGTCCTCGGCGACGAGCTGCGCCGGCGCGAGGTGCCGGTCCACGCGGTCTGGGCCGGGACGCTGCGCCGCCAGCTCGCCACCGCGGCGGCGTGCCTGCCGGCGGCCGGCCTCGACCTGCCGGTCCGCCAGGACCCGCGGTGGAACGAGTACGACCACCTCGGGCTCGTGCCCGAGGGGCAGGCGGCGGACCCGTCCGACCTCGTCGCCGCGGCCCGCCGGTTCCAGGGGATGCTGGACGACGCGCTGCGGGGGTGGATCCAGGCCGGTTCGACCGTCGGGCACTCGGGCACGTGGGCGGAGTTCAGCGGCGGTGCCCTGGCCGCGATCGACGACGTGTTCGACGACCTGCCCCGCGGCGGGAACGCGCTGGTGTTCACCTCGGCCGGGGTGATCAGCGCGGTCTGCGCGCGGCTGCTCGACGCGCCGCCGGCCGGCTACCTGGCGCTCAACCGCACGATGGCGAACGCGAGCATCACCAAGCTCGTGCGCGGCCGGTCCGGGGTGAGCCTGCTGTCGTTCAACGAGCACGCGCACTTCGAGGGCGAGCGCCGGGAGCTGCTGAGCTACCGGTGAGTCTCTGGCCGGTCGTGGGCGAAGCCTGGTAGGCAGGGGGTATGCGCCGTCCCCCGATCGAGCCGGTCGTCTGGCAGCCGCCCAGGGTGGTGGGCAAGCCCGCCAAGGGCACGCTGCCGCCGCTCACCGTCGTGCAGGTCAACGGGTACGGCACCGAGGACGTCCTCGTGGACAAGGGCCACGTGTTCACCGGCGTCGAGGACGGGCGCATCCTGCGGCTCACCCCGGACGGCCGGCGCCTCGACACCATCGCCGACACCCGCGGGCGGCCGCTGGGCATCGAGCTCCACCCCGACGGGCGGCTGCTCGTGTGCGACGCGGAGCGCGGGCTGCTGCTGGTCGAGCGGGTCAGCGGCGAGGTCGAGGTGCTCCTCGCGAAGGGCCCCGGCCTGCGGATCTGCAACAACGCCGCGGTGGCCGCCGACGGCACGATCTACTTCACCGACTCCACCAGCCGCTTCGACCTGCGGTACTGGAAGGCCGACCTGCTCGAGCACCGCGGCACCGGCCGGCTGCTGCGCCGGGACCCGTCCGGCACCGTCGAGACCCTGCTCGACGGCCTGCACTTCGCCAACGGCGTGGCGCTGGCTCCGGACGAGTCGGCCGTGGTGGTCGCGCAGACCGGGTTCTACCAGCTCGACAAGGTCCACCTCACCGGTTCCCGCCAGGGCTCCGCCGAGGTGCTCGTGGCGGGGCTGCCCGGTTTCCCGGACAACATCGCCACCGGCTCCGACGGCCACCTCTGGATCGCGCTGGCCAGCCCGCGGGTGCCGGCGCTGGACCTCTCCAGCAGGCTGCACCCGGCCCTGCGCAAGGCGGTCTGGGCCCTGCCCGACGCGCTGCAGCCCAGGGAGAAGCGGGTGGTCTGGGCCCGCGCCGTCGACTTCGCGACCGGCGCGACGGTCCACGACTTCCACGGCACGAGCCCCGACTTCCACATGGTCACGGGCGTGCGCGAGGACGCCGGCACGGTCTACCTGGGCAGCCTCGACGAGCGGGCCGTCGCCCACTTCGCCCTCCCATAGCCATTACGAACCAGTCGTTACGAACCAGTCGTTACGGACAGTCCTTACGAACTGCGAACACGCGGAACACCTCGCGACGGTCACCGCTCCAACTGGCACACAAGCCAGGAGGAGGGGACATGACCGAGCTGTCGAGGTTGCCCGTTGCCGAGCCGCGCCGCCGCACCCGGGTCGGCTGGTGGCTCACCGGGATCGCGGTGGCCGCCGTCGCGGTGACCGTGGCGGTGGTGGCGCTGCGGGACGAGGGGCCGACCTACACCGTCGACAAGGAGCTCCAGGCCGCCCTGCTGACCGCCGAGGACTACCCGAGCGGGTACGTGGTGACCCTGCTCGGCAAGGAGGACCTGGAGCGGCAGAGCGGTGGCCAGGACCTGCCCGGCGACCTCCAGCCGGCCGGGTGCGCGGAGCTGCTCCGGACCCAGCCGCAGGTCACCGGCGACCACCCGGTCGGCGCCGCGCAGGCCGCCAACTCGGGTACCGGCACGTACTACGTCGAGGTGGTCGCGAACTCGAGCGAGGTCGAGAGGTGGGACGCGAGCGCCATCGACGGGCTGCTGAACGCCTGCCGGACCACGACGTTCACCCAGGACGGCGCCACCGGCACGGTCACCTTCGCCCGGCTCCCGGCGCCGAGCGACGCCCGCTCGTTCGCGCTGCTCACCACGATCGAGGCGGGCGGCGTGACGATCGCGATCGGCATCGCCGTCGTCGCGGTCGGCCGGCACGTGCTGGTGCTGACCGGCGGCTCGAGCGGCGGCTTCGACGAGGCCGAGTTCACCGAGGTCGTGCGTGCCGCCGAGGACAAGGTCCTGACGACGTTCTGACCCCCCGCGCCGCTGGGCCGAACGGGACGCCGGGCTAGGCAAGTTCCTGCCACGCCTTGTCGACCAGGCCGGCCACCTCGGCGGGGTCCTGGGCGAGGTCGCCGCTCACGTGGCTGATCTGGACGGTCAGGTTCGCGTTCGTGCGCAGGCAGCTCGTCAGGTAGCTCTGGGCCGGGTCGTTGCGCACCAGGCAGCCGACGTCGCCGAAGGTGCGGAGCTCCTCCAGCGGGCGCTCCATGCCCAGGTCCTTCGGGTCGGAGTAGGGCACGTACGGCGGGAACGGCGCCGGCGCCCGCACGACCTCCAGCATGAACGTGTTCCGCACGTCCTTGTCTGTATAGGTCTGCACGAACGCGCCCGCCCCGTCGTGGGCCGCGGCGAGGCGCTCGGCGCTCTTCGCGTCCCAGTCGTCGCGGCGCTGGGCCACCTCGCGGCCGTTGGCGTTCTCGGCGAACACGGAGGCGTCACCGTGCTTCACGTAATCGGAAAGGCGGGCCGGGGCCGAAATCGGCGAGGACGATGCACCATCGTTGCCGAATAGCAACCATGCGCCGCCCACCAGTGCCCCGCCGACCACCAAACTCACGATCGCTGCGACGACAGCGGGCCCACGCCGGTTCGGTGGGGCCGGAACCGGTGGCGGAAAGCCACGAGGCGGTGTCGGAATGAGATCGGGGTTGGTGCCTGTGGGCTGTTCGGTGGCCACCAGGCCTCCCTTCGGCCGGATGCGGATGGGTCGGGCTTGACTTCAAAGCGCGGGCTGGTCCAGGCTTGTCCGCCATTAACCGATCAAGTGGCCGAATCGTGCCACAGGTTATGCAGTCGCATCGAATGCCGGGTCCGAAGTGGACCGGCGTAGGGAGTCGAGGATGACTCAACGGTGGACCCGCGCGGGGGCGGCAGTTCGCCCGGTCGCGGCTAGATCCGTGGTGTCCTCACGTGCCCATTCAGGAAGCCCTTGACTGTGCACTTGTTCCGCGTGGCAGGAAATAGCAAGGTGCGGTGCAGTCACGGATCGACAGGAGTAAACGGAAATGAGTGCTGGAGCAAGGGCGCGCACTGCTGCGTTGCTGGCCGCGGCGGCCGTCGTGCTGGGCGGCTGCGGTAGCAGCGGCAGCGGCGGCGGCGACAACAGCGGGGGTGGCGGTGGCGCCGCCCCGAAGCTGGAGGGACGCGGGCCCATCACGTTCGCGACCGGCAAGGACACGTCGGGCAACATGCAGAAGCTGGTCGACCAGTGGAACACCGACCACCCCGACGAGAAGGTGACGATCACCGAACTGCCGGAGGCCGCTGACGAGCAGCGGAACCGCATGATCCAGAACGCCCAGGTGGAGTCCGCCGAGTACAGCGTGCTCAACCTGGACGTCATCTGGACCGCGGAGTTCGCCGCGAACCGGTGGATCGTGGCGCTGCCGCAGGACCAGTTCGACCTGGACAAGTTCCTCAAGCCGGCCGTCGACACCGCCATGTACCGCGACAAGATGTACGCGATGCCGGTGTACTCCGACGGTGGCCTGCTCTACTACCGCAAGGACCTGCTCACGAAGGCCGGCGTCAGCGAGCCGCCCAAGACCTGGGCCGAGATGAAGACCGCATGTGACAAGGTCAAGGCGCTGCCCGAGGCCAAGAGCATCGGCTGCTACGCGGGCCAGTTCGACAAGTACGAGGGCCTCACGGTGAACTTCTCCGAGGCCGTGCAGTCCGCGGGCGGCACCGTGGTCGACGACAGCGGCAAGCCGACGGTCAACTCGCAGCAGGCCAAGGACGGTCTCAACTTCCTGGTCGACGGCCTGAAGTCGGGCGAGATCCCGAAGGCCGCGATCACCTACCAGGAGGAGCCGGGCCGCCGCGCGTTCCAGGACGGCCAGCTGCTCTTCCACCGTCAGTGGCCGTACCAGTGGGCGAAGGCCAACGCCACCGACGGTTCGTCCAAGGTGGCCGGCAAGTTCGACGTCGCGCCGCTGCCCGGCAAGGACGGCCCCGGAGTGTCCACTCTGGGCGGTCACAACTTCGCGATCTCGGCGTTCGCGCCGAACAAGGCGACGGCGCTGGACTTCATCAAGTTCTTCTCCAGCGAGGAGGCCGAGCGGTCCAACCTGCTCGCCACCTCGCAGGCACCGACCCGGTCGGCGCTGTACGACGAGGCGGCCCTGAAGGAGAAGTTCCCGTACCTGCCCACGCTGAAGGCATCGATCGACAATGCGGCGCCGCGGCCGAAGGTCGTCAAGTACGGCGACGTCACGGCGGCCATCCAGGAGGCCGCGTACAGCGCGATGACCGGTGACAAGCCCACCGACCAGGCGCTGTCGGATCTGCAGACCAAGCTCGAAGAGCTGACCAAGCAGTAACGGCGAGGCGTCCGGCCGGGCGGCGCGTGTGCCGCCCGGCCGGACCTTCCCCCGACCAACCAACGGGAGATCGTCGTGACCGCGCCTGCCTTAGTGCCCGCCACCACCGGCGGCAACGTAACCACCAGCCCACAACGCCACGGGCGGCTGGCCTTCGGCCTGCTCTCACCCACGTTCGTCGTGCTGGCGCTGGTGATCGTCTACCCGCTCATCGCCGCCCTCCGCGAGTCGCTGTACCGCAAGTCGGAGGGCCTCGACGCGAGCGGGTTCGTCGTCTCGGGCGAGAAGTTCGTCGGCATCGACCACTACTCGGCCATCTTCTCCGGCGAGGTCGCCAGCCGGTTCTGGAACGCCTTCTTCAACACCACGTTCTTCACCATCGTCGGCGTGGCGATCGAGGTCGTGCTGGGCGTGGCGATGGCGCTGGTCATGCACCACGCGCTGCGCGGCAGAGGCATGGTGCGCGCGAGCATCCTGGTGCCGTGGGCCGTGCCGACCGCCATGTCCGCGCTGCTGTGGCAGTGGATCTTCCAGGCGGACGGGATCGCGAACCAGATCCTGAACACCCAGATCCTGTGGACCACCGAGGGCTTCCAGGCCAAGGTCGCGGTGCTGATCGCGGACACGTGGAAGACCGCACCGTTCGTCGGGCTGCTCGTGCTGGCCGGTCTGCAGATGATCCCCAACGACGTCTACGAGGCGGCCAGGGTGGACGGTGCCAGCGGCTGGCGCACGTTCTGGCGGATCACGCTGCCGCTGGTGAAGCCGGCGCTGCTGGTCGCGATGCTGTTCCGGGTCATGGACGTGCTGCGCATCTTCGACCTGCCCTACGTCCTCATCGGACCCCGCAAGCAGTCGGTGGAGACACTGTCCATGTTGGCCTTCGACGAGGCCAACGCCGTGCGGTACGGGCCGGCCGCGGCCTACGCGACGATCCTGTTCCTCTACGTCGCGATCATCGCCTACGCGTTCGTCAAGCTCCTCGGCGCCGACCTCATCGGCGAGGCGAGAGTGCGCGACAAGGACGCGGCGAAGCGCAAGGCCAAGGCGGAGGCGGTGTCGGCATGACCACCAACGGGAACGCCCCCGCCGGGCGGCGCTGGCTGCTGAACCTCGGCATCCTGATCATCGTCGTCTACTGCCTCGCGCCCTTCTACTGGATGCTCGTCTCGGCCTTCCGCAGGCCCAACGACCAGGGCGAGAACTCCTTCTTCCCGAGCCCGATGTCCACGGAGAACTTCGCCGCGGTGTTCGGGCCGAGCGTCGGCTTCTGGCGGTCGCTGCTCAACAGCGTCGTCGTGGCCGGCGTGACCACCATCGCCACCCTGATCGTCGGCACGTTCGCGGCGTACACGCTGGCGCGGCTGAACTTCCGGTTCAAGAACGTCGCCGCCGGCATCATCATCGCGACCTCGATGTTCCCCGGGATCTCGCTCGTCGTGCCGCTGCTCAAGCTGTTCACCGAGATCGGCTGGATCGACACCTACCAGGCGATGATCGTGCCCAGCCTCTCGTTCGCGCTGCCCCTCGCGGTGTGGACGCTCGCCACGTTCTTCCGGCAGATGCCGAAGGAGCTGGAGGAGGCGGCCATGGTGGACGGGCTGACCCGTGGCCAGGCGTTCCGCCGGGTGATCCTCCCGCTGGCCGCGCCGGGCATGTTCACCACCGCGATCATCACGTTCATCGCGGCCTGGAACGAGTTCATCTTCGCCCTGTCCATGGTCAACGAGAAGCAGATGAAGACCGCGACGGTCGCGATCTCCCAGTTCACCGGTGTGTCCGGGTTCGACAGTCCGTTCGGGACCAAGATGGCGGCCGGGGTCATCGTGACCGTGCCGCTGGTCATCGTGGTCCTGATCTTCCAGCGCCGGATCATCGCCGGCCTGACTGCTGGAGGCGTGAAGTGATGAGGAGCAAGGCTGCCTTAGTCCTGGCCGTGCTGGCCACCACCGCGTTGAACGTGCCGGTCGCCGCCGCGGCGCCGGCCGCGGGCGCGGACTCGTTCGCGGGGGGTGCGCTGGCCGGCCGAAGACTGGTGGAGCTGTCGGAGACCACCCGCCTGGCCGACCGCCGGGCGCTGGTCACCGGCGACCGGATGATCGCCATGGGCGACTCGACGGGCCTGTACCCGGCCACCGGCTGGCACATCCGGGGCGAGATGGGCGGCATCTGGACGCCGCCGGTGAAGCTGCTCGACGGTGTCTGGTTCGCCGTCGACGACGCGTGGCTCGGCGCCGACGTGGCCACCACCCGCTACACCGCGGGCTGGGGCTACCACCGGTTCGACTACGCGGGCCAGGGCGGGCTGAAGGTCGACCGGCTCGACTTCGCGCCCGACGGCGTGCGGGCCAACGTCATCGGCGTGACCCTGCGCAGCGACTCGCGGCGCACCGTGCGGCTCGCGATGGACGCGCACTCCGAGCTGATGCCGAACTACCCGTGGGGCTGGACCACCCCCGGCGCCGCCGCCGTGAACCTGCCCGACACCGGCGGCTACGCGGACGGCGCGCTGACCTTCCGGGAGAAGGGCACCTCGCCCGGCACCGGCGCGCACGACTACGCCGCGGTCGTCGGCTCCTCGGCCCGGCCCGCCGGCCACGAGCTCGGCCCGGACCACCGCGGCCCGCAGGACCCGGCCGTGGTCTGCCCGGCCGACGGCGCCGCGCCGCCACGCTGCGACGACTCGGTGTTCGGCAAGGGCACCGGCGGCCGGTTGAACTACGACGTCTCGCTCACGCCCGGCCGCTCGACCACGCTGTGGTTCACCGTGGCCGGCTCGGACCAGGGCCCGGCCGCGGCCCGCGCCGAGTACGCGAAGGCCTCGAAGAACCCGGCCGGCCTGCTGCGCTCCAAGGTGGACGGACGGCTCGCGACGGCGCACAACACCGTCGTCGACCTGCCGGGTGACCGGCTGCTGCAGCAGAGTGTCGAGTGGAGCAAGCAGAACCTCGCCGACTCGGTGCAGGAGGCGCACGACCTGAAGCTGCGTGACGTCGACGAGGGCCGGGCCTACCCGGCACCGGCCGGCACGCTGGACGAAGCTCGCTGGTACGGCGCCGGTTTCCCGGACTACCCGTGGATGTTCGGCACCGACGGCGAGTACACCGCGTTCGCCGCGGTGGCCGCCGGCCAGTTCGAGCCGATCAAGGCCCACCTGCGCGGGCTGCGGGACGTCAGCGAGATCGTCAACGCGCGCAGCGGCAAGCTCGTGCACGAGGTCGTGCACACCGGCGACGTCTACTTCGGAGCGAACAACGACGCGGGCAACACCGACGAGACGGTGAAGTTCCCGAGCGCGGTGGCCCTGGTGTGGCGCTGGACCGGCGACAACGGTTTCCGGGACGACCTCTACGACTTCACGGTCCGCAACCTGAAGTACGTGGACAGGACGCTGGACGCGGACGGCGACGGCTGGCTGGAGGGCTTGGGTAACGTCGAGCGGCCCGGGATGGGCGTGGAGAAGCTGGACAGCACGGCGTACTACGTGCGTGGTCTGCTCGACCTCGCGGACATGGCCGCCAGCAAGGGCGACCACGCCACCGAGACCTGGGCCCGCGGCCGCGCGGCCACGCTGCGGTCGCGGTTCGAGGCAACGTGGTGGGCCCCCGGCGACGCGAAGGCCTACGCCGAGTCGATCGACGATCCGGCGAACCCGGCCAACGACAACACGCCGATCTTCCAGCGCCACTGGACGGGTGTCTCCCCGATGGAGATCGAGCTGCCCGGCGGCACCCCGCTCGCGTCCCCGGCACACGGGACGACCGCGCTGACCCAGCGGGAGAGGAACTGTTACACCGGCGAGTTCGGGCTCTACCACACCGGCAGCGGCCCAACCTCCGCGCCGGCGGGCAACCCGGGCCCGTCGTGTGACACCGTGGTGTCCACAGTGCCCAGCGAGCGATCGACGTTCTCGCTCAACACCGGCGTGATGGCGGTGGCGGAGGGCAACTTCGGCCGCCTGGGTCCACAACGGACCTACACGACGGGCAACGCGCGGATTCAGCTGGACCCGGCCGTCCGCGAGGCCCCCGGCGCGATGCCGGAGATCGCCCCGTCACCGGACTTCGTGGCCAACATCGACCGGCCGTTCTACGACCGCTCGATGTCGCTGCAGGCCTGGGGCACGTACGGGATCCTGTGGCCGGTCGTGCACCAGCAGCTCGGCGTGTCCCCGGACCTGGGCAACGGAAAGCTGTCGGTGATCCCACAGCTGCCCGACGGCCAGCCGAGAATCGCCGGCTCGGACATCCAGCTGGCCCGAGGCTCGGTGGACGTCGCGGCAACGCGCGACGGCGACACGCTGCTGACCGAGGTGCACCTGCACGACGTGCGAGCGGACCTGACCGTCGGCGCGGTGCTGCCGGCGGGCAAGCAGGTGAGCAAGGTGACCTACAACGGCCGCCAGGTCCACTACGACGTGGTCCAGACGACCCGCGGCACGGAGGTCAGGGCGTCGGTCCCGAAGGACGGCACCCTGGAGATCACCCTCCGCTGATAGCGGGCGGAAACCCCAGCCGCACACGACGAAGCCGGCCCAGCACATACCGGGCCGGCTTCGTCGCACCCCCCGCACCCCCCGGAGCGGGTCAGGAAATGCGGCGCCGGAACAAGAACCCGGACGCGGTCACGGCGACCAGGAGAATCCCCCCGCACCAAGCCACAGCGAGCCACCCGGAGTTCCCCACCGGCGTACCGAGCAGCAGACCACGCATCGACTCGATCACCGGCGTGAACGGCTGGTGCTCGGCGAACCCGTGGATCCACGAAGGCATCGTGTCGATCGGCACGAAGGCGCTGCTCGGGTACGGCAGGAACATCACGAGGAACGTGAACCCACCGGCCGCCTCCGCGGACCGCGCGATCAGCCCGACCGCCGCCGAGACCCAGGAGAACGCGAGCACGAACAGCAGCAGGACCCCGACCGCCGCCAGATAGTCCACAACGGACGCCGAAGGCCGGAACCCGATCAGGAACGCGACCGACAGCACCAGCACGGTCGACATCAGGTTGCGGCTGACGCTCGCCACGACGTGCCCGGCGAGCACCGCGGCGCCGCTGATGTCCATCGACCGGAAGCGGTCCATGATGCCGCCGTTCATGTCCTGCGTGACCGCGACCGCGGTGAGCGAGGAGCCGAAGCCGGCGCACAGCAGGATCACGCCCGGCACCACGTAGGTCACGTACTCGGTGCCGGTCTCGATGGCGCCGCCGAACAGGTAGACGAACAGCAGCATCAGCATGACCGGCAGGAACAGCGCGGTGAACAGCGCGTCCATGTTGCGCAGGGACAGCCGCACGGAGCGGCCGACCATCACGCGCGCGTCGCCGCCCAACGAGGCGGGGCGGGCAAGGGTGAGCTCAGACACCGGCGGTCTCCTTCTCGGGCTCGGTGGTGGTGGTGTGCCCGGTCAGGGCGAGGAAGACGTCGTCGAGGGTGGCACTGTGGACGGTGAAGCGGGCCACCGTCGCGCGCCTGGGGTCGAGCTCGTCGAGCAGCGCCCGCACGTGCCCGGCGCTGCCGTCGGTGGCGACGGACACCGTGCGCCGGTCGTCGACCGGCTGGACGGCCCGCGGGCCGAGCACACCCATCAGCTCGGCGAACGCGTCCTGGTCGACCGCGGTCAGGTCCAGCCGGTGCCCGGCGACCTGCTGCTTGAGCTCCGCGGAGGTGCCCTCGGCCACGATCGTCCCGCCGTCCATCACGGCGATGCGGTCGGCGAGCTTGTCGGCCTCCTCCAGGTACTGGGTGGTCAGGAAGATCGTCACGCCCGAGCGGGTGAGGTCGGTGACCACCTCCCACACCGCCTGCCGGCTGCGCGGGTCCAGGCCGGTGGTCGGCTCGTCCAGGAAGATCACCGCGGGCCGCACGATGAGGCTCGCGGCGAGGTCGAGGCGCCGGCGCATGCCGCCGGAGTACGTGCCGACCCGGCGGCGCGCGGCGGCGGTCAGGTCGAACTGCTCGAGCAGCTCGGTCGCCCTGGCCCGCGCCTCTGCCTTGGACAGCCGGCACAGCCGGGCCATCATCCGCAGGTTCTCCGCCCCGGTCTGCAGCTCGTCGATCGCGGTGTCCTGGCCGGTCAGGCTGATGCTGCGGCGGACCTGGGCGCGCTCGCGGACGGTGTCGAACCCGGCCACGGTGGCCGTGCCGGCGTCCGGCTGGAGCAGCGTGGACAGGATGCGCACCATGGTGGTCTTGCCGGCGCCGTTCGGGCCGAGCAGCGAGAACACGCTGCCTCGGGCTACCCGGACGTCGACGCCGGAGAGCACCCGCACCGTGCCGTAGGACTTCTCGAGACCAGTAGCCTCGATGGCTGGCTCGTCGGGCATGGGGATTCCTTCTTTCTCAGGTGTTCGGGGGGACCAGCTCGTGAACCGCGGTGCGCACTGCGTATAGCGTAAACTCTACTGCGTAGGTCGTAAACAGTACATCGGGGTTTTCCCTGATGTCGGGTCGGGGTAGGAACCAGGGATGAGTGAGCGCGGCACCGGTCTTCCGGCCAGCTTCGAGCGGGCCTGGGGCGTGCGGGAACGGCCGACCAAGGGACCGAAGGCCGGTCTGAGCCTCGAGCGGGTGGTGGCCGCGGGGGTCGCCGTCGCCGCCGACGAGGGGATCGGCGCGGTGTCGATGAGCCGGGTCGCGAAGGAGCTGGGCACGTCGGCCATGTCGCTCTACCGCTACGTCGCGGCCAAGGACGAGCTGCTGGCGCTGATGGTCGACGCGGCACTCGGCTCGATGCCGGACATCGCCGGCGACGACGGCTGGCGGGCCGGCCTGGAGCGGTGGGCGTGGGCCGAGCTCGCCGCGTACCGGCGGCACCCGTGGGCGATGCAGGTGCCGATCAACGCGCCGCCGATCACGCCGAACCAGATCGCCTACCTCGAGCAGGGGCTGCGCTGCCTGGGGGGCGCCCCGCTGCAGCCGCACGAGAAGATGTCGGTGATCCTCACGGTCTCGAGCTTCACCCGCAGCTGGGCCAGCCTCACCGGGCAGATCAACCAGGCGTTCGCCACCGGTGACCAGGCCGCGCTCGACATGATGGCCAACTACGGCACGCTGCTCACCACGCTCACCGACCCGGCGGAGTTCCCGGCGCTGCACGAGGTGCTCGCGGCCAACGTGTTCGACCCCGCCGGGGACGGCAACGACGAGATGCCGGACGAGGACTTCGTGTTCGGGCTGGCACGGCTGCTCGACGGCATCGCGGTGCTGATCGACAGCCGGGGTTGAGTTCGTCCGGTTTGTCGTCTTACCGTTCTCTCACCTTCGGTGGTTAGTGTCGGACGCATGTCCTCGGGAAGAACGGCGGCGCTGGCGAGCGTGTGCTCGCTGGTGGCCGGGGTCGTGCTGATGCTGGCGTTGCACGTGCTGCCGCCCACCAACGAGATCAGCCCGGTCCGGCGCACGCTCAGCCAGTACGCGCTGGGCCCGAACAAGTGGATCTTCGACCTGTCGGTGCTGCTGATCGCCCTCGGGTCCGCGCTGGCCTTCGTCGTGCTGGTCCGCGAGCGGTACGTCCGGCCACTGTCGGGACCCACCGTGCTGGGTGCACTGTGGACACTGAGCCTGCTGGTCGTCGTCTGGTTCACCAAGACGGACTGGACGGTCGGGCCGAGCACGGGCGGCACGATCCACCGCTACGCCAGCGTGGTCGGGTTCGTCGCGCTGCCGATCGCGGTGCTCGTCATCGCGCGGGCGGTGTTCCCGGACTCGGCGCGCTGGCGGCTGGCCGCGCGGGGCTTCGGCGTCGCCTCGCTGGGCCTGTTCGGGCTGATCGTCGTCGGGGTCGTGCGGATGGCCGCGGGCGGCGGGCCGTGGTGGCTGTTCGTGCCGCTGGGTCTGGTGGAGCGGGGGATCGCGCTCACCGCGGTCGCGGCCATCGCGGTCGTCGTGCTCGGGGTGGCGGTGCGGGCGAAATCGGAGGACGTGGTGCGGGTGCCGGCCTAGGCTGCCCGCATGTCGACGAGCCAGGTACTGGCGTTCGCGGCCCTGTCGCTGGTCATGATCGTGATCCCGGGGCCCAGCGTGCTGTTCACCATCGGTCGCGCGCTCACCGTCGGCCGCCGCGAGGCGCTGCTGACCGTCGTGGGCAACGCGACGGGCGCGTACCTGCAGGTGGTCGCGGTGGCGTTCGGCGTCGGGGTGATCGTGGAGCGGTCGGCCGTGGTGTTCACGGTCATCAAGCTGGCCGGTGCCGCGTACCTGGTCTACCTGGGCGTGCGGGCCATCCGGCACCGCCGCGGGGTCACCGACGCGCTCGCCGCGTCCGTGCGGGATATCGGCCCGGCCCGCGCGTGGCGCGACGGTGTCGTCGTGGGCTTCACCAACCCGAAGACGATCGTGTTCCTGGTGGTGGCGCTGCCCCAGTTCACCGACGGCTCGCTGCGGATGCTCCTGCTGGGCACGCTGTTCCCGCTGATCGCGGTGCTGTGCGACAGCGGGTGGGCCTTCGTCGCGGGGACGGCCCGGGAGTGGTTCGCCCGCTCCCCGCGCCGGCTGCGGATGATCGGCGGCACCGGCGGGCTGATGATGATCGGCCTCGGCGCGAGCCTCGCCCTCACCAACCGCAAGGACTGATCAACGCCCCGGTGCGCGCATGGGGAACGCATGTTCTAATGTTTGCCTCCCGCACATGTGTGACGACGAAGGAGCGTGATGGTGTCCACCCCCAGCGAGGCCAACGCGGACGCTGAGCAGCCGACCGAAGCCCCGGCCCCCGCGGTCGAGTCGCAGGCAGAGGAGCCTGCGGCGGAGCCGCGCAAGCGCGGGCGCAAGCCCGGCAGCACCGCCCGCAAGACCCGCACCGTCGAGCTGACCCTCACGGTCACCGGCACCATGGACGGCGAGTGGCAGGCCGAGCTGTCCCAGAGCGGCACCCGCATGCTGCAGGGCCTCTCGATCCCGGCCGCGGCCGTCTCCCGAGCGGCCGCGGAGCTGCACGAGGACATCTCCAAGGCCATCGAGAGCGTGCTCGACGCCGCCCGCGAGCAGCACCAGTCGCGGCTCGCCGAGCTGGAGGCCGAGCTGAACACGGTCAAGCAGAAGCTGGCCGACCTGCAAGAGGGCTGAGGCGCGTCTGGTGGATCACGAACGGCGCGGCCGATGATCCGCCAGCCGTTGCCCTAGACCGAGCGAGCAGCGCGGTCGACGATCGCCGGCAGGGCGCGCAGCACTGCCGCCCCGCCGGCGAGCACCGCGAACAGCACCAGCAGGACCGCCAGCGTGCGGGGCTGCGGCACCGCGAGCACGTCGACCAGCCCGCGCGGGTCGGTCACCACGTCCCACGAGTTGAACCGGAACACCCGGCCCAGCACGATCCCCACCGCGCACAGCCCGTGCAGCCCGAGGTCGGTCAGCAGCACCGCCCGCCGCGACACACCGCGCTCGGCGAGCCAGCGCTCGAGCCGGACCAGCGACAGCACGTAGGCCACGAAACCCGCGCCCACCAGGCAGGCGTACTGCGCCAGCAACGCGGCGGCGAGCCACGGGCCGGCGTGCGTGGCGGCCAGCTCGCGCGGGAGGTGGAGCACGTCCGTGAGCACGTAGGGCGCGTTGGGCAGAAACGCGACGAACACCACGCCACCGGTCCACAGCAGCCACGCGGGCCGCGGCCGGTGACCGAACAGGAACCGCGCCAGCCCGAGCGGAACCAGGGCCAGGACGAGGTTCCAGCCCATCCAGCCGACGTTGCCCACCAGCTCGGACATACCATGCACGCTACCCGCGACGGAAGATCGAGGAGACGCGAGAAAATGAGCTTCGGCGCCGCAGAGGACCGCTACGACCACATGGCCTACCGCCGGACCGGTGCCAGCGGCCTGCAACTGCCCGCGATCTCGCTGGGCCTGTGGCAGAACTTCGGCACCGAGGTGCCGCTCGAGCAGTGCCGGGCCATCCTGCGGCGCGCGTTCGACCGCGGCGTCACCCACTTCGACCTGGCCAACAACTACGGCCCGCCCTACGGCTCGGCCGAGTCGAACTTCGGCCGGCTGCTCGCCGAGGACTTCCGGCCCTACCGCGACGAGCTGGTCGTCTCCACCAAGGCCGGCTACGACATGTGGCCCGGCCCGTACGGCCAGGGCGGCGGGTCGCGCAAGTACGTGCTCGCGAGCCTCGACCAGAGCCTGGCCCGGATGGGCCTGGACTACGTCGACATCTTCTACTCCCACCGGTTCGACCCCGACACGCCGCTCGACGAGACCATGGGCGCGCTCGCGTCGGCCGTCCAGCAGGGCAAGGCGCTCTACGTCGGCATCTCGTCGTACTCGCCGGCCAAGACCCGCGAGGCGCACGCGCTGCTCGCCGGCATGGGCGTGCGGCTGCTGATCCACCAGCCGTCGTACTCGATGCTCAACCGCTGGATCGAGCCGGAGTTGCTGGACACGCTCGGCGAGCTCGGCGTCGGCTGCATCGGGTTCTCCCCGTTGGCGCAGGGCATGCTCACCGACCGCTACCTCAACGGCGTGCCGGAGGGCTCGCGCGCGAGCCGCGAGGGGTCGCTGTCGAAGGACATGCTGAGCGAGGAGAACCTCGACCGGATCCGCGCGCTGAACGAGATCGCACGGCGGCGTGGCCAGACGCTCGCGCAGCTGGCGCTGGCCTGGACCCTGCGCGACCCGCGGATGACCTCGACGCTCATCGGCGCGTCGAGCGTGCGGCAGCTGGAGGACAATCTGGCGGCGCTGGACACCCTCGAGCTCACCGACGACGAGCTGGCCGAGATCGACCGGCACGCCGAGGACAGCGGCATCAACCTGTGGGCGCGGTCCAGCGCGCAATGATCGCGGTCGTCGGTAGCTGCAACGTGGACTTCGTGGTGCCGGTCCCGGCGCTGCCCGGCGCCGGCGAGACGGTGCTCGGCGGCGACCACCTGCGGACGCCCGGCGGCAAGGGGGCCAACCAGTCGGTGGCCGCCGCCCGGCTGGGCAGCCCGGTCGCGTTCGTGGGCTGCGTCGGCGACGACTCGCTCGCCCCGACGATCATCGACGCGCTGTCCGACGCCGGCGTCGACATGTCGTGGCTGCGCCGGGTGTCGGACGTGCCGAGCGGGATCGCGCTGATCACGGTCGCCGAGGGCGGCGAGAACACGATCGCCGTGAGCCCCGGGGCCAACGCGCGGCTCAGCACGGCCGACCTCACCGCGGCGGCCTCGTTGCTGGCCGAGGCGGCGGTGACGCTGGTACAGCTGGAGATCGCCGAGGACGTCGTCGCGGCGGCCGTGCGGGCGGCCGGTGGCCGGGTGGTCCTGAACCCCGCGCCGGCCCGGCCGTTGGCTCCCGAGGTGCTGTCCGAGGTCGACGTTCTGGTGCCGAACCGCTCCGAGCTGGGGGTCCTGTGTGGTGCCCCCGAGCCGGCGACCCCGGCCGAGGCCGCGGCGCTTGCCGGCTCGCTGGCGGGGCCCGGTGCCGTGGTGGTCACCCTGGGCGCGGACGGCGCCCTGGTCGTCGAGCACGGCGAGACGACGCACGTCCCGGCGATCGAGGTGGCCGCCGTCGACGCGACGGGCGCGGGTGACAGTTTCTGCGGCGCGCTGGCCGACGGCCTGGCGCGCGGCAGCTCCCTGGTCGAGGCGACGAGGTGGGCGGTCCGGGTGGCCGGCCTGTCGACCACGCGCTGGGGTGCCCAGTCGGGCCCCACCCGCGCGGAGGCGCTCAGCTGAGCACGCGGCCCTGCTCGACCAGCCGGGCGAGGCGGTCGCGCCACCAGGCGGCTTTCGCCGGGTCGGCGATCGCGTACCGGTCCAGCAGCTCGGGGTCCGGCGTCGGCGGCACCGGCGCCACCGGCAGGTAGCCGTCCACCGGCCGCAGCGACCGCGCGTTCCCCACCAGGTCGGACTCGAGCAACGACAACGTCCCCAGCCCGCACGCGAAGTCCAGCGACGGCAGCGCGCCCGCCAGCGCGAGCCCGGCCGCGAGCCCGACGCTCGTCTCCAGTGCCGACGACACGACGCACGGCAGCCCGCACGCCTCGGCCACCCGCAGCGCCCGCCGCACGCCCCCGAGCGGCGCGACCTTGAGCACCGCGATGTCCGCGGCCTCCGCGACGGCCACCCGCAGCGGATCCTCGGCCCGCCGGATCGACTCGTCCGCCGCGATCCGCACGCCGACCCGGCGGCGCACGGCGGCCAGCTCGTCGACCGTGCGGCACGGCTGCTCCACGTACTCGAGCCCGCCGGCCGCCCGGTCCAGCTGGGGGATCACCGCGACGGCCGTGTCCACGTCCCACGCGCCGTTGGCGTCGCAGCGCACCGCCCCCGCCGGCCCCACCGCGTCCCGCACGGCGGCCAGCCGCTCGAGGTCGTCCCCGAGCGGCGACTCGGCGACCTTGACCTTGACCGTCCGGCACCCCGACGAGGCGGCGATCGCGTAGGCCCGCTGCGCCCCGACGACCGGCACCGTCGCGTTGATCGGCACCCGCCCGCGCACCGGGTCCGGCCACCCGACCGTGCAGGCCTCGATGGCCGCCGTCAGCCAGGACGCCGACTCCCGATCGTCGTACTCGGCGAACGCGGAGAACTCACCCCAGCCGGCCGGCCCCTCGATGAGCATGCCCGCACGCACGTCGATCCCCCGGAACCGCGCCGTCATCGGAATCGCGAAGCCCCGGGCAGTCTCGAAGTCGATCATCGTCTTCATCACCGCTGAAACTACACCCAGATCGCCCCAACGAGACGACCAGGGCAAACGTATGTCCACAAAGGATCAACAACACGGGTGCCGCGAAGTGCGGATAAAATTCCCCAACTAACCCTGCGTTGAGAGGGGATGAAAGTGACCAGGCAGCACAACGAAGTGACGGTCTCGGTCGTCGACCGGTTTCCCGCGAAGTACCTGGCAAAACCCGAGCTCCGGCCGTTACCCGAGCCGCCGGCCGCCACCTGGCGCATCATCGGTCCCGGCATCGTCGCCGCCGGGGTCGGCCTCGCGTCGGGCGAGTTCATCCTCTTCCCGTACATCGCCTCGCAGGTCGGGCTCGTGTTCGTCTGGGCCGCGCTCGTGGGCCTGGTCACGCAGTTCTTCCTGAACATGGAGATCGAGCGGTACACGCTGGCCACCGGCGAGACCGCGCTCACCGGGTTCAGCCGGTTCTGGCGGCACTGGGGCCTGGTGTTCGCCATCCTCACGATCCTCGCCAACCTGTGGCCCGGCTGGGTCACGAGCTCGGCGACGCTCGTCACCTACCTGTGGGGCGGCTCGGTCACCTGGATCGCCGTCGGCATGCTGCTCGCCATCGGGCTCATCCTCACGCTCGCACCGGTCGTCTACGTCGCGCTCGAACGTGCCGAGATGCTCAAGGTCGCCGCCGTGCTGGTGCTGCTGGTCGTCGGCGCGTTCGTCGCGATCAGCGCGAACGCGTGGGCGGACGTGCCGAAGATCGTGACCGACGCGACCGTCCCCACCGAGCTCGGGTTCGCGCTGCTGCTCGGCGCGCTCGCGTTCGCCGGGGCCGGCGGCGGGCAGAACCTGGTGCAGAGCAACTGGATTCGGGACAAGGGCTTCGGCATGGGCCGCTACGTCCCGCGCATCACGAGCCCGGTCACCGGCAAGCCCGAGGCCGCGCCGAGCACCGGCTTCATCTTCGAGCCGACCGAGGAGCACCTGGGCCGCTGGCGCGCGTGGTGGCGCTTCGCCAACCGGGAGCAGCTCTCCACGTTCGTGCTGATCACGTTCCTGTCGATCCTGTTCACCTCGCTGCTGTCCTACTCCACCGTCTTCGGCCGCGCCGACCTGCCCAACGGCATCGGGTTCCTGCAGATCGAGGGCAACGTCCTCAGCGACACGGTCGGCCGCTGGTTCGGCACGTTCTTCTGGATCATCGGCGCGTTCGCGCTCTTCGCCGCGGCACTGGGCATCGTGGACTACACGAGCCGCCTGGTGGCCGACGTCGTCAAGACCTCCTACGCGCAGCGGGTGAAGGAGAGCACGCTCTACTTCGGCGTGGTGTGGGGGCTGGTGCTGGTCGGGTGCGTCATCGTGCTCGCGGGCTTCGCCCAGCCGCTGATCCTGCTGGTGATCTCGGCGTGCGTGGGCGGGTTGATGATGTTCATCTACTCGGCGCTGCTGATCGTGCTCAACCGCCGCGTGCTGCCGGAGGAGATCAAGGTCCGCGGCGGCCGGGTGCTGGTGCTGGGCTGGTCGGTGGCCCTGTTCGGCGTCCTGTCGGTCCTCACGATCATCGACCAGGGCTCGAAGCTCTTCTAGCGGCGGCGGCCACGAGGTCGGCGACGGGTGCGGCCAGGTCGAGCACGACCCCGCGCTCGTCGTCGCCGAGTGGTTCCAGGGCGGCGAACTGCGAGTCGACGAGGGACTCGGGCATGAAGTGTCCGGTCCGCTCGGCGACCCGCCGCCGCACGGTCTCCTTCTCGCCGTCGAGGTGCACGAACTCGACGGCCGGCGCCTTCTCCCGCAGCACGTCGCGGTACCGGCGGCGCAGGGCCGAGCACGTGACGACCGCGCCCGTGTCCTCGTGCCCGGCCAGCCACTCGCCGATGGCCCCGAGCCACGGCCGCCGGTCGTCGTCGTCCAGCGGGTGGCCGGCGGCCATCTTGGCGACGTTGGCCGCGCTGTGGAAGCTGTCCGCGTCGGCGTACGGCACGCCGAGCTCGCGGGCCAGCGCCTCACCGACGGTGGACTTCCCCGACCCGGTCACCCCCATGACGACG
>NZ_DASWSJ010000174.1:0-12121 GCF_036402745.1 Actinophytocola sp. | reverse complement strand
AGCCGGCGACGACGCCCATGACGGTGCCGATGGTGACCGACAGGAGGGTGGCCGAGACCGCGATCAGCAGGGAGATCCAGGAGCCCGCGTAGATGCGGGTGAGGATGTCGCGCCCGTTCACGGGCTCCACGCCCAGCGGGTGGGACCACGACATGCCGCCGAACGTGCCGGTCGGGCTGAGCGTCTCCTGGTTGATCAGGTCCTGGTGGAACTCGTTGGGCTGGATCAGGCCGAGGACCCGGTCCACCAGCAGGGCACTGATGGCGATGAGGATGAGCAGCACGATGAACACGCCGCCGGCGACGGCGACCTTGTCGCGCTTGAGCCGCATCCAGGCGATCTGACCGAGCGAGCGACCCTGGATGGCCTTGTCACCGAGTCCGGCGAGCGCGGCCTCAGGAGGTGCACCGGCCGCGGAGTCGGTGACTTCGAGCGGAGCCGTCATGCGGCCTGCTCGCCGGGCAGCCCGCTACTGGTCGCCGGCCGCACGCCGGCTCGTCGCCGCGTGGGTACACGCGCCGGGCCGGGCCGTGCGGATCGCGGGTAAGCCATCACGCACTCCTCAAAGGTTTGTCGGGATCTCACCGCTCGGTGGCAGACCATAGCCCCTGGGCTCCACCTGGTTTAACCAGGCGACGTTACGATCCGGGAACACCACCGCAGATTGTGTCACTTTTCACCGGGCATGATCACGCACGGTAGCCGGCGGCGGCCTTCGTCCCGTCCACCGCGAACCAGCCGTCCTCGAACTCCTGCCAGGCCGTGAGTGGTTCCCGCAGCGCCTCGCCGTCCCGGGCGACGGCCCTGGCCAGTCGCTCGGCGCGATCGGCCACCTCGCACCAGATGAGTGCGGACAGTCGCGGCCTGATCGATCGGCGGCCCGCGGAGACACCTTCGAGCAGCAGCACCTCGGAGGGGGTGATCGTGACCGTCGCGCCCGGGTGCGGGTGCCCGCCGGTCCACTCGGTACGGACGTAGCCGCCGGGCCGGCCGTCGGCGAGGGGCTCGAGGACGCCGTGCAGGAGGCGGGGCCACCACGCGACGGGGTCGTCCCAGGTGGCGAAGTCGTCGGTGCGCACCACCGTGGCGTGGAGCTCGACGGCGATGGTGTCGGCGAGCGTGGACTTGCCCGAGCCCGACGGGCCGTCGATCGCCACGAGCCGCACCCGGCCCAGCCGCGGTGGCCCGAGCTCGAACCTCACACCGTGCGGCGGCCGGAGAGGGCGCGGCCCAGCGTGAGCTCGTCGGCGAACTCGAGGTCGCCGCCCATCGGCAGGCCCGAGGCCAGCCGGGTGACGGTGAGGCCCGGGAAGTCGCGGAGCATGCGGATCAGGTAGGTGGCCGTGGCCTCGCCCTCGGTGTTGGGGTCGGTGGCGAGGATGACCTCGGTGACCTCCTCGTTCGAGATGCGCGCGAGGAGCTCGCGGATCCGCAGCTGGTCGGGTCCGATGCCGGACAGCGGGTCCAGTGCGCCGCCCAGTACGTGGTAACGGCCCTTGAACTCGCGGGTCCGCTCGATGGCCAGGACGTCCTTGGGCTCCTCGACCACGCAGACGGCGCTCAGGTCACGGCGGGCGTCGCGGCAGATCCGGCAGGTGGCCTGCTCGGAGACGTTGCCGCAGATGTCGCAGAAGACCACGCCCTCCTTGACCCGCTGCAGCGCCTGCTGCAGCCGGGCGATGTCGGCCGGGTCGGCGCCGAGCAGGTGGAAGGCGATGCGCTGCGCGCTCTTGGGACCGATGCCGGGCAGCCGCCCGAGCTCGTCGATCAGGTCCTGGACCGGGCCCTCGTACATCTTCTCTCTCTACATGCCCGGCAGGCCGAGGCCGCCCAGCCCGCCGGTGAGCCCGCCCATGCGCTCGGCGGCGAGCTTCTGCGCGCTGCTGCTGGCGTCCCGCACGGCCGCGACGACGAGGTCGGCCAGGGTCTCGGTGTCCTCGGGGTCGACCACCTTCGGGTCGATGGTCAGCGACTTCAGCTCGCCGGAGCCGGAGACCACCGCGGTGACCAGGCCGCCGCCCGCGCTGCCGGTGGTCTCGGCGTTGGCCAGCTCCTCCTGTGCCGACATCAGTTGTTCCTGCATCTTCTGGGCCTGCTGCAGGATCTGCTGCATGTCGGGTACGCCACCGGGTTGCACGCCGGCTCCTCTCCTAGGTGTCGTGTCCCAGCGTAGCCGTGCCGGCGTTGTGGCAAGGTGAACGCCGTGCGGAGACCTCTGGCCGTGATGACCTGCCTGCTGGCGCTGGCCGGCTGCGGCGCACCTGCGGCCGGCTCACCGACTCCCGCGCCGGTCCCGCCCCCGTCCTCCTCTTCGGTCGCGCCGCCGCCCTCCTCGGTCACGACGCCGCCACCGGCTCCCGCCTCCACCCCGGCGACGCCGCGCGCGACCGTGACCGCGACCCGGCCCGCGTCGCCGGTGTCCGGGGTGGTCGTCCTCGACCCGGGCCACAACGGCGGCAACGCGGCCAACCCCGCGGCGATCAACCGGCAGGTGCCCGCCGGGCGCGGGAGGACGAAGCCGTGCAACACCACCGGAACGGCCACGAACGCGGGGTTCCCGGAGCACGCGTTCACCTGGTCGGTGGCGCTGCGGGTACGCGACATCCTCGTGGCACGCGGGGTGAAGGTGGTGCTCACCCGGCCGAACGACACCGGGGTGGGGCCATGCGTCGACGCCCGCGCGGCCGCGGGCAACAACGCCGACGCGGCGGCCGTGGTCTCGATCCACGCGGACGGCTCGACCAACGCGTCGGCGCGCGGTTTCCACGTGGCGTACTCGGCGCCGCCGCTGAACGCGCAGCAAGGTGAGCCGTCCCTGCGCCTGGCCCGGACGGTGCGGGACGGCATGCGGGCGGCCGGGTTCCCGCTGTCGACCTACATCGGCGCGCAGGGCCTGTCCCCCCGCGCCGACCTGGCCGGGCTGAACCTGTCGACCCGCCCGGCGGTGCTGGTGGAGTGCGGCAACATGCGCAACGCGACGGAGGCGGCGGCCTTCTCATCGGCGACGGGCCAGCAGTCGTACGCGAAGGCGATCGCGGCGGGCATCCTGGCCTACTTGGCCTGACCCGCCGGCCGGTCAGCGGTCGAGGGGGCGGGCACCCAGCTTGTCGGTGAGGAGCTTGACCATGTCGGCCTCCGGGTTGGGGGGCGCCACGTCCGGCGCGGGGCCGGCGTCGTAGAGGTCCTCCTCGTCCGGGGGCTCCGGCGGGGGCGGGAGCTCGTCGGCCTGGGCCGGGCGGGCAGGCGGGTCGGGCTCGCGGGGTGGGGCCGGCGGCGGCGCGGCGGGGGCCGGCGGCTGGGCGGCCGACTGGGTCGGGCGCTGGTAGGTGGGCGGCTCGGCCTTCGCCGGCTTGGGCGCGGCGGCCGCGCCGGGGCCGCCGCCCTGCTCGGCGTGCACGCAGCGGACGTGCCACTTCCCGCCGAACACGGCCTCCAGGGCCTTCGCGACCGCGTCGACGTTGCGGCTCTCGGCGAGCCGGCGGGCCAGCGGCGCCGCGATGTGCCCGATGGTGACCGTGTCGCCCTCGACGGACTGCACGCTCGCGTTGGTGAGCATGGCCTCGGTGCTGCGGCTGACCTTGCGGACCTCGGCCAGCAGCTCCGACCACAGCCTTCGGATCCCCGCCGCGTCGACACTGCCGTCGACACTGCCTTGCGCGGCCGGACTGCCTTGCGCGGCCGGCTCGCCCGCGGCCTCGGCGGCCGGGGTGGTGACGGCGGGCGGGCCGGACTGCGTTGGTGTCGGCCAGGCGTCGGCGGGCGGGCTCGACGAGGAGCCGGAGGCGGCCGGCGTCGGCCAGGAGCCGGAGGACGCGGAGGGTGCCTCGGCCGGACCCGCGGCCGCAGCCGACGCGGCGGGCGCGGCCGATGCACCATTCGCCGACGAGCCGGCACCGGACCCGGCGCCACCCGAGCGAGCCGAGCCGGCGCCAGCAGAGCCGGTCGACCTGCCGCCGGCCGAGCCGCCGTCATCCGGTGTGGCGGAAGCGGCCGGCCCCGCGGGCCCACCGCCTGCAGCGCCAACCGAACCAGCCCCACCCGCGGCAGGCGCGGCGGCGCGAGCGGGAGCCGGCCTTGCCGGCGGCGCGGCGGCCGGCTCGGCACCGGACACCGTGACCCGGCGCTCGATCCGCTCCAACCGCTGCAACACGGCCGAGTCGGCGGCGGCGTCCGTGGGCACCGCGCCGGGCAGCAGCATCCGGGCGCACAGCAGCTCGAGCACCAGTCGGGGCGCGGTGGCGCCGCGCATGTCCACCAGGCCGGTGTGCACGATCTCGGCGAAGCGCGTGAGCGTGGCCGGGCCGAGGTGCTCGACCTGCGCGATCATCTTGCTCAGCTCGTCGGCCGGCGTGGTGACGAGCCCGCGCGCCCCCGCGTCCGGCACCGCACGCAGCAGCACGAGGTCACGCAGCCGGTCGAGCAGGTCGGAGGCGAAGCGCCGGGGGTCGTGGCCGGCCTCGACCAGGCGGTCGACCGTGCCGTAGACGGCGGCGGCGTCGCCCGCGGCGAGGCCGTCGACCATGTCGTCGATGAGCGCGACGTCGGTGACGCCGAGCAGCGCGACCGCGCGCTCGTAGGTGACGCCCTCGGGCCCGGCGCCGGCCAGCAGCTGGTCGAGCACCGACTGGGTGTCGCGCGCGGAACCGCCGCCGGCGCGGATGACCAGCGGGAACACCGCCGGCGCCACGGTGGCGCCCTCGTCGGCGACGTTGCGCTCCAGCAGCTCACGCATGGCGCCCGGCGGGATGAGCCGGAAGGGATAGTGGTGCGTGCGCGAGCGGATGGTGGGCAGCACCTTGTCCGGCTCGGTGGTGGCGAAGATGAAGACGAGGTGCTCCGGCGGCTCCTCGACGATCTTGAGCAGGGCGTTGAAGCCCTGCGTGGTGACCATGTGCGCCTCGTCGATGATGAACACCCGGTACCGCGACGAGGCGGGCGCGTAGAAGGCGCGGTCACGCAGCTCGCGGGCGTCGTCGACGCCACCGTGGCTGGCCGCGTCGAGCTCGACGACGTCGACGTTGCCCGGCCCCTCCGGCGCGAGCGAGATGCACGAGTCGCACACGCCGCAGGGCTCGGCCGTGGGGCCCTGCTCGCAGTTGAGCGAGCGGGCCAGGATCCGCGCGCTGGAGGTCTTGCCGCAGCCCCGGGGGCCGGAGAACAGGTAGGCGTGGTTGATCCGCTTGGCGGTCAGCGCGACCCGCAACGGTTCGGTGACGTGTTCCTGGCCGACGACCTCGGCAAAGGTAGCCGGACGGTACTTGCGATAGAGGGCGAGCGCCACGGCACGTGACCATACCCGCCACCCCCGACAGCCCGGCCACCCACGGCGGGCCGCCGCCCGGATGGCTACAATGGCTGAGGACCCCATGCGGCGTTCATCTCGTGAACCTCCCCAGGGCCGGAAGGCAGCAAGGATAAGCGGGCTCTGACGGGTGCGTGGGGTCCCTTTTGTGTCCGAACCCCGTCCACGTCGACCGGTCGAGCCGACCGTCAGTAGGCCACGCTGGTCTGGTCGGGTCATCGGTCCGTATCGAACGAGTGCTCCCCGGCCGGAGGTATTGGCCGGGCCGGCCACCCCCTGGTTGCCTGCTAGTCGGGTCCTCACCAGGTGGAAAGGGTGCGCGATGCAGCCGTTCGAGCTTCCCGAGTTCTACCTCCCCTACCCGGCCCGGTTGAACCCGAACCTCGAGCAGGCACGCGAGCACAGCAAGGCGTGGGCGTACGGGATGGACATGATCGACGTCCCGCAGCACGGCACGCCGATCTGGGCCGAGCACGACTTCGACTCACACGACTACGCGCTCCTGTGCGCCTACACCCACCCGGACGCGACCGCGCCGGACCTCGACCTCGTCACCGACTGGTACGTCTGGGTCTTCTACTTCGACGACCACTTCCTGGAGCTGTACAAGCGAACCGGCGACCTGGCCGGCGCCCGCGCCTACCTCGACCGGCTGGCCGCGTTCATGCCGGTGAGCGGCGAGATCACCGAGACACCGGAGAACCCGGTGGAGCGCGGCCTCGCCGACCTGTGGACGCGGACGGTCCCGGCGCACTCGCGGGACTTCCGGCAGCGGTTCGCGCAGAGCACGCAGAACCTGCTCGACGAGTCGCTGTGGGAGCTCGCCAACATCAACGAGGGCCGGGTGGCGAACCCCATCGAGTACATCGAGATGCGCCGCAAGGTGGGTGGCGCGCCGTGGTCGGCGAACCTGATCGAGCACGTCACCGGCGCCGAGGTGCCCGCCGGGATCGCCGCGTCCCGGCCGATGCGGGTGCTGCGGGACACCTTCGCCGACGGGGTGCACCTGCGCAACGACCTGTTCTCCTACGAGCGCGAGGTGCTCGACGAGGGAGAGCTCTCCAACGGCGTGCTGGTGTTCGAGCGGTTCCTGGGCATGCCCACCCAGGAGGCCGCGGACGCCGTGAACGACCTGCTGACCTCGCGGTTGCACCAGTTCGAGCACACCGCGCTGACCGAGGTGCCGCCGCTGTTCGAGGAGCACGGCATCGACCCGGCGGCGCGGCTCGGGGTGGCCGCCTACGTCAAGGGGCTGCAGGACTGGCAGTCCGGCGGGCACGAATGGCACCTGCGGTCGAGCCGGTACATGAACAAGCAGGCGGACCCGGGCGGCGGCGTGCTCGGCGGCCCGTCGGGGCTCGGGACGTCGGCGGCGCGGATCGGCGCGTCGGTGATGTCGACGATGCCGCAACGGATGCGGGCGTTTCGGCACGTGCCGTACGAGCACGTCGGGGTGCTCGAGCGGCCGGCGCTGTACATGCCGTTCGCGGTGCGGTTGAGCGAGCACCTGCCCTCGGCCCGGGAGAACGTCGTGGCGTGGGCCCGGTCGATGGGCATCCTCGACGAGGGCGTGTGGACCGAGCGGACCCTGCGCGACATCGACCTGCCGCTGTGCGCGGCGGGCATCCACCCGGCGGCGAGCGCGCCACAGCTGGACATCTCGTCGAGGTGGCTGACGTGGGGCACCTACGGCGACGACTACTACCCCATGCTGTTCGGTCGCGGGGACGTCGCCGGGGCCAGGGCGAGCAACGAGCGGCTCAAGCAGCTGATGCCCGTGGACGGCCCGGCGCCGATCGTGCCGGCGAACGCGCTGGAACGCAGCCTGCTCGACGTCTGGCTGCGGACCGTCGAGCCGATGGGGGTGCCCGCGCGGCAGGCGTTCCGCGAGGCGATCGAGCACATGCTGGACGCGTGGCTCTGGGAGCTGGACAACCATCGGCACAACCGGATCCCGGACCCGGTGGACTACCTCGAGATGCGCCGGCAGACGTTCGGCTCGGACCTCACGAAGGCGCTGGCGAGGCTCGCCCACGACGCGGTGCCCGAGCCGGTGTACCGGTCCCGGCCGGTGCAGGCGCTGGAGAACGCGGCGATGGACTACGGGTGCCTCGTCAACGACGTGTTCTCCTACCGCAAGGAGATCGAGTTCGAGGGCGAGCTGCACAACTGCGTGCTCGTGGTGCGCAACTTCCTGAACGTCGACACGGCCACCGCGCTGCCGGTCGTGGTGGACCTCGTCACGTCGCGGATGAAGCAGTTCGAGCACGTCCTCGCCGAGGATTTCCCGATGCTCCTGGACTCGCTGGAGCCGCCGGTCGCCGAGTCGCTGCGGGACTACGTGGACTCGCTGAAGGACTGGATGGCGGGAATTCTCCACTGGCACGAGGGCTGTCACCGGTACGAGGACGCCGTGCTGAGGTACCCGGCACCCCGGTTCGGCACCCCGTCCGGGCTGGGCACCTCGGCGGCGCACCTGGCCCGCCTGCTGCCGGTCAGCGGCTGAGGGGAATGCCGGCGACGGATGGGCGATGATCACCTAGGGTTGGGTCATGCTGCCTTGGTCCGCGGAGCTGGCCGGCCGGATCGAGCAGGGTGTCGTCACCAGTGAGCTGCTGCGTGACAACCCGCTCGGCGACCCGCACGAGCGTCCCATCCACGTGTATCTCCCGCCCGGCTACGACGACTCGGACCGGCGCTATCCCGTCGTCTACACGATCCAGGGCTACACCGGGCACGTCTCCATGTGGTTCAACCGCGCGCCGTTCCGCCGGCCGTTCCCCGAGCTCGCCGACGAGGTGTTCGCCACCGGGGACGTGCCGCCGGCCATCGTGGTCTACGTCGACGCGTGGACCTCGGTCGGCGGCAGCCAGTTCCTCGACTCCCCCGCCACCGGGCGTTACCACTCCTATCTCTGCGACGAGGTCGTCGCCTGGGTCGACGCCCGCTACCGCACGCTCGCCGACCGCGACCACCGCGCCATCGCCGGCAAGTCCAGCGGCGGCTACGGCGCCATGATCACCCCGATGCTGCGCCCCGACCTGTTCGGCGCCCTCGCCACGCACGCGGGCGACAGCTTGTTCGAGGTCTGCTACCAGCCCGACTTCCGCGAGCTCGCCCGCACGCTCCGCGACGAGTACGACGGGTCCTACGACGCCTTCCGCGCCGACCTGGCCGGGCGCCTGCACGGCACCAAGGACAGCGACATGGACCTCATCGAGACGTACGGCTACGCCGCGGCCTACTCCGGCAACCCGGACGGCTCGGTCTCGATCCCGTTCGACGACACCGGTGCGGTGGTGCCGGAGGTGTGGGCGCACTGGCTCGCGTGGGACCCGGTGCTGATGCCCGCGAAGCCGGACTACGCCGAGGCCATCCGGTCGCAGCGGGCGATCTGGATCGACGCCGGCACCCGGGACGAGTACTACCTCGACTTCGGCGCGGTGGCGTTCCGCCGGGCGATCGCCGCGGCCGGCGTGGCCGACGACACCGTCCACTTCGAACTCTTCGACGCCAAGCACGGCGCCATCGAGTACCGCTACCCCCTCGCGCTCGCCTGGCTCTGCGAACGCATGGCCTGACGTCGAGCCGACCGACCGGCAACTCGGCAAACGCCCGGCGACCACGCGCCTCGGACGACCTGCGCGACACCGCACCGACCGCCCGCCGAACCAACTCTCCACTCGCGACCCGAAGTTGTCCACAGGCTCCGGCCGACCCTTTGACCAGGCCCTATTCCCGGTAAACTGGAAGCACGGGGTGCCCCCGGAGAGGGTGGGGGCTGCATCGCGCGCGCGAGCGCAGTCGCGCTGGGGTGCGGATGTGTCGGTGGCGGGAGATAGCGTTCGACGGGTGGAGTTCCGGACCTTTGCCGACGTCTTCCTCCTGCTCGTGCGCGACGGGCGGGTTCTCCTCGCCCTCCGGGAGAACACCGGGTACGCCGACGGGCTGTGGAATCTGCCCAGCGGCAAGGTCGAGCCGGGCGAGGATCTCGCCGCGGCGATGGCGCGGGAGGCCAAAGAAGAAGTCGGCCTCAACCTCGACGACGGGCAGTTACGGCTCGTCGCCGTGGTGCATCATCGGGTGGCTGGGGAGGAGGCTCGGCTCGGGTTCTTCTTCGAGGCCACGGACAGCTGGGCCGGCGAGCCGCGCAACGCCGAGCCGCACAAATGCGGCGGTATCGCTTGGTATCCGCTGGAATCCTTACCCGCCAACACCGTCGGCTACACCGTCACAGGTGTCGATCTTTACCGTCACGGCTTGTCCTACGGCCGCCATGGACACTGGCCGGACCGCTAGGATCCGGTCGCCCAATCGGGTGAGGGTCCATAGTGGACAGGAGGCCCGTCGTGGTGGACGTTGCTGTGACAGAGGAGGCGCCGGCGTCCAGACCGCGCTTGGCCACCGGCGCCGTGGGCATCGTCGTGGCGGTTCAGGTCGCGGTGCTCACGGCACTGTCCGGGCGCTACGGGTTCCACCGGGACGAGCTGTACTTCCTGGCCGCCGGCGACCGGCCCGCCTGGGGCTACGTCGACCAGCCGCCGATCACCCCGCTGCTGGCCAAGCTCTCGACGGCGATCTTCGGCGAAACCCCGATGGGCCTGCGGGTCATCGCCACGCTCATCGGCGCCGCCATGGTCGTCGTCGTGGCGCTCGTCGCGCGGGAGCTCGGCAGCGGCAAGGCCGGCCAGGTCTTCGCGGCCGCGGCCTGCGCGCTGTCCTCGTTCGTCCTCGTGGTGTCGCACCTGCTCGCCACCACCACCCTCGACATGCTGCTCTGGGCGCTCATCGGCCTCTTCGCGCTGAAGCTCCTCCGCATGGGCGACGGCCGCTGGTGGCTCGCCATCGGCGCGGCGGTCGGCGTCGGGATGGCCAACAAGTGGCTCGTCCTGCTCCTCGTCCTCGCGCTCGGCGTCGCGCTGCTGGTCACCGGGCCGCGGCAGGTCCTGCGCACCTGGTGGCTCGCCGCCGGCATCGGGGTCGGGCTCGTCGTCGCCGCGCCCATCCTCGTCTGGCAGGCCGCACACGACTGGCCGCTGCTCACCGTCGCCAGCGGCATCAGCGCGGACGACGGCGCCGAGAACCGCCTGCTGTTCGTCCCCATGCAGATCGTCTATGTCTCACCGGTACTCGTGCCCGTGTGGATCGCCGGCATCGTCCGGCTCTGGCGCGACCCCGCCGTGCGCTGGGCCCGCGCCCTCGCGCTCAGCTACCCGATCCTCTGCGTCATCCTGCTGATCCTCGGCGGCAAGCCCTACTACTCGGTCCCGCTGCTGGTGCTGCTCACCGCGGCCGGCGCCGAGCCGGCCCTGCGCTGGATCACCCGCCACCGCGCGATCGCGACCGGCCTCGCGGTCGTCGGCGTCGCCATCAACGCGATCGTCGGCCTCCCCGTCCTGCCGGTCAGCGCGCTCGGGCCCGCCATGGCCATGAACGCCGAGCAGGGCGAGCAGGTCGGCTGGCACGAGCTCACCGCCACCGTCGCCGGGGTCTGGGACGACATCCCCGCCGCCGACCAGGATCGCGCCGTGATCCTCACCAGCAACTACGGCCAGGCCGGCGCCATCGAGGAGTACCGCGGCGACTTCGGGCTGCCCGCGCCGTTCTCCGGACACATGTCCTTCGCCGACTGGGGCCCGCCCGCCGACGACCTGACCGGCCCGGTCGTGCTGGTCGGCGAGATCGACCTGGCCACCGTCGGCGACCTCTTCGACGGCTGCGAGCAGGTCACCGAGAACGACAACGGGATGGACCTCGAGAACCAGGAGCAGGGCACCAACGTCGCGCTCTGCACCGGCCCTGCGCGGCCCTGGTCGCAGCTCTGGCCGGACGTGCGCCACTACTACTGAGCGGCCCTGGCACATCGCGGTGGTCTCGAGTCGTCGCCCGTAGATCACTCACCGCGGGGTATCCGCGCCGGTGAGCCGGGCGGCGAGCCAGCCGCCGTCGCGGCGGTCGCGCAGGGCTCTGGCCACCGGGGCGAGCGCGGCGGTGCCGCGGCCGGTGCCGAGGAGCCGCTCGCAGGCGCGGCGGGCGAGGTCGCGGACCTCGGGCACCCAGTCGGCGGCCCGGAGCGCGAGGACGGGCGGCCCGAGCTGGTGGCGCAGCTCGGCCAGCCGCCCGACGGCCACCTCGCGCACGCGCCCGTCGGGATGGCAGGCGGCGAGGACGAGCTCGAGCGGCGTGGCGTCGGTCCGGTCCTCGAGCCGGCCGGCGACGGTGGCGGACCAGTCGGGGGCGCGGTCCCAGGCCCGGCGGATCGACCGGTCGAGCGAGAGCCACAGTCGCGGCTCGGCATCGGCGAGGAGCCGTTCGGCGCTGGGCAGGACGTCGGCGTCGGCGCGGACGGCGGAGAGCAGCAGCGCCCCGAGCAGGTCTGTCTCGGTGGTGTGGCCGCGCGCCGCCACCATCGCCAACCAGTGCAGATCGACGGCGGTCGGGACTCGGGGCAGCTCGTCCACGCACCGGATCATGTCAGGCCACACCCGACGCCCGGACCGTGGCGTCGCTCAACGCCGCCGCGGAACGGTCCCGTTGGCAGGCACGGGATCCAGGGACAACCGCCTCGGTGCGGGGAGGTCCGGGCCGCCGGACCTGGTGTCGCGGATCGGGGCGGCGGCGGGTGCTCGCCACGGAGACTTCCCGATCGCCTCCGCGGTCCCCGGAGGCGGCCACCCACCGCGCCGATGATCACGGCCACCGCCGGAGGCCGAAAGCTGTCGTAAGTCTGGTTTGACGGGTCTGTCAGCGCTTCCGGTGACACTGGGCCAACTCAGCCGGTGTTCCGAGGAGCTCCCATGACGCGATTACCTGGACGTT
>NZ_DASWSJ010000173.1:0-40459 GCF_036402745.1 Actinophytocola sp. | reverse complement strand
CCCGAGACGGACGCCGCGTTTCCCCGCGGTTACGGACTTTCTACGCCGGCGCCCCTCACCGGCGCGTGAGCTCCGGGGCCGCCGGGTCGTCGGCCGGCAGCCAGGCCGGCGCGGACGTCCGGGCGGAGAACCGTTGCCAGTCGAGACGGTCGGCGGTCTCGAGGGCGATGTCGAGGTAGTCGGCGACCGGTCGGGCCGGGGGCTCGTCACGCCAGGCGAGGGACCAGGGGTAGTGCGGGTGCAGCTCGGTCGGCTGGTGGACCGGTAGGCCCGCGGCCGCGTACTTGTCGGCGTAGCTGTCGGACTCGAAGAGGAACGCGGAGCCCTCCGCCCGCATCAGCGCGGCGAGGCAGTGGCTGAACGCGCCGGGCGTGCCGAGCCAGCGCATCCTCAGGCCCGTGTGCCGCTCGAACGCGGACAGGTAGTCGCCGTGCGCGTTGTACAGGCCCGAGCCGCGCGCGTCGGCGAAGACCTCGATCGGGCGCTCGTGCAGGGACACGCTCTCCCGCGGCACGTCGCCGGGGCGGCCGACGAGGCGCATGGGCTCCAGACGCAGCAGGCGATGCCGCCATCCGCTCGGCCGGTCGGCCAGCATCTGCGGGGTCACCCGCATGATCGCGACGTCGAGCAGGCCGTCCAGCAGCGCGTGCAGCTGGCCCACGCTGTCCAGCGCGCTCTCGATCAGCTGGATGTCCTTGCGGGCACTGGTGTACGCGTCGACGACGATCCGGCTGGTGGCGAGCTCGAACACGTGCGCCACGCGCAGGACGCCGGGCTGGTTCTCCTGCTGCATCCGCTCGGCGATCGAGAGCAGCGTGCGGGCCTCGTCCAGGAAGCGCTGCCCCCGCGCGGTGAGCGTGACATGCCGGCTGTCCCGCACGAGCAACGGCGCGCCGAGCTGCTCCTCGAGCTTGCGGATCTGCTTGGACAGCGCCGGCTGGCTGATGTAGAGGCTGGCGGCTGCCCGCCCGAAGTGCAGCTCGTCGGCCACGGCGACGAAGTACCGCACCAACCGCAGGTCGAGGTCCATACCCTGCCTCCCCCGACCACGCTAGCCGGGTTATCGATCGGCACCAAACGGGTCTTGGACGCGGCCACCCGGCCGGGTGTTGCCTGGGGTGGCACGCATCAAGCTGGAGGAGGGCGTCATGCCCCACGTCACCGTCGGCCGGGAGAACTCGGCCGACATCGAGCTGTACTACGAGGACCTCGGCTCGGGCAGCCCGGTCCTCCTCATCCACGGCTACCCGCTCAGCGGCCACTCGTGGGAGAAGCAGGTGCCGCCCCTGCTGGCCGCCGGACACCGCGTGATCACCTACGACCGCCGCGGGTTCGGCGACTCGAGCCAACCGAGCGGCGGCTACGACTACGACACGTTCACCGCCGACCTGACCACGCTCATCGAGACCCTGGACCTGCGGGACCTCACCCTCGTCGGCTTCTCCATGGGGACCGGCGAGGTCACCCGCTACCTCGGCACCCACGGGTCCGCGCGGGTGCGCAAGGCCGTTCTGCTCGCCCCGATCCCGCCGTTCCTGCTGAAGACCGACGATAACCCCGAGGGCGTCGACCGCGCCGTCTTCGACGGCATCGAGGCCGCGATCGTCGCCGACCGGCCCGCCTACCTCAAGGCGTTCCTCGACGACTTCTACAACGTCGACAAGCTGGGCGGCACCCGGATCAGCGACCAGGCCTGGCAGCTGAGCTGGAACGTCGCCGCGGGCGCGTCGGTCATCGCGACACTCGCCTGCGTCTCCACCTGGCTGACCGACTTCCGCGACGACGTGTCCAAGATCGACGTGCCCACGCTCGTGGTGCAGGGCGACGAGGACCGCATCCTGCCCATCGACGCCACCGGGCGGCGGCTCGCGGCGCTGCTCAAGGACGTCCGCTTCGTCGAGATCCCCGGCGGCCCGCACAACATCGGCTGGACCCACTCGGACGAGGTCAACGCGGCGCTGCTCGACTTCGTCGCCTGATGCCCGCGACCCCGGGCCGGCCGGGCACCGCCGACCTCCCGCCCGGGCAGGTGCTCATCGCGGACCTACCCACGGTCGGACCCGAGCCGCCGCCGCGGATCGGGCCCGCCGAGTGGGAGCTCTCGCTCATCACCGAGGACGGCGGCGTGCGCCGGTGGGACTGGGCCGCGATCCGCGCGCTGCCCAGCGAGCAGGTCACCGTCGACCTGCACTGCGTCCACGGCTGGTCGGTGGTCGACACGCGCTGGACCGGCGTGCCGGTCGCCACCCTCTTCGACGGCGTCCGGACCACCGCCGACCACGCCGTCGTGGACAGCTACGGGGGCTACACGACGAACCTGCCGCTGGAGGACCTGCTCGAGATGCCGACCTGGCTGGTCCACGCGTTCGACGGCCAGGACCTGACCCCCGAGCAGGGCGGCCCCGCCCGGCTGCTCGTACCGCACCTCTACCTGTGGAAGAGCGTCCGGTGGGTCCGCGGCATCACGCTCAGCCACCGGGACCAGCCCGGCTGGTACGAGCGGCACGGCTACCACAACTACGGCGACCCCTGGCGCGAGCAACGCTTCAGCGGCGACTGATCCGAACCAACGAGAGGCCCTCCCATGACCACACCGCGCAGACCCGCCGTCTTCATCCACGGACTCTGGCTGCACGCGACGAGCTGGAGCCCCTGGCTCGACCTGTTCCGCGAGGCCGGCTACGAGCCGGTCGCACCGGGCTGGCCCGACGAGCCGGCGACCGTCGAGGAGGCGCGGCAGAACCCAGACCTCGTGGCGAACGTCGGCATCGACGACGCCACCGAGCACTACGCCAAGATCATCGCCGAGCTCGGCACCGACGCGGTGCTCATCGGCCACTCCTTCGGCGGGCTGATCACCGAGAAGCTGCTGGGCCAGGGTGTCGGCGCGGCCGGGGTCGCCATCGACCCCGCGCAGATCAAGGGCGTGCTGCCGCTGCCGCTCGCGCAGCTGCGGGCCGCGCTCCCGGCCCTGGGCAACCCGGCCAACCTGCACAAGGCGATCTCCTTGACGCGCAAGGAGTTCCGCTTCGGTTTCGGCAACGCGCTCACCGACGAGGAGTCCGACCTGCTCCACGAGCGGTGGACCATCCCGTCGCCCGCGCGCCCGCTGTTCCAGGCCGCCGCGGCCAACTTCGTCCTGCACTCCCAGGCCAAGGTCGACACCGACAACAGCACCCGCGGGCCGCTGCTGCTGATCTCGGGCACCGCCGACCACACCGTGCCCGACGTGGTGACCCGCTCGACGCTCAAGCAGTACCGCGACTCGACCGCGGTGACCGAGCTCCGCCAGTTCGAGGGACGCGGCCACTCCCTCACGGTCGACAGCGGCTGGCGCGAGGTCGGCGAGGCCGTACTCGAGTGGCTCAAGGCGCACGGCGTCTGATCACCACCACCTGAGGGCGCGGCGCGGGGCCAAGCGAAGTTACCGGCCAGTACCATGCGGTCCGGTACCCGTTGGCCGCTGCCGCAGGAGAGTGCTCGATGCTGACTCGTGACGCCGATGTCTTCGTGCTCGACCTCGGCGATGGTGAGAACCGGTTCCATCCGGACTGGCTGGGCGAGGTGAACGCCGCGCTCGACGAGGTCGAGAAGGCCACGCCCCGGGCGCTCGTCACCACGGCCAGCGGGAAGATGTACTCCAACGGCCTGGACCTGGAGTGGCTCGGCCAGCACGGCGACCAGCTCGCGAGCTACGTCCGCGACGTCCAGGCGCTCCTGGCGCGCGTGCTGGAGTTCCCCGCGCCGACCGTCGCGGCGATCCAGGGGCACGCGTTCGCCGCGGGGGCGATGCTCGCGCTGGCGCACGACTTCCGGGTGATGCGTGCCGACCGGGGCTACTTCTGCCTGCCGGAGGTCGACATCAACATCCCGTTCACGCCGGGCATGTCCAGCCTGATCCAGGGCAAGCTCGGGCCGCGGGCCGCCGTCGAGGCGATGACGACCGGCCGGCGCTACGGCGGCACCGCCGCGGCCGCGGCCGGCATCGTCGACGCGGCGGTGGCCGAGGCCGAGGTGCTTTCCACCGCCGTCGAGCGTGCCCGCCCGCTGGCGGCCAAGAACCCGCAGACCCTCGGCGCCATCAAGGCCCAGATGTTCGCCGACATCCTGCGCGCGCTCCGCGACTGAGCCCGCCGGGCACTACCGCACGAGCCGGTCGGCGGACATGCCGAACATCTGGTGGGCGAGGCCGAAGCCGAGGTCCTGGACGAGGCGCCGCTTCCACGGGCGCTGCGCGATCGCGTGGGTGAGCCGGCGGGCCGCGCGGGGGCTCTTCATGATCGTCGCGGCGAGCTCCCAGGCGCGGGGGAGCAGCCGGTCGGCCGGCAGGACCTCGTTGACCAGGCCCAGGTCCAGCGCCTGCCGCGCGGTGATCGGCTCGGCCGTGTAGAGGTGGTAGGCGGCCCGCTTGGTGCCGATCAGCTCCTGCAGGGTCAGCTGCTGGCCGTCGCCGGGTGCGGCGCCGGTCGGCAGGTGCGGGTCGACGATGGTGGCGGTCTCGGCGGCGAGGGTGATGTCGCACAGCAGCGCGAACTCGGTGTGCGCGACGCTGGGCCCGTTGATCGCCGCGATCGTGGGGATGTCGATCCCGAAGACGAAGTTCTCCAGCAGCTTGGTGGCGTCGTAGTAGACGTGCTCGTAGGCGAAGTCGGCCGGGCGGGGCTCGCTGCGGAGCTCCTTCGCCGCGTCCGCCGGGTCACCGTCGGCGGCGAGCCACGTGTCGCCGGTGCCGGTGAGGATCAGGACCTCGTTGTCGGGGTCGTTGCCGATCTCCTGCCAGGCCTGGCCCCACGCGTTGTGCATGGCGAAGCCGAACCGGGCGGGGCCGCCGCCGGTGTGCATGCGCAGCTCGATGATCCCGTCGTGGCGGCGCATCGCGAAGTGGTCGGCGTACTTCTCGGCGTACTCGGCGAACCGGGGCCTGCGCACGTAGCCGCCGGAACGGTCGTGCCACTCGTCGAGCTCTGCGGGCATGGCGACACCTCACTGGTCGATACTGGTCGGTCCGGATGCGATGATGGGTTGAGCGGAGCGCTGCTCCGATAATACGGAGCAGTGCTCCGGAGGGCAAATGTCGACTGTGGAGGCTGCCCGCATGGCGAACGACGGTGTCGACGGCCCGGCGCGCAGCGACGCTCGGCGCAACCGCGACCACCTGCTGACCGCCGGCCGGGCGGTCGTCGCCGAGCAGGGGACCGACGCGTCGCTGCGCGAGGTCGCGCGGCGGGCCGGGGTCGGCATCGGGACGCTCTACCGGCACTTCCCGAACCGCGAGGCGTTGCTGGAAGCGTTGCTGGGTCAGGGTTTCGACGACCTGACCGCGCGGGCGGCGGAGCTCGGTGACAACCAGGACGCCGGCGCGGCACTGGTCACCTGGGCACGCGAGCTGGCCGTCGGCTCAACTCTCTACAAAGGACTTCCGGCCTCGGTGATGGACGCCCTGCACAACCCCCGCTCCGGCCTGCACGCCTCCTGTGAGGGGATCCGCGCGGCCGCGGCCGCCCTGCTCACCCGCGCCCAGCGGGCCGGCCACATCCGGCCCGATCTGCGCCCCGAGGAGCTGCTGGCAACCGTGAGCGCTATGGCGTGGGCGGCCAAGCACGCGGACCACCCCGACGAGGTCACCGACCGGTTCCTGTCCCTGCTGCTGGAGGGCCTGTCGGTGCGCCGGTGATGCGCCCGGTGATTCGTCCCGCTGGTGCCGTCGTGCCGGGTTACCGGTACGAAACTTGCCGGTAACCCTTGACGCCGGTTTCACATCGCCTTAATTTGTCCGGCTAACGGACAAATTAATTGGGCGGTGCCAATGAACGCCTCCGCGCCAACGCGACGACCGGCCGGCCGCCAGCCGGCCGACCAGCTGACCATGCGTCGCAGCAACCTTGCCCTGGTGCTGCGCCACCTGCGCGACGCCGGTCCCCGCTCCCGCGCCAGGATCTCGGTCGAGACCGGCCTCAACAGGGGCACCGTGTCGAGCCTGGTCGCCGAGCTGATCGAGCGCGGGCTGGTCCGCGAGGGCGACGTGCAGCGCGGCGGCTCGGTCGGGCGGCCGGGGCAGATCGTGGAGCTGGACGGGCGCTGCATCGGCGGCATCGGCGTCGAGATCAACGTGGACTACGTGACCGCGCTCGTGCTCGACCTCACCAACACCGTCGTCTTCGACCAGCGCGTGGCGCTCGACGTGCAGGCGCTGCCCGCCGCCGCCGTCCTCGACGCGGTCACCGACCTGGCCGTGCGGGCGCTCGCCGAGTGTGCCCGGATCGGGATGACGCCGGCCGGCATGACGCTGGCCATCCCGGCCCTGGTCGACACCGACTCCGGCGTCGTGGCCTTCGCGCCGAACCTGCACTGGACCCAGGTCGCCGTCGTCGACGGCGTGCTCGAGCGGCTGACCGAACGGCTCGGCCGGCCGGCCTTCCAGGTCCAGGTCGACAACGACGCCAACCTGGCCGCGCTGGGCGAGTACGCGATGGGCGGCATGGCCGGCACGCCCGACCTGGTCTACCTCACCGGCGAGACCGGCGTCGGCGGCGGCGTGATGATCGACGGCCGGCTGCTCCGCGGCGCCGAGGGGTTCTCCGGCGAGATCGGGCACATGCCGCTGAACCCGAGCGGGCACATGTGCGGCTGCGGCCGGCGCGGCTGCTGGGAGACCATGGTGGGGCTGGCCGCGCTCCTGCGCATGGCCGCCACCGCCGACGACCCGGTCTGCGACCCGTCGCTGGACCTGGAGCAGCGGCTGGCCATGATCAGCCGCCGCGCCGACGAGGACGACCCGCGCACGCTGGAGGCGCTGGAGCTCGTCGGCACCGCGCTCGGCCTCGGCGCGTCGATCCTCGTCAACGTGTTCAACCCGCGCGTCCTGGTCCTCGGCGGCTACTTCGCGAGCCTCGGCGACTACCTGCTGGAGCCGATGCTGAGCGAGATGCGCGCCCGGGTGCTCGCGGCGGACGCGGGGGCCTGCCGGGTGGAGCTCTCGAGGCTCGGCTTCGCCGCGGCCTCGCGCGGTGGCGCACACGTGGCGCTGGAGGCGGTACTCGACGACCCGACCCTGGTCGCCATGCGACATAGGGCCTGAAAGGCCGTGGTGCGGAGCGTTGCAGCGCGCCGCACCACGGCAGGTGCACCACACGGGAGGAAGGAGGAACCGTCGCGGACGATCCGCACCTGTCGGGGAAGCAACGCCAGTCACACCCCGCCCGGATTTCCGGGCACCTCTTGGGAGGTTAATCGATGTCCCTGACGAGCAGGGCCGCCGCGGCATTGTCGCCGCGGTTACGCCGTTTGGCTCGACTGTGCAGACCGCTGGTGGTGGTCGCGGCCGTTGCGGCGGTCGCCACCAGCATGGCGTCGGCGTCGGCCACCGTGGCCGAGGCCGCGCCGGCGGCCGCGGCCGCGCCGTTCAAGGCACTGGTCTTCTCCAAGACCACCGGATTCCGCCACGACTCCATCCCGGACGGCATCGCCGCGATCCAGAAGATGGGCCAGGACCACGGCTTCGCGGTCGACGCGACCGAGGACGACTCGCTGTTCACCGACGCCTACCTCGCGCAGTACGACGTGGTGATCTTCCTGTCCACCACCGGTGACCCGCTCGGCACGCAGGCGGAGAAGGACGCGTTCCAGCGCTACATCCAGCACGGCGGCGGCTTCGTCGGCGTGCACGCGGCCGCGGACTCGAGCTACAGCTGGGCGTGGTACGGCGGGCTCGTCGGCGCCTACTTCAAGCAGCACCCCGCGATCCAGCAGGCCACCGTCAAGGTCGAGGACCCGGCACACCCGTCGACCGCGGGCCTGCCGAGCAAGTGGACCCGGACCGACGAGTGGTACGACTACCAGTCCAACCCGCGCGCCAAGGTGCACGTGCTCACCTCGATGGACGAGACGTCCTACACCGGCGGCACGATGGGCTTCGACCATCCGAACACCTGGTGCCAGGACTACGACGGCGGCCGGTCCTGGTACACCGGACTCGGGCACACCAAGGAGAGCTTCACCGAGCCGAACTTCGTCAAGCTGCTGCTCGGCGGCATCCAGACGGCCGCGGGCGTGGTCGCCGCGGACTGCTCCGCCTCGCAGGACACCAGCTTCGACAAGGTCACCCTCGACGCCAACACGTCGAACCCGATGATGCTCGACATCGCCGCCGACGGCCGGGTGTTCTACATCGACCGGCTCGGCGACGTGAAGGTCGTGCAGCCCGCCGGCGGCACCGCGACCGCCGCGCACCTGAACGTGTTCACCGCCAACGAGAGCGGCCTGCTCGGCATGGCGCTCGACCCGGCGTTCGCGACCAACAACTGGATCTACCTCTACTACTCACCGACAGGCACCGAGAACGTCGACCGGCTCTCCCGGTTCACCGTCAAACCCGACAGCACCCTCGACCTCGCCAGCGAGAAGGTCGTGCTCTCGGTTCCGGTGCAGCGGTCGCAGTGCTGCCACCACGGCGGCGGCATGGTCTTCGACAAGCAGACCGGTGACCTGTGGCTCGCCAACGGCGACAACACCAACCCGTTCGCCTCCGACGGCTACAGCCCGATCGACGAGCAGGCCGGCCGGTCGGAGTGGGACGCGCAGAAGTCCTCGGCCAACACCAACGACCTGCGCGGCAAGATCCTGCGCATCCACCCGGAGGCCGACGGCACCTACACGGTTCCGGCCGGCAACCTGTTCGCGCCGGGCACCGCGAAGACCCGTCCCGAGATCTACGCGATGGGCTTCCGCAACCCGTTCCGGATCGGCATCGACCCGCGGACGCACAAGCTGATGGTGGCCAACTACGGCCCGGACGCCGGCACGCCCAACCCCAACCGCGGGCCGGAGAACACCGTCGAGTGGGACATCCTCAACCAGCCCGGCTTCTACGGGTGGCCCTACTGCATCGGCCAGAACGTGCCCTACCGCGACTACGACTTCGCCACCGGCACCTCGGGCCCGGCGTTCGACTGCGCGCACCCGGTGAACAACTCGCCCAACAACACCGGCCTGACCGACCTGCCGGCCGCGATCTCCGCGACGGTGGACTACCACTACGCGGCCAACCCCGCGTTCCCCGAGATCGGTGGCGGCGGCGCGCCGATGGCCGGGCCGGTCTACCGCTACGACGCGAACCTGGCGTCGGACCGGAAGTGGCCGGCCTACTGGGACGGCAAGGCGATCTTCGCCGAGTGGAACCAGAACAAGCTGTACTCGTTCCAGCTGAACGAGGACGGCAGCCAGCTCGTGGACATCAACCAGATCCTCAAGTCGTTCACGATGCTCAAGCCGATGGACATGAAGTTCGGTCCGGACGGCGCGCTGTACCTCATCGAGTGGGGCTCCGGCTTCGGCGGTGACAACGCCGACTCGGGGGTCTACCGGATCGACTACGTGCAGGGCAACCGGGCGCCGATCGCCCGGGCGCAGGCCGACAAGACCTCCGGCGTCGCCCCGCTCACCGTGCAGTTCGGCAGCGACGGCTCGCTGGACCCGGACGGCAAGCCGATCACCTACGCGTGGGACTTCGACGGGAACGGCACGACCGACTCCACCGAGGCGAACCCGAGCCACACCTACACCGCCAACGGCAACTTCAGCGCCAACCTCACGGTGACCGACGCCGACGGGCGGACCGGCACCGCGAGCGTGCCGATCGTGGTCGGCAACACCGCGCCGACGGTGACGCTGAACCTGCCACCGAACGGAGGCTTCTTCGACTGGGGTGACCAGGTGAAGTTCACCGTCACGGTCACAGACCCCGAGGACGGCACGATCAACTGCAACGACGTGCACCTGCAGTCGATCCTCGGCCACGACACGCACGGCCACCCGCTCGACCAGTACGTCGGCTGTGCGGGAACCGTGCAGACCACGCTGTCGTCCGGGCACTCCGAGGGCGACAACGTCTTCTCCGTGTTCGAGGCCAGCTACACCGACAAGGGCGGTGCCGGCGGTGCGTCGGCGCTGACCGGCCGGGCGCAGGCGATCCTGCAGCCCAAGCACAAGCAGGCCGAGTTCTTCACCGCGACCGGCCGTACCCCGGACGGCGCCGGCACCGGAGATCCCGGCGTCCAGGTGGAGACCACGTCCGACACCGCGGGCGGGTTCCGCAACATCGGGTTCATCGAGGACGGCGACTGGTGGTCCTTCGACCCGACGAACCTGTCCAATGTGGACACGCTCGGGTTCCGGGTGGCGTCGGCCGGTGGCGGCGGCACGATCGAGGTGCACGCCGGTGCCACGGACGGCCCGCTCGTGGGCAGCGTCGCGGTCCCGGTGACGGGTGGCTGGCAGACCTTCACCAACGTGTCGCTCACCCTGGCCAACCCGCCGACCACCAGCGGACCGCTGTTCTTCGTGGCCCGCAGGCCGGCCGGCAGCACCAACACCGGCGGCATGTTCAACGTCAACTGGGTCGACTTCGGCGGCAAGGGCGTCACCGACAACCAGCGCCCCGTGGTCACCGCGACCGGCACCCCGACCCGGGGGACCGCGCCGCTGACGGTGGGCTTCCACGCCGCCGCCACCGACGCCGAGGGCGACACCCCGCTGGCCTACCAGTGGAACTTCGGCGTGGCCGGGGCACCGGCACCGACCACACCGGACGCGTCCTACACCTACACCGCGCCCGGCACGTACGAGGCGATGGTGACCGTCACCGACTCGCGCGGCGCGGCCACCACCGAGCACGTACCGATCACAGTGGACAGTCCGAGCACGTCGTGTCTCACCGGGAAGTCCGACGACTTCCTCGGCACGGCACTCGACCCGGCCCGGTGGACGGTGGTCCGGCAGAACCAGGACCTGTCCGTCGCCGGCGGCAGGTTGCACCTCCCGACGTCCAACACCGACATCTACGGGACCAACAACAGCAGCCCGGTCCCCAACCTGGTCCTCCAGCCCGCACCCGGCGGCGCCTGGCAGGCCACGACGAAGGTGTCGCTGACGGCGCGGGACGCCTACCAGCAGGCCGGCCTGATCCTCTACGGCGACGACGACAACTACGCCAAGATGGTCCTGGAAGGCCGGGGCACGGCCGACGCCAACGCCCGGATCTTCCAGTTCATCAGGGAGGAGAACGGTCAGCCCAACGAGGTCGCCGGCTCCAACACCGCCAACCTCGGCGCCACCTACCCGGACACCGTCTACGTCCGGCTGGCGAGTGACGGCACCCGCCTGACCGCGTCGTACTCGGCGGACGGGCTGTCCTGGACCGCGATGCCGCAGACCGACAAGCTGATCGCGGGGATCACCAACCCGCGCATCGGCCTGGTCTCGCTGTCCGGCACGGGCACCCGGCCGGTCACCGACGCGGCGTTCGACTGGTTCCAGCTGGTGCCGGACGACACCGCGGGCGCCACCACGCCGAACGACGAGTTCACCGGGTCCTCTGTGGACGGTTGCCGGTGGACCACGGTCGTCCGGCCGGATCCCGCGGCGACCCGCGTCACCGGTGGCAACCTGGAGATCGACACCAGCACCGGTGACATCTACGGGACGGGTAACACCGGCCCGAAGAACTTCACCCTCCAGACCCCGCCGAGCGGGGACTGGACCGTGGAGACCAAGGTCGACGGGAGCGCGTTCAACCAGGCCTACCACCAGGGTGGCCTGATCGCGTACCTCGACGACGGGAACTACGTCAAGCTCGACTACATCACCGACAGCGCCACCGGCCGCCGGATCGAGCTGCGCAGCGAGGTCGGCGACGCCGTGCAGAACCCGCAGCCGACGGCCAACAACCTCACCCAAGGGGTGTGGTGGCTGCGGCTGGCCAAGCAGGGTGACACCTACCACGGGTTCTACTCCGCGGACGGGACGACGTGGACCGACATCGGCCAGGCCGTCACCAACGCGGCCGTGGCCGGTGGGAAGGTCGGGCTGTTCGCCTTCGGGGTCAACCAGACCCAGTCGGTGACCGCGAAGTTCGACTACTTCCACGCGTCCTGGGCACAGCCGGTCGACAAGACCGCACCGGTGACGGCCGCCACCACCGACCCGGCGAACCCGGGCGCGGGTGGTTTCTACACCGGACCGGTCACGGTCACCCTGGCCGGTGCCGACGAGCAAGGCGGCAGCGGGCTCGACAAGACCGAGTACACAGTGGACGGTGGGGCGTGGGTTCCTTACACCGCACCGTTCAGTGTGAGTGGTGACGGGACCCACCAGGTCCAGTACCGCTCGGCGGACAAGACCGGCAACGTCGAGGCGGCCAAGACCCTCGCGGTCAAGGTCGACGCGACGGCGCCGCTCACCACCGCGCAGTTCGCCCCGCCGAACGACGGTGGGTGGAACAGCGGTGCGGTCCCGGTGACCCTGGCCGCCACGGACGCGACGTCCGGGGTGGCGAGCACCGAGTTCTCGCTCGACGGTGGCGCGTGGAAGCCGTACACCCAGCCGGTCGACGTGTCCGGCGACGGCACCCACACGGTGGCCTACCGGTCGAAGGACAAGGCCGGTAACACCGAGACGGAGAAGGCGGCCACGATCAAGATCGACGGCACCAGGCCGACGGTCCTGATCTCGGGCATCGCCGACGGGCAGGTCTACGGCGACAGCCAGGACCTGCGGATCAGCTGGCAGGCCGTGGACTCCACGTCCGGGGTCAAGACGCTGACCGGCACGTTGGACGGCAACGCGTACAGCACCGGCACGTTGCAGGCGCTGTACTCGCTGACGCTCGGCGTGCACTCGCTGAAGGTCACCGCGGTGGACAACGCCGGGAACCAGACCGTGCAGACGGTCACGTTCGGCACCACCACGTCGACCCGCGACCTGGCCAACCTGATCGACCGGTTCCGTGCGGTCGGCTGGCTCAACCAGGCGTATGCGAACAAGCTGCAGGCGCAGCTCACCAAGGCGCGCAAGGCCGAGGCGACGGGGAACGACGCCAAGACCGTCAAGTTGCTGCAGCAGTTCCGGACCATGGCGACCGACCGGGCGAAGGTGCCGGTCGCCGAGGTCCGGGAGGTCCTCGCCAGGGATACCGACGCGGTGATCGCGCGGCTGTCCTGAGCGGTTGAAGACGGGCGTCCCGCGGTGTCGCACCCGCCGCGGGACGCCCACCCCAACGTTGGAGGAGGCCACCATCAGCGAGCTTGCGAGCGAATCGATGTGCACAGGCGACCGCGAGCGGCTCGCCCGAGGCTGCGAGGGGGAGTCGTGAGTCGAACCACGGTGCCGCCCAGGCGTCGCGGCCGGTCGTTCCGCCTGGGGACCGCCGAGCCGAGCAGCCGCGGCGCCTGGCGGCAGGTCGTCCCGGTCGTGCTGGCCTTCGTGATCGGCGCCTTGCTCTTCGGCGGCGGCGGGTACCTCGTCGGCAAGCCGAGCGAGCAACAGCAGCAGGTGCAGGACCTCCAGCGCGCCGACGCCGCCCGTGACGTGAAGCAGATCGGCGAGCTGACCACGCTGGCCCGCACCACCCGCGACCAGCTGGTGCCGGTGCTCACCGGGCTGGTGGCCGCGCTGCCGGTGGACCCGGCGACGGCCCCGAAGCCGGCGACCGCGGCCGAGGTGGCGCGGTGGCAGCAGACCGTCGACGCGGCCACCAAGCCGTTCGACGACCCACCGTCCGGCGCGACGGCCACCAACGTCGCTCGCGGCAGCCTCACCGCGGCGGTCGACCAGGTCGCCGTCGCGGTCCGGACCTACGCGCTGTCGCTGACCGTGCCCGCGGCCACCGCCGGGCAGCTGCGTGCGCTGGCCGCCAAGGAGCGGGACACCGCCGTGACGACGTGGTCGGTCGGCGGCACCCAGCTCGACCAGATCAACATCGACGCCGGCAACGGGCACCAGCACGTGTTCCTGCCGGCCGACCCGGGCAGCGGGGCGTTCACCGCCGACGGCGCCCCCGAAGGGAGCGGGCACCGATGATGATCCGCGCGGCGGCCGGCGTCCTGTTGGCCGGCGTTCTCGCCGTACTGGGGACCGCCGGCACCGCGTGGGCGCACGGCGGCCCCATCGAGCTCCAGGTACAGGGCGACGGTGGCCAGGGGGTCACCGCCACGGTGTCCTACGCCAGGGACCACCACCCGGTGACCGAGCAGGTGGAGCTGAGCCTCACCGCGGTGTCCGGCGACGGGACGACGGTCGGGCCGATCCCGTTGGTGGCGTCCAGCGAGGGCCAGTCCTTCTACGTCACCAAGGAGCCGCTGCCGGTCGGCAAGTGGACCGTCACGGTCACCGCGACCCACCCCTCACCCGCGACGAAGACTGTCGCCGTCACCGCCGCGGCGCTGCCATCCCCGGCGAAGCCCGCGGTCCCCGCGGCGGGCGGCGTGCCCACGGTGGTGGTCCTCGGCGTGACCGTCGCCGTCATCGCCGTGGTGGTGGCCGGGACGGCGCTCGTGCTGCGCCGGCGTCGCCGGGTCACGGCGGCCTGAGACGGGAAACGGCGCGGAGGTCGCGGTCGAGCCGCGTTCCTCCGCGCCGTAGTTGTGTTGCCGTTGTTTTGTTGCTGTTGCCCGGGATCCGGGCTTTGCCGCCCGAGCGAGTCGCTCAGGCGACGTGCCGGTCGGCGTGGCGGCGGCGGGCCAGCTGGCGCCGCTCGGCCTCCGTGGTGCCGCCGAAGATCCCGTCGGTGAGCCGGTTGTCGATCGCGTAGTCCAGGCACTGCGACCGCACGGGGCAGCGGGCGCAGACGGCCTTGGCGTCCGCGACCTGCCGCGCACCGGGCCCGACCTCGGACACCGGGAAGAACAGCTCGGGATCGGAGTCCCGGCAGGCGGCGAGGTCTCGCCAGTCGTTGATCGTGTTGTCCATTGTGGTGCCGCCTCCATTCAGGGCAGAGTCGCTCCCAGGGCCGAAGGCACAAGGCTGACCCGCGTGAGCGATGTCTCGGTGGGTTGCGCCTCACATCGGAGGACGCAGGAGAAATGCCGGTCGGCGCAACATATCGAGATCGCGCGCCGACTCCGACATCCTACCGTAACAACACGTTCCGGTACGCCGGTTATTCCGGCGCCCCGAACGGGAGGACCGGGCTCGGCCCGGCCCCGGCGGCCCCATAGGGTTACTGCCGCAGCGGTTCCGAGCGTTGAGAAGCCAGCGCCGGACCCGTCGCCACCGCGGGTGGCGACGGCGGTCCATGGCACGCTCGGGCAATCCCCTCGGTAGCCCCGGGCGTCTGACGACGGTTCGGAGAATCGGCTTGAGCGAGTGGGAGAAGGTGGCCGGCGAAAGACCCGGGCTGGGCCGGCAGTTCGGGTCGCTGACCCGGGCACTGCTGGACTCCGGGTCGGTGGTGTCGGTGCTGGAGCGGGTGGTGTTCGCCGCCCGGGAGATCGTGCCGGGCGCCGACCTGGTGAGCGTCACGCTGCGCAGCCCGGACGGCGCGTTCCACACCCCGGTCGAGACCTCCGGGGTGGCGAGCGACCTCGACCAGCTGCAGTACCGGTTCGGCGAGGGCGCGTGCGTCGAGGCCGCGCGCCCGGCCGGCCCGGCGATGGCCGCCAGCGACGACCTCGCCGCCGACCCGAGGTGGCCGCGGTTCGGGCCGGCCGCGGCGGCGCTGGGGTTCCGCTCGCTGGTGTCGACGGCGTTGCTGCCCGACGCCGCGCGCCCGCAGCTTTCCGGCGCGCTCAACGTGTACTCGCGCCGCCCGCACGGCATCGCGCCGGCCGAGCGGGACGTCCTGCTGTTGCTGGCCACGCACGCCTCGCTCGCGCTCGCCACGACCCGGGCGGTGACCCGGGGCGAGCTCAAGGCCGAGCAGCTGCGCCGGGCGCTGGACAGCCGCGACGCGATCGGCCAGGCGAAGGGCATCCTCATGGCCCGGCGCGCGATCAGCGCGGAGGAGGCGTTCGACCTGCTGCGCCGCACCTCCCAGGACGTCAACGTGAAGCTGCGCGACCTCGCGGAGGCGGTGACGACCCACGGCGTCGAGCTCGGCGCGGCGGACGACGAGCCCTGACCCCGCGCCGGCTCACCGCCTGCGGTCGAGGTCGGACAGGTCGAGCTCGGTGTGCCGGGTGGCGAGGACCTGGGCGAGGTCGGCCAGCTTGACGTTGAGGTCCTGGGACACCCGGCGCAGCTGGTCGAACGCCTCGTCGGCGGTGATGCCCCGGCGGTTCATGAGGATGCCCTTCGCCTGGCCGATCACGTCCCGGCTGTCGACGGCCGCGCGCAGCTGGACGGCGAGCAGCTCGGCCTGGGTGACCGCCATGGTGTCCGCGAGCGCGAGGGAGGCGTGCGTGGCCAGCAGCAGCGCGGCCTCGTGCGCGTCGGCACCCAGCGCGCCGGGCACCCGGGAGTAGATGTTGAGCGCGCCCGAGTACCGGGGCGGGGTGGCGTAGGGGAGCAGCGCCACGGCCAGCACCGCGTGGACCCCGTGCGCGGCCGCGGCGGGGCCGAACCGCGGCCAGACCGGCTCGAGCGCGAGGTTGTCGCAGCGCATGTGGGCCGGGCCGGTCGGGAGGGCGGCGGCCACGCACGGCCCCTCGCCGGTGGTGTACTGCAGCTGGTCGAGCTCGCTCGCGACCGGCTCGGTCTCGGCGGGCGTGTGGAAGGTCCCGTCCGCGGACCGCAGGGTGATCGACACGAGATCGGCGCCGGGCACGACGTGGTAAGCGGCCCGCACCACGTGGTCGAGCACCTCGGCCACGCTCGACGCGTCCAGCAGTCTCCTGGTGAGCACGGCGAACTGCGCCGCGAGCGGGCCGCCGCCCACCGCGTCCGAGGGCGGCTCGGCCAGGCCGAACGCCACCTTGTCCCGGGCCCAGTCCTCGCTGGTCACCATGAGGGCACCCCTACTTCCGCCATACCGGCGCCAGGAACGAGGTATGGAGCTGGTTGTCGGTGGTCCTCCGGCGCAAGAGAAGGCCGTGGCTGCGAAGAGAGACGGTAACCGGAATGCTGACCCTACGCTTCTGAAGGCCGAGGCCGCGACCACACCGGCCACCTCACGGCCCGGCGTGCGCGCAGCCACCGGCCGGCCCGTTGGCTCAACGCTACCCCGGCACCGGCCGGTCCGGGTCGGCGTGCGGCGGGGTCGGCGCCAGCAGCCTCCGGGTACGGGCCGAACGGCTCAGGTGGCGAGTGCGGCGTCCAGGGTGGGGTGCACGGAGAGGTAGCCGTCGAGACCGGCCACCTCCAGCGGGCGCGCGGTCTCCCGGCCGCCGGCCACGACGCGCACGGCCGTCCGGTCGGCGCCGGCCTGGTGCGCCTCGACGATGGCCGCCATCGCGCTCGAGGCGAGGAAGGTGACCTTGGCGAGGTCGAGCACGAGGACCGCGGGCTGGTCGAGCAGCGCGTCGGCGATCGACGCCTGCAGCTTCGGGGTGGTGAGCATGTCCAGCTCGCCGCCCACCCGCAGCACCACCGCGCCGGCGCGGTGCTCGACGTTCACCGTGACGCCGAAGGGATCGGAGCCGGGTACGGCGTCCGGAGCGAGCGGGTCGCGAGACATGGCCTCATCATCCACCCCGGTCCGGCGAGCCGCACACCGCCGATCAGACCGACCGCAGCGGCGGGGGCATCGGCCGGCTGTGGAGCACCACGGTGGTGCCGTGCCTGCCGTGGTCGATCGTCACGTTGTCCACGCACGCCCGCATGAGGCGGACGCCGTGGCCGCGGCTGGTCGCCCCGGTGCTCGGGGCCAGCCAGCGGCCCTGGTCGCGCACCGTGAACTCGACGCGCCGGCTGCCGTCCGGGTCGGTGACGAGCCGCCCGCGGACCTCGACGACCGCGCCGTCGGTCCGGGCGGGCTGCGCGCCGTCCAGGGGGACGAGGCCGTAGCCGTGCTCGATGCTGTTGCTGACGGCCTCGTTGATGGCGAGGACGAGGTCGTCGGTGTGCGACGGCGACCACCGGTGGGCACGCAGCCAGGATCTGACCCGGTCGCGGGCGACCGAGGGGGAGACCCAGTCGGCGGCGAGGGCGAACTCGACCGTCGCGGGCGCGGTCTCCACAGGCTCGGGACGCGCCGTGCCGTGCGGCTGCTGGCGTTTGTCCTGGTCCGAGTCCGGAGGCACTGTCCTATTGTCCCAACTTCGCGGACTGGTGCCGTGTCCAGGGGGACCGGGGCGTTTGTCGGGCGGCTGGGCCGCCGACAAACGTGCCGGGACCTCCCGGACGCGGCATTAGTGCAGATCGCCGCTGGCGATGGCGTCCTCGACCGTGTGGAACAGCTCGAGGACCTGGTCGAGCCCGACGATCTCGATGGGCCGGATGACCGGCCGCGTCTCGTCGACGACGATGCGCAGCTGGCGGATGTCGTGGTTGCGCGCGGCCTCGGTGGCGCTGTCGCGCAGCGTGCGCAGCCCGGTGGAGCCGAGGAACCCCACCTTGCTGAGGTCGACGACGAGCGGCCGCCCGCCGAGCCGGTCGAACGCCTCCGCGATGGCTGTGGCCAGCCGCCCCGCGGTCAGGCCGTCGACGTCGCCCTCGACATGGATGACGACCGCGTCGTCCCGATCGGTGGACCGGATCGTGATGAGCTGCTCGCGGTCCGGGTGCTCCGCGAAGTGCCCGCCACAGTTGGGTGTTCGCTCGTCACTGGCTGGCTTCACAGCACGGCACAGTACCGCCGAGCACCCACCTGGCGCGCGGGCTCGTCAGGTGGCGGACGGGTTGGCCGTGACGCGGATGACGGAAGCCATGTCCTCGTCGGTGTCGCCGGCCTCGGCGGCGGCCTGGAACTGGGCGTGGACGGCCCGCATCAGCCGGTCGTCGACGCCGGCGTCGCGCATGGCGGCCAGGATCAGCTCGGCGTCCTTGAGCGCGCCGCCGAGGGTGAACGCGGGGGAGAAGTCGCCCGCGATCATGTTCCTGCCCTTCAGCTGGGCGTAGGCGCTGTCCGCCGGGCCGCCCGCGATCACCTCGAGGAACCGCTGCGGGTCCAGGCCCAGCCGCTCGGCCAGGGCGATGCTCTGTGCCGTCGCCGCGGTGATCGACAGGATCCAGGCGTTGGCGACGAGCTTGAGCCGGTGGCCGTCACCCGGGCGCTCGCCGACCCACACGGTCCGCGCGCCGACCGCGTCCAGCACGGGTGCCACCCGCTCGCGCAGCGCTACCGGCGCGGCCGCCAGCACGGTGAGCTTGCCCTGCTCGGCGGGCTGGCGGGTGCCCAGCACCGGCGCGTCGACGAACCCGATGCCGTGTCGCGCGGCGAGCTCGGCCAGCGCCTCGGCGGCCTCGATCCCGACGGTGCCCGACTGCACCCACACGGCGTCCGGCTCGCACGCCGGCAGCACGGCGGCCATCACCTCGGTGACCGCGTCGGCGTCGAAGAGCATGGTGAGCACGACCTCCGCGCCGGCGACCGCGGCCGCCGGGTCGTCCGCGACCTCGGCGCCGTCCTCGGCGAGCGGGCGGGCCTTGTCGGCGGTGCGGTTCCACACGGTCACCTCGAGCCCGGCGCGGACCAGGCTGCGGGCCATCCCCGCGCCCATCAGCCCCGTGCCGAGCAACGCCACCTTCATCGTCATGCCAGCCGTTCTACCACCGCGTCGCGCCCCCGGCCGAAGGGAAGACGCGACGGGACAGGCACTTGCGTGACAGGCGCACAGAAAATTTGAGGGGTCGGCGCGGCGGTCGCCTCTCGGCGAAAAGGCACGAACACGGCTCCAGCCAAACGGTATTCCGTGACGGCAATAGGTGAGGCCCGGGGGACACGGACCGCACCGACCATCCGCTACAACCACGCCCCCCGCCCAGATGTTCCCGCCCGGACGTGCGCGACCGGCTCGACCACCACGGTCGGACCATGCGGGTGGGTCAGCGGTCGAGCAGGGCGTCCAGCTCGAAGGGGGACAGGGCGTGGTCGATGACCATGGTCGCCGCGCCGATCACGCCCGCCCGGTTTCCCGCACGGGACCGGACGATCCGCAGCTCCGTCGTCGCGAGGGGCAGCGAGCGGCGGTAGACGACCTCGCGCACGCCGGCGATCAGGTGTTCGCCCGCCTGGGAGAGCGAGCCGCCGACCACGATGACCGACGGGTTGAACAGGCTCACCGCGGTGGCGAGGACCTCGCCGATGTCGCGGCCGGCCTGGCGGATCTGCTGCACCGCGTCCACCGAGCCGGAGCGGGCCAGCGCCACGACGTCCGAGCTCGTCAGCGCGGGGATGCCCGCCGCGGTGAGGCGGGCGGCGATCGCGGCGCCGCTCGCCACCGCCTCGAGGCAGCCGAGGTTGCCGCAGCGGCAGGGGACCTCCACCCCGTGCGGGACCTGCACGTGGCCCATGTCGCCCGCGGACCCGCGGGAGCCGCGGTGCAGCCGGCCGTCGCTGATGAGGCCGCTGCCGATGCCGGTCGCGACCTTGACGAACATCATGTTCGGCGCGTCCGGCCAGTGGGTCTTGTGCTCGCCGAGCGCCATGAGGTTCACGTCGTTGTCGACGAGGGTGAGGACGCCGAGCCGCTCGTGCAGGTGCGCCTTGACGTCGAACCCGTCCCAGCCCGGCATGATCGGCGGGATCACCGGCCGGCCGGTCGAGTGCTCCACCGGTCCCGGCAGGCCCACCCCGACGCCCAGCAGGTCGCGCGCGGACCGGCCGGTCTGGTCGAGCAGCTCCTGCCCGGCCTCGGCCACGTAGCCGAGCACCGCCTCCGGCCCGATCGCCAGGTCGACCTTCGTCTCCTGCTCGGCGAGCACGTCCGAGGTCAGGTCGGTGAGCGCCACCTTGGCGTGCGTGGCGCCGATGTCGGCCGCCAGGACGACGCGGGCCGCGGGGTTGAACGTGAACATCGTGGGCGGCCGGCCGCCGGTGGAGCCGGCCTTGTCCGCGGACCGCAGAAGTCCCGACGCCAGCAGGGTTTCGATGCGCTCGGCGATGGTCGAGCGGGCGAGCCCGGTCTCGGCCGAGAGCTCGGCCCGGGTGCGCGGGCGGCCGTCGCGCAGCAGTTGGAAGACCTCGCCGCGACCCGCCGCGAGGCCGTCCGGAAACGCCCGATCTGCCGGCATGCTCCGTAACCTCCGCGGTCACTCTCGGCCATCTTCGCCCCTTCAGTCTAGAAGGTGCCCGATTTTGTATGTTTGTCCTCCGTCTTTTGCTTGACGACCGCGCAAAAGTCGCCTTACTGTCGTTCGGGGCTCGGGGGCACTCCGATCGCGAGAAGGTAGGAGTTTGATGAGCGAGTACGACAGAGACGTCGAACCTGCGGAGACCCTGCAACGCAGACTGGGCCTGAGCAGGCGCAAGTTCCTCGGCGCCGCCACCACCGGTGTCGCCGCCGCCGCGGCCCTCTCGGCAACGGCTCCGCTGGCCCAGGCCGCGCCCGCCGCGACGGCCGGTGCGGCCGGTTCCAAGGGCGTGCTGGTGTCGCCGGCGAAGCGCGGGATCATCCTCTACACCGTGCGGGACGCGACAGGCCGCGACCCGCTGTCGACCACCCTGCCCTCCGGCTTCCGCGAGGTGTTCAAGGAGCTGGGCAAGATCGGCTACCGGCAGGTCGAGTTCGCCGGCTACAACCAGCACGCGAACGCGCCGGGCGGGGCCAACCTCAACACCGTCGCGGGTGCGCGCATGCTGCGCCGCTGGCTCGACGACAACGGCCTCGTGGCGCAGGGCAACCACGGCTTCATCCCGCCGTCGTGGCCGCTGAGCACCCCCGACCGCGACGAGTTCAAGCGCCAGCTGGAGATCGCGAACATCCTCGGCATGGGCCACATGGGCACCGGCGGCGACCCGACGGGCAGCCCGTACAAGGCCGACTGGGACGTCGCCGCGGACAAGTGGAACGCGATGGGCACGATCGCCGCGGGTGAGGGGATCAAGCTCTACACCCACAACCACCACGACGCGTACGACTTCCTGCTCGACAGTGGCCCGCTGGACGCGCAGGGCCGGCCGACCCGGTCGTCGGGCATCCGCAAGCTCGAGTACTTCCTGAAGATCAGCGACCCGAAGACGGTGTGGCTGGAGATGGACATCTACTGGGCGCACGTCGCGCAGTACCGGCACAAGACCTACACCGCGCCCGACGGCTCGGTGCAGACCGACATCTTCAACCCGCTGGCCGTGGTGCAGAAGCAGACGAAGCGCTTCCCGCTCTTCCACGCGAAGGACGGCGACTCGAACACGGCCACCCCCGACGGCTACGACATGGTGCCCTTCGGCGAGGGCGACATCGACTACCAGCACTTCTTCAAGAACATGGGTGCCCGGGGCTACCACAACCCGATGTACGAACAGGACAACGCCCCAGGCGACGCCGCGCACCCCGCGCAGTCCCTGGAATACGCCGCGGAGAGCTACGCGGCGCTGGCCCGCTTGCGCGGCTGACCGGGGTCACCGGCCGGCCGGGCCCCCAGCGCCCGGCCGGCCGGTGTCGGCCCTGGCCGATCAGGTCCGTCACCGCCCGCACCACCACGTCCGGCTGCTCCTCGGCGACGAGGTGACCGCACGGCACGTCGACGGTCCGGACGTCGGTTCCCTTGCCCCGCAACGTCTGCGCGAGGTGCGGGCTTGCCGTCGGCCGGATGGACCTCGTTCCTCAACACCTTCACCGCGCGACCTGAGTGACGCACCCGTCCGGTGCCTGGCGTGGCGGCCGATGACGCGGCGGCCACGGGCAGACGTGCACGTCCCTGGTGCGTTCTCGGGTGCTCGATCTGGTCAGGTATGGTGCCCGGTCGGGGGTACGCCACTCGGGTGATACGTGGGGGTCGGCAAGGTGGACATGGTCATCGAGAAGCGACGTGGGTCTGTCGCCTCGGCGGCTGAGGGGGCGGCCCCGTCCCGGGGGTTCCGGACCGACGTGCAGGCGCTGCGCGCCGTCGCCGTGCTTGCGGTGGTGCTCAACCATCTCTGGCCCGGCTGGCTCACCGGCGGGTACGTCGGCGTCGACGTCTTCTTCGTCATCTCCGGGTTCCTGATCAGCTCGCACCTCGACCGGGAGATCGTCAGCACCGGGCGGGTCCGGCTCGGCCGGTTCTACGCGCGCCGCATCCGCCGGCTGCTCCCCGCGGCCTTCCTCGTGCTCGGGTTCACCCTCGTCGCGGCCTACCTGCTGCTGCCCTACCCACGCTGGGCGGCCACCGCGCAGGAGGCGTTCGCCAGCGGGCTGTACTGGGAGAACTGGCTGCTCGCCGCCAAGTCCGTGGACTACTCCGCCGCCGACGCGGCCGCCAGTCCCGTGCAGCACTACTGGTCGCTCTCGGTGGAGGAGCAGTTCTACCTCTTCTGGCCGTTGCTGCTGCTCCTGCTGTTCGTCATCCGGCGGCGGCGGGCGCAGGTCGTCGGGATCGCGGTCGTCGGCGCCGCGTCGCTCGCGTTCAGTGTGTACTTCACGCAGGCGTCACCCAATGAGGCCTACTTCGTCACTCCCGTTCGGGTGTGGGAGTTCGCTCTCGGTGCGCTCGTCGCGCTGGCCGGGTCGCGGCTCGCGCTCCCGCGGGTCGCCGCGGGGATCGCCTCGTTCGCCGGCTTCGCCATGATCATCGGGTCGGCGATCATGTACGACCACCACACGCCGTTCCCCGGCTTCCTCGCCCTCGTCCCGACGGTGGGCACCGCGCTCGTCATCGCGTCCGGACCGGGCCGGCAGTGGCACACGGCGGTCACCGCGTCCCGGCCGGTGCAGTTCCTCGGCAACATCAGCTACTCGCTGTACCTGTGGCACTGGCCGCTGATCATCCTCGCCCCGTTCGCGCTGAGCGAGCTGCTGAGCGCCGGCCAGATGACCACGCCGTACCTGCTGGCCGTCCTCGGCGCGTCGGTCGTGCTGGCGTTCCTGTCGAAGGTGGTGGTCGAGGACCGCGGCATGTCGTGGAAGCCGCTGACTCGCAGCACCGTGCTCACGTTCACCGCCATGGTCGCCGGGCTCGTCGCGGTCAGCGCGGTGGCGTACGGGCTGAACTGGACCTACGGCCGGCACGTCGCCCAGGCCGAGCGGGACGCGCTGGCGGCGGCTCGCGCGGCGGGGTCGTGCCGCGGCGCCGGGGCGATGGTGGCCGAGTACGGCTGCCGGGACCCGCTCGGCCCCGCGCAGATCGTCGAGATGGGCCCGGCCAACGAGTACTGGCACCTGAGCCCCGAGTGCACGATGCTCGACCAGTACAAGGTGGGCGACAAGCAGACCAGCTCGCTGTGCGACTTCAGCGGCGGCGCGCCGGATGCGCAGGTGGTGTGGCTCATCGGTGACTCGCATGCCCAGCAGTGGCAGGGCCCGGTGTTCGACCTCGCGCGCGAGCGCAAGTGGAAGCTGAAGATCGCCGTGCTCGGCGGCTGCCCGTTCGCCGACATCGCCTACACCGGCTATCACGGCCCCGCGCCCGCGTCGAGCACGAAGGCCTGCACGGACTGGAACGCCCGGATGGCCAACGTGATCGCCGAGGACCAGCCGGCCGCCGTGCTCGTGTCGTTCTACGCGCGCGAGGAGTTCGCCGACGACGGCACTGGACGGACCCAGACCGAGCAGTACCGCGACGGCCTCGAGCCGTACTGGGCGCGGTGGACCGACGCGGGGGCTCGGGTCGTGGTCGTGTCCGACCCGCCGCTCAACGGCGAGGTCCGCGCCCGCGACTGCGTGACCCTGAACCCGGGCGACCCGAAGGCGTGCGCGGTGGACCGGAAGGTGGCCCAACCCCCGGACCCCCTGTCCGAGGTCGCCCGGACGAGCCGCAACCCGGCCGTGTCCTTTGTAGACATGACGAACTACTTCTGCGACAGGCGCCACTGCTACGCGGTGGTGGGCAACGTGGTCGTCTACTACGACGCGAACCACGTGAACCTGGAGTTCAGCCGCACGATGAAGCCGATGCTCGCCACCGCCCTAGTCCGCCTCCCCGGGATTTAAAGTGTGCGTTGCGTTCCGGCGAATGGTGTGGGTATCGGGGTGGGTGGTGGTTGGGTGTCGTCACGGTCCCCTGAGGTTCCGGTGGTCGGCGCGGGACTTCGCACGATGATCTACGAGACAGGCCTTAAGGGCGGTCGACCGCCAGGCCGCGGAGCAGGGGTAGGTAGACGTTGTCGACGAGGTCGGCGATCGTCTCGTCGCTGACCGCCGTGCCGGTGAAGATCGACTCGCCGCGGACCAGGTCCAGGGGCAGGCGGGTGGCGCGCACGGACATGTCCACCGGCCGCAGTTCGCCCCGCTCGACCGCGCGGTCGACGATCGTGCCCACCACGCCCGACAGCGGTGCGGTCTTCAGCCGCTCCCGCAGCAGGGCGGCGACCTCCGGGTGCCGGAACGCCTCACCCATCACGCCGGCGATCATCTCGGTCATGACGGTGTTCGCGCGGCGGGCGATGCGGGTGAAGAGCGCGATGAGGTCCGTCCGCAGGGCACCGGTGTCGGGCGTCACCTGCGGTGTCGGGCGCTGGCGGCCCCACGCGGCGAGCACCAGCTCCGCCCGGCCGGGCCAGCGCCGGTAGATCACGGGCTTGCTCGTGCCGGCCCGGGCCGCGACCGCCTCGATCGTGAGGCCCGCGTAGCCAACTTCGTTGAGTTCCGCCCACGCAGCGTCCAGAATGGCGTGCTCCAGCTCCGCGCCTCGGCGGCGGGACCTCGTCTCTGTCACCCGGCCTCTTAAGATACGTTGCGTTTCTTGTAGGGGGCAGCGTACCTTATCCATGTTAGATACGGATCGTTTCCATACGGGGGAACTTTGCTCAGCCGCTTGCTCATCACCTACCTGCGGCCGTACCGCCGCGAACTGACCGCCGTGCTCGTCATGCAGCTGATCGGCACGATCGCCTCGCTGTACCTGCCGAGCCTCAACGCCGACATCATCGACCGCGGCATCTCCACCGGGGACACCGGCTACATCATGTCCACCGGCGGTTGGATGCTCACCGTCACCTTGGTCCAGATCGTCTGCTCCATCATCGCCGTCTACTTCGGCGCCCGCTGCGCGATGGCGTTCGGCCGGGACGTGCGGTCCGCGATCTTCCACCGGGTGGGCGAGTTCTCCGCCCGCGAGGTCGCCGGGTTCGGCCCGCCGTCGCTGATCACCCGCACCACCAACGACGTGCAGCAGGTCCAGCTGCTGGTCGTGATGGTCTGCACCATGTTCGTCACCGCGCCCATCATGTGCGTCGCCGGCGTCGTGATGGCACTGCGGGAGGACGTCGGCCTGTCCTGGCTGCTCCTGGTCTGCGTGCCGGTGCTGATCATCTCCATCGGCCTCATCGTCACCCGCATGGTCCCGCAGTTCCGCAAGATGCAGGACCGCATCGACGACGTCAACCGCGTGCTGCGCGAGCAGCTCTCCGGCATCCGGGTCGTCCGCGCGTTCGTCCGCGAGCCCGCGGAGAGCCGCCGGTTCGCCGACGCCAACGGCGCGCTCACCGACACCGCGCTGCGCGTCGGCCGGCTGCAGGCGCTGATGTACCCGACCGTGATGCTCATCCTCAACGCGTCCAGCATCGCCGTGCTGTGGTTCGGCGCGCACCGCGTCGAAACCGGTGCGATGCAGATCGGCGCGCTCACCGCGTTCCTGAACTACCTGCTGCAGATTCTCATGTCGGTGATGATGGCCACGTTCATCTCGATAATGATCCCGCGCGCGGCCGTCTGCGCCGAGCGGATCAACGAGGTGCTCGACACCGAGTCCTCGGTGGTCCCGCCGAAGGTGCCGGTGCGCGAGGTCACCGGGCACGCGGAGCTCGAGCTGCGCGACGTCGAGTTCCGCTACCCCGGCGCGGCCGACCCGGTGCTGCGGGACGTCTCCTTCCGGGCCGAGCCTGGCAGGATGACCGCGATCGTGGGCAGCACCGGCGCGGGCAAGTCCACGCTGCTCTCCCTGATCCCGCGGCTGATCGACGTCACCGGCGGCGGCGTGCTCGTCGACGGCGTCGACGTGCGTGAGCTCGACCCCGACATGCTGTGCACCCGGATCGGCCTCGTGCCGCAGCGGGCCTACCTGTTCACCGGCACCGTCGCGAGCAACCTGCGCTACGGCAACCCCGACGCCACCGACGACGAGCTGTGGGAGGCCCTGGAGATCGCGCAGGCCCGCGACTTCGTCGAGGAGATGCCCGGTGGGCTCGAGGCGCCGATCGCGCAGGGCGGCACCAACGTCTCCGGCGGGCAACGCCAGCGGCTGTCCATCGCGCGGGCACTGGTCCGCCGGCCCGAGATCTACCTGTTTGACGACGCGTTCTCCGCGCTCGACGTCGCCACCGACGCCCGGCTGCGCGCGGCGCTGCGCCCGCACACCGAGCAGGCGGCGGTCGTCGTCGTCGCGCAGCGGGTCACCACCATCCTCGACGCCGACCAGATCATCGTGCTGGAGAACGGATCCATCGTCGGCGTCGGAACCCACCGCCAACTGCTCGGCACGTGCCCGACCTACGTCGAGATCGTCGAGTCCCAGCTCACCCCGGAGCAGGTCGCATGAGTACCACGACCCAGGCGAGGCCGCGTCCGCCCATGGGCGGCCGGGGTATGCCCGGCATGGGCATGCCCGTCGAGAAGGCGAAGGACTTCGGGCCGTCGGCCAAGCGGCTGGCCGGCCGGCTGCAGCCAGAGCGGTTCCCGTTCGCGTTCGTCGTCGCGCTCGGCGTCACCAGCGTGGCGTTCGCCGTGGCGGGGCCGAAGATCCTCGGGCACGCCACCGACATCATCTTCAACGGCGTCATCGCGCGGATGCGCCACATCCCGGGCGCCGGCATCGACTTCGGCGCGCTCGCCGGCGTGCTCACCTGGGTGCTGGGGCTGTACCTGGCGTCCTCGGTGTTCGGCTGGGTCCAGGGGCGGCTGCTCAACGGCGTGGTGCAGCGCGTGGTCTACCGGCTGCGCGAGGACGTCGAGGCCAAGCTGCACCGGCTTCCGTTGCGGTACTTCGACGGCCAGCCGCGCGGCGAGCTGCTCTCCCGCGTCACCAACGACATCGACAACATCTCCACGACGTTGCAGCAGACGCTGAGCCAGCTGCTCACCTCGCTGCTCACCGTCGTCGGCGTGCTGGTGATGATGGTGACGATCTCGCCGCTGCTGGCGCTCATCGCGCTGGCCGTCATCCCGCTGTCGGTGATCCTCACCGGGCAGATCGGCAAGCGTGCGCAGAAGAAGTTCGTCGCGCAGTGGAAGCAGACCGGCGCGCTCAACGCGCACATCGAGGAGTCGTTCACCGGGCACCAGCTGGTGAAGGTCTTCGGGCGGCAGAAGGAGTCCGAGGAGGAGTTCCGCCGCCGCAACGAGGAGCTGTTCGGCTCTGCGCAGGGCGCGCAGTTCATCTCCGGGCTGATCATGCCGGCGATGATGTTCCTGTCCAACCTCAGCTACGTCGTGGTCGCCGTGGTCGGCGGCCTGCGGATCACCTCGGGCGCGATGAGCCTGGGCGAGGTGCAGGCGTTCATCCAGTACTCGCGGCAGTTCACCCAGCCGCTGACCCAGGTGGCGTCGATGGCGAACCTGATGCAGTCCGGGGTGGCGTCGGCGGAGCGGGTGTTCGAGCTGCTGGACGCCGAGGAGCAGTCGGCGGACCCGGCGGACGCGTCGCTGCCGGCGGAGCGGCGGGGCCGGGTCGAGTTCGAGAACGTCTCGTTCTCCTACCGGCCGGAGCAGCCGCTGATCGAGAACCTGTCGCTGGTCGCCGAGCCGGGGCAGACGGTCGCGATCGTCGGGCCGACCGGGGCGGGGAAGACGACGCTGGTCAACCTGATCATGCGGTTTTACGAGCTGGACGCGGGCCGGATCACGCTCGACGGCGTGGACATCACCCGGCTGCGGCGCGAGGACCTGCGGTCGCAGGTGGGCATGGTGCTGCAGGACACGTGGCTGTTCGGCGGCACGATCCGGGCCAACATCGCCTACGGCAAGCCGGCCGCCACCGAGGAGGAGATCATCGAGGCGGCGAAGGCCACGTTCGTGGACCGGTTCGTGCGCACGCTGCCCGACGGCTACGACACGGTGATCGACGAGGAGGGCACCAACGTCAGCGCCGGTGAGAAGCAGCTGCTGACGATCGCCCGGGCGTTCCTCGCGAGCCCGTCGCTGCTGATCCTGGACGAGGCGACGAGCTCGGTCGACACGCGGACCGAGTCGCTGGTGCAGCACGCGATGGCCGCGCTGCGCTCGTCGCGGACCAGCTTCGTCATCGCGCACCGCCTCTCGACGATCCGCGACGCCGACCTCATCCTCGTGATGGAGTCGGGGCAGATCGTGGAGCAGGGCACGCACGACGAGCTGCTCGAGCGGCGCGGTGCGTACTTCCGGCTCTACTCCGCCCAGTTCGCCGCCGCCGGCTGACATGGCACCGGCCGAGGAGTTCCTGCGCTCCCACGGGGCCGGCTCGATCGAGCACCCGGGCGGCACGCTGCTGGCACACCTGCAGCGGGTCGCCCGGGTGCTGGACGGGTGGGGCGCGGATCCCGACGTGGCGGCCGCGGGGCTGTGCCACGCCACCTACGGCACCGACGGCTTCGGCTCCTCGTTGCTGGCCGTGACCCAGCGCGAGGAGCTCGCCGCGCTGATCGGCGAGCGGGCCGAGGCCCTGGTCTACCTGTACGCGAGCTGCGACCGCGGGTACGTGTACCCGCAGCTCGGCTCCGGCCGGGTGGTCTTCCGGGACCGGTTCACCGGCCGCTCGTCGGTGCCCGCGGACCCGGAGCTGTGCGCGTTCATGGAGATCACCGCGGCGAACGAGCTGGACGTGCTGGCGCACAACGCCGACCTGGCCGCCCGCTACGGCGCGGACCTGCACGCCCTGTTCACCCGGTCCCGCGAGCTACTGTCCGCTCCGGCCTGGGCGGCGGTGGGTCAGCTCGCGGGCGGCTTCGGGCCAGGTGGGGAACCGGAAGGTGAACCCGGCGTCGAGTAGCCGGGTGGGGACGTCCCGCCGGCTCCTGATCACCGCATCGGACGGCCGACCGCACGCTCAGCGGGGATAGGTGTGGCCGCCGTTGACCGTGAGGCACTGGCCGGTGACGAAGGCGGCGTCGTCGGAGGCCAGGAAGGCGACGGTCGACGCGATGTCGGCCGGGGTGCCGATTCGTCCCAAGGGGACGTCGGCGACGTATGCGTCCTGTTCGTCCGCCGGGGTGTCGGCGTGCCGTTCCACCGGGATCCAGCCCGGGGCCACCAGGTTCACCGTGATGCCGTGCTGGCCCAGCTCGCGGGCCCACACCCGGGTGAGCGCCGCCAGCGCCGCCTTGCCCGCCGAGTACGCGGACCAGCCCGGCAGCGCCCGGTCGGGCATGTCCGATCCGATGTGGACGATCCGGCCGCGGCCGCGCTCCTTCATCCCGGGCAGCACGGCCTGGGCCAGCAGCGTGGGGCTCTTCACGAAGAACTCCAGCTGGTCGAGGTGCGTGCGCCAGGTGAGCTTCGCCAGCTCCACCACGGGCTGCGGGCCCGTGGCGTTCGCGACCAGGACGTCGACCGGGCCCACCTCCTCGACCAGGGCACGCACCTCGTCCTCGGCGGTGACGTCGGCCGGCGCGGCCAGCGCGGTCCCGCCCTCCTCGGTGATCCTCGACAGCACGTCGGACATGCGGCCCGGCAGGTCGTTCACCGCCACGGTCCAGCCGCGCGCGGCCAGCAGGCGCGCGATGCCCGCCCCCAGCCCGCGACCCGCCCCGGTCACCAGCGCTACACCCATCGCGCCACTGTACTGATCAGGATTCCTCAGCAGCCTCACAGTTTCTCCTCAGGTTCGCGGCGGATCGTGGGCGCGGGAGGGGAGACATGCGCAAGCTCGTTCGGCTCGGGGGCGCCTGCATGCTCGCGGGCGTGCTCCTCGCGGCGCTGGTGTCGCCGTTCGTCCTCGGTGGCGGTGCGGTGGCGGCACAGGTGGCCGCGTCCGCGGCGCAGATCACGCCGGCGTCCGTGGCCGGCGACGTGCCCATGGTCACCACGCTCACCGACCGCAACGGCACGCCGATCGCCACCGTGTTCGACCAGTACCGGTTACCGGTCACGGCCGACCAGATCGCGCCGGTGATGAAGGCCGCCGCGGTGTCCATCGAGGACCGCCGGTTCTACTCCGAGCACGGCGTCGACCCCACCGCCGTGCTCCGCGCGCTGATCAACGACGTCTCGGGCGGCGCCACCGAGGGCGGCTCCACGATCACCCAGCAGTTCGTCAAGAACTACCTCATCAACGTCGTCAACCGGAACAACCCCACCGCGCAGGCCGGCGACCGCGCCAACACGCTCACCCGCAAGATCCGCGAGGCCCGCTCGGCGATCCAGCTCGACCAGCAGATGAGCAAGGCCGACATCCTTGCCGGCTACCTCAACGTCGTCGAGTTCACCGGCCGCATCTACGGCGTCGCCGCGGCCGCGCACGCGTACTTCGGCACCAGCGCCGACAAGCTCACGCTGCCCCAGGCCGCGCTGCTCGCCGGCATGCTCAACAACCCGACCATCTACGACCCCTACGCGCACCCGCAGGCGGCGCTCACCCGTCGCAACATCGTGCTCGGCGCGATGGTCACCACGCACGCCATCGACGGCCCCACCGCGGACGCCGCGCGCAAGGCGCCGCTCGGCGTGCTGCCGAACGGCCCGGCCGTGCCGTCGAGCACGTGTGCCGGTGCCGCGCCGAATGCCGGTTTCCTGTGCCAGTACGCGTTGAGCTACCTGCGTTCCGCCGGTCTCAGCGCCGACCGGCTCGGCAGCGGCGGCCTGACCATCCGCACCACGATGGACCCGGCGGCGAGTGCCGCGGCCAAGAGCGCGGTCGAGGCCAACGTGCCCACCACCCAGGACGGCGTCGCCAACACGATGGCCATCGTCGCGCCGGGCACCACGTCGCACCAGGTGCTGGCGATGGTCGCCAACCGCAACGTGGGCACGGACATCTCGCGCGGGCAGACCACCAGCAACCTGGTCGCCGACGTCAGTGACCCGTTCGGCGCGGGGTCGGTGTTCAAGATCTTCACCGCCGGCGCCGCGCTCGAGTCGGGCAAGGCCGGGCTCAACACGCCGCTGCCCAACCCGTCGACCGGCTGCTTCAACCTGCCCGGCCGGGCCTGCTACCCGGTGCACAACGACGGGAGCTACCCCGACCCGATCACCCTCGCCGACGGCCTCGCCACGTCGCCGAACACCGCGTTCGTCGGGCTCGAGACCCAGGTCGGCATGCGGGCGGTGCTGGACATGGCCAACCGGCTCGGCCTGCGGACCACGTTGCGCACCAACGACGCGGGCAGCGCGCCGGACGCCAAGTCGCAGGACCCGCAGCGCAACCAGCCGCAGTCGACGTACTTCCAGGACAAGCCGTCGTTCACGCTGGGCAACAGTCCGGTCAGTCCGCTGGAGCTGGCGAACGTGTCGGCCACGCTGATGAGCGGCGGCACGTGGTGCCCGCCGAACCCGATCCTGTCGGTGGTCGACCGCTTCGGCCACCCGGTCGACGTGGCGTCGGCCCCGTGCGAGCAGGCGGTGCCCCAGGGCTTGGCCGACACGCTGATGGCGGGCCTGAGCCAGGACACCACCAGCGGGACGACGGCCGCCTCCGCGTCCGCGGCCGGCTGGACCCGCCCGGGCATCGGCAAGACCGGCACGACCCAGAACAGCGAGTCGGTCGCGTTCGTCGGCGGCACCGACGGCTACGCGGTCTCCTCCCTCGTCTTCGCCGACGGCCCCAACCCGCGCGAGCTGTGCCCGGGCCCCCCGGTCCACCTGGGCACCTGCGGCAACGGCGCCTTCGGCGGGACGGTGGCCGCACCCCCGTACTTCACCGCGATGTCCACGATCCTGGCCGGCAAGCCGGACCAGCCCGTACCACCCCCGGACCCGAAGTACCTGAACTGACTCACTTCGGGGGTCGCGCCGCCACGATCCCGCTCACGGCCAGGGAACGGGATCGCGGCGGCCTGGCGTCGGCTCACCTCGGGTGCGGCTGGGTGGTCACCGGGCTGCCCGGATGGCTTGCGGCGCAACAGATCGAGGCGACAACGTGCTCGGTGGTGGCGGTGCCGTGGACTGGGCACCGGGCAGGTTCACCACCGTCAAGCGGGTTGACCCGAAGTGTGCCGCACGGTGTTGACTGCACGTCATGAAGCTCGCACTGTACGGACTGCACAGGGGAAGCAGCGCGGATCCGGACACGCTCGTCCGCCGCGCCCGGCTGGCCGAGGAGGCCGGCTTCGACGCGCTCTGGGTCGGCGACCACATCGCGTTGCCGGTCGGCGAGGACGGCGATCCGGCCGACCAGCCACGCCTGGAGGCCGTCGTCACGCTCGCCCACCTCGCCGCGGTCACCACGCGGATCGGGCTGGGGTTCGGCGTGCTCGTGCTGCCGCAGCGCCAGCCGGTGCTGCTGGCCAAGCAGCTGTCGTCGATCGACGTCCTGTCGCGCGGCCGGCTGACCGTCGGCATCGGTGTCGGCTACGTCGAGCCGGAGCTCACCGCGCTCGGCGCCTCGCTCGCCGACCGGGCGGCGCGCACGGACGAGTACCTGGCGGCGATGCGTGCGCTGTGGGACGAGCCGGTGCCGTCGTTCACGGGGCAGTTCGTCTCGTTCGCCGGCGTGCAGCAGCGGCCGCGGCCGGCGCAGCGCCCGCACCCGCCGATCATCGTCGGCGGCCACGCGCCGCAGGCCTACCGCCGCGCGGTCCGGTCCGGAAACGGTTGGTACGGCTGGGATCTGGACCTCGAGCGCACGGCCGCGTCGCTCGCCGCGCTGCGCGAGACCGCCGCCCGCCACGAGCGCCCGGCCGCGCTCGGCGAGCTGGAGGTCACGATCACCCCACCCGGCACCCCGGACGCCGACACGGTCCGCCGCTACGCCGACCTCGGCGTGCACCGCCTGGTGCTGCAGCCGCCGACGATGGACGGCACCGCGATCGAGGACCTGGTCACGACGGTCGGCGACACCCTGGTCGGCCGGGTCGCAGGCCCGTGAGCGGCCGGTAAGGACCGGAGCCGGCCGCGATGACCGGCTCCGCCGCGGACCCGTTCGGCGCGCTCGTCGAGCCGATCCGGCGCTCTGGCGGAAGTGCCGCCGTTGGCGCCAGGACCCGGGCGGGTGGCGGGGCGGCGCCGACGGTCAGGTCGGGATCTTGTCGTGTTCGGCGGCTTCTCTTGCTATGTCGATGCGGGAGCGGACGCTCAGCTTCGCCAGGATGTGGGAGACGTGCGTGCCGACCGTCCGCGGTGACAGGACCAGGTGCTCCGCGATCTGGCGGTTCGGCAGCCCCGCCGCGACCATGCCGGCGACCTTCGTCTCCGTGGGGGTGAGGCTGTTCCAGCCGGTGCGGTCCTGGCGGTGCTTCGAGCGGGGACCGCGGCGGATGCCGTGGCGGCGGAGCTGTGCGCGCAGGTGCGCCAGGTCCCAGTTCGCGCCCAGGCCGTCGTACAGGTCGTCCGCCCGGGTGAACGCCTTGCGGGCGGAGCCACGATCGCCCCGGGTGGCGTAGCCGATGGCGGCCGCTTCCAGTGCCTTCGCGCGCAGCAGGGGACGGCCCGCGTCGTCGTAGCGCTCGGCCGCGTCCTGCAGCAGGGCGGGGTCGCCGTCCAGCAGCCCGCGGCAGTACGCGGCCGCCGCCAGCCGGTGCGGCACCTGGGACCGTCGCGCGAGGGTGGCGGCCTGCGTGGCGATGTCGGCCGCCGCGTCCGCGGTGCCGGTCTGCGCCGCCAGCCGCGCGGCCTCGGGCAGCAGGTCCTCCATCTCGTCGAGCTCCTCCGCGTGGCTCGTGACACCGGCGGTGAGCACCGCGAGCGCCTCGGCCGGCTCGTCGGAGATCTCGTGATCCAGGCTCCGCGCGAGCGCCAACGACGCCACGACGCGGTTCCCGATCTTCTCCGCACTCGGCGCCGCGAGGCTCAGATGCTGCCGCGCCGTGTCCGGATCGCCCCGGTGGAACGCGATCGTCGCGGCGACCCCGCGGTCGCAACACGTCACGCTCGGATCCTTGAAGTCGTCCGACAGGTTCTCGACCTCGGCCTGCGCGTCGTCCCACCGGCCGACCTCGAACAGGAGCGTGCCCAGCGCACTCTGCGCCTGCGCGAGCCGCACGAGGCTGCCGGTGTTGTCCGCGAGGTCACGCACCCGCTCGGCGGCGTGCAGCGCCTCCTTGTACCGGTCGAGGTCGCCGAGCGCCACAGCCTGGTTGACCTGCAACAACAGCGCGAGATCGGTGAGCGCGGTGTCGTCGGCCACGACATCGAGCGCCCGGTTGAACAGGGGCAGCGCGGCGGCCATGTCACCGCGCATCATCGACACAATGATCAACACGTGCAGGGACCAGCCGAGTGCCCAGCGGTCGCCCGCCCGCTCGGCCGTGGCAAGTGCTTCGGTGGCGACGTCCCCGGCGACGATCACCTCACCGAGGTCCCGGTGCACCCGCGCCCGTAGCACCAGCAACCGCGCCCGCTGCTGCGCGGAGATATCCGGCATGGCGAGCGTCTCGGCCAACGACTCGAGGGACTCGTCCGACTTTCCTTCCAGCGCCCGGCACTGGGTCACCGTCCAGTGCAGGTCGACGAGCAGGTCGGAGTTGGTGACCACGGACATGGCCCGGGTGGCGACCCGCTCGGCGTCGGCGCAGTCGCCGGCCCGGTAGAGGGCGTCGGCAAGCCGGCTGGCGAGCACCGCGCCGCGGGCGGTGGTGGCGGGGCACCGGCGGGACGCCTGACGCAGCAGCTCGATCGCGGTCTTCGGGGCCTGCGCGACGAGCGTCGGCGCGGCGTCGGCCAGCCAGGTCAGCAGCGTGTCGTCCAACGGGCCGGCGCCGGGCACGCTGATCGCCTGCAGCAGCTGCCGGGCGACTCGCTGAATCGGTGCGCCCGCCTTGGCGAGTGCCTTCGCCGCGTCCGCGTGCCAGGCCGGGCGGATCGCCGCGGCGATGTCGTCGTACAGCGCGGTACGGATCAACGGGTGCCGGAACGCGAGCCGCTCCCGCGCGTCCCTGAGAACCCCCGCGGTGCGGGCCTCCTCGATGGCGGGAACGAGCTCGGGAATCCGGCAGTCCAGAACGATCGCGAGGTCGGAGACGAGAAAGTCCACGCCCAGCAGTGCCGCGGCCTGCAGGACCGAGCGGACCTCCTTGGGGAGGAAGTCGAGCCTGTGCGCGATCGCGGCCACCAGCGAGTTCGGCACCGGACCGCTGGTCACCTCCACGACCCCGGCGTCGGTGACCTTCAGGCGCTGCGAGCGGACGAGCGCGTCCATGAGCTCGGTGAGGTAGAGCGGGTTGCCCGCGGCGTCGTCGGCGAGCCGGAGCAGGTCCTCGCCGGGCTTGCCGTCGGAGATCTCGGTGACGAGATCGGCCACAGCCGGGGCCGGCAGCCCACCGAGCCGGATGATCCTGCCCTCGCCGACCACCCGCCGCACCGCGAGTAGCTCGTCACGCTGGGGCACCGGCCGGACAACCCCGATCAGCAGCAGGGCCGAGCGATCGACGGAACGGGCAAGCCATTCCCAGACCCCGATGGTGGCCTGGTCGGCCCATTGCAGATCGTCGACGACGAGGACGGTGGGTGCGGCGCTGCACAGCTCCGCCATCAGCGTGAGCATCTGCTCGGCGGCGGCGACGATCGGGTCGGCGGCGCCGGTGAGTTCCCCCCGAAGCAGGCGAAGGATGGTCGCGAGCCGCCGCTCGCCGGCGGATTCCTTTGCCAGCAACGCATCGAGCAGTGGCTGCAGGGGGAGCTCCTGGCCCAGCTCGTCGCCTTCGGCCAGATAGACTTGGAACCCGCGCTGCTCGGCGGCAAGCGTTGCGGCCCGGGCAAGGGACGACTTGCCGATGCCGGGTTCGCCCTCGATCAACACCGCTTGTCCGGTTCCCTCGACGAGGTCGTCGGTCCAAGCTACGAGTCGGGCGAGTTCGGCGTCCCGTCCAACGAGCGCACAAGCATCACCCGGCATGGTTCGACACTATGACCTGGCGTGGCCGTGAACATCGGCCATCCGGGCGGTAATGCCTAGAGGGACACGTTCGGGCGTTCCGCGTCATCTGACACACAGGTGCATGTCGTTAGCCGGTCGTTAGCATTCGGTTATCACGTAATTCTCAACGGCATGCGATAGTTTTCTTGGAACCAATAAGTTGGGGCGCCTCTCCTACCCAAAATTTCCACCAAGGCATGCCTGCCAGTCAGATTGTCCATTCCTCTGTTGTGAAAAGTCGGGAGGCAGGGATGCGAATCTCGCGAATGGTAGTGGCGTTCGTTCTCGCGGTACTGGCGACGTTTGCGGCCGTAGGTGTGGCCGCAGCGGTCGACACCCCCGGGATGACGTACAACGGCGTCACCCCGGGGATGACATATAACTGACCGGACAAATGGACCGCTCAATGGTTGACACATCTGGCGCGGTTCAAGAGTCCCTCCAGCGGGAGCGGCCGAGGTCGCGGGTCCGGGTCGACGATGTTGGCTGCATCGTCGTCCCGGCCCGCGTCTCGGTGCACTGCTCGATTCTGCAGTGCGTAGCCCAGGTCGACAAGGCGGCCACCCAGGTGGCTCTCGTCCGCCGCGGCTACTTGCTCCTTTCGTCCGGCATCCGCGTCGAGGAGCCGAAGTACGAACCGGGCAATCTGGTTGTTGACGCTGGCCAGCTCGGCTACGAGCACCAGCTCGTCATGCCAGTCCGGAGCGGTCACCGCATCTTCACCCCACGAACCGTATTCGTTCATCAATGTCGGACCTCAGCAACTCTTGACCCCTCGACACCCTGAGACATCGGTCAACTGACGGATGTACGTAGGCACGCACCGACAGGTCGATGTGACGGTCGGTGTCGAGCCGTGCTCATCGCCGCGGGCGTGGCAGCGCCGCCTGCTGGCCGCCTGACGCCCTCCGCGTGGCCGGCCGCGCCGAGGCCCACCGAAGCGCAACTGGCGCGCCCGATCGGTCCGCGCGGCCGCGGAATATCCTCCCGACGGCACCGCCCGGGAGTCCGATTTCAGCGGTTTCCCGCTCCTCGAGGACGCCTCGTCGCACCGCCGGATCCGCCGGGCGAGTTACCCGGCCGACCCATTGTATTGTCCCGGCCGGAATTGGTATCATTTTCGTCTGTTCGTCTTCTTCCCGCACGTGCAATTGATATTGCGAATGACGCGGGCGTCCGCACGTGCACCGAATATCCTGAACCGGCACCGCGATGCGCGGCGGGCAACTCGTCGAGGGCGGCGAACAAGCGGGGAATTCCGATAATCCGATTGGCCCACCGCACGATGTCCATGACTCCGCCGCGACCACGGTCAGTGACCATCGGCAGGGCCGTGTCCCGCGCATGGAGCACTCGAGCCCGGTCGGCGTGGACCAGAGGGTCAGCATCAGCCGCCAACTGAACCGTCCGGGCGTGCCGGACGTGATCAGTCGTGCCGGACGTGACCAGAGCGGCAGGAGCGGTCGCCTTCTAGAGTCGGCGTTACGTGACATCGAGGGAACGGACAAGTGACGGACATGGCCGATACGTTTGTCATCGTCGGCGGCGGGCTCGCCGGCGCCAAGGCTGCCGAGACCCTGCGCGAGGAGGGGTTCGACGGGCGGGTCGTGCTCGTCTGCGCCGAGCCGGACCGGCCCTACGAGCGGCCACCCCTGTCGAAGGGCTACCTCCTCGGCGACCAGGAGCGCGACACCGTCTTCGTCCACGAGCAGGGGTGGTACGCCGACAACTCGGTGGAGCTGCTCCTCAAGCGCCGGGCCACCCGGATCGACCGCGCGGCGCACGAGGTCGAGCTCGACAGCGGGGAGCGGCTCGCCTACACCAAGCTCCTCCTGGCCACCGGCTCGTCGCCGCGGCGGCTGCGGGTCGACGGCAACAACCTCGACGGCGTGCACTACCTGCGCCGGCTCTCGCACTCCGACAAGCTCCGCGAGGACATCGCCCGCGGCGGCCGGGTCGTCGTCGTGGGCGCCGGGTGGATCGGGCTCGAGACCGCCGCCGCGGCCCGGCAGAAGGGCAGCGAGGTCACCGTCGTCGAGCCGCAGTCCACGCCGCTGCACGTGCCGCTCGGCCCGGAGATGGGCGGCTTCTTCGCCGACGTCCACCGCGCGCACGGCGTCGACCTCCGGCTCGGTGTCGGCGTCACCGGGTTCCGCGGCGGCGGGCGGGTCGAGGCCGTCCTCACCGACGACGGCGAGATCCCCGCGGACCTGGTCATCGTCGGGATCGGCGCGCGGCCCAACACCGAGCTCGCCGAGGAGGCCGGCCTCAAGGTCGACGACGGCGTCCTCGTCGACAGCTCGCTGCGCACCGAGGACCCGGACATCTACGCCGCCGGCGACATCGCGAGCAGCCCGAGCTCGGTCTACGGCAGGCCGATCCGCGTCGAGCACTGGGCCACCGCGCTCAACGGCGGCCCCGCCGCGGCCAAGGGCATGCTCGGCCAGGACGTCACCTACGACGACCTGCCCTACTTCTTCTCCGACCAGTACGACGTCGGCATGGAGTTCACCGGCTGGTTCGCCCCCGGCGGCTACGACGAGGTCGTCACCCGCGGGGACGTCGCCGGCCAGGCCTTCCGCGCCTACTGGCTCGCCGGCGGTCGGGTCGTCGCGGGCATGCACGTCAACCTCTGGGACGACGGCGTCGGGCCCATCCAGGAGCTGGTCCGCGGCGGTGCGCCGGTCGACCCGGACGACCTCCGCTGAGAAATCCACAGTGGATCCGCGGCGGGGTGTAACACGACCGTGGTGGGCCACGATGACCCGGATGACCCCGCGGTGCTGGCGGACCCCCGACCTGGCAGCACCGCGGGGCCCTTCTTTCCGGGCCCCCCGTGACCGCGGCCGCAAGCACGCCGACGAGGTCCACCGGCGTCCCCACTCGTGCGCCGGCTCCTCGCACCCGGTTCCCGCGGTGGGCGGGCCTTCCGGTCTCCCGGTCGAGTCCGCCGGCACGGACAACGCGATGTTCCGGCTCGGCGCGGACCTCGCCGTCCGGCTGCCCCGCATCCCCGCCGCCGTGTCCACTGTGGACATCGAGCAGCCGTGGCCGCCGTGCCTGCGTCCGCGCTCCCGGTGGCCGTCCCCGCCGCCGTTCGCACGAGGGGAACCCGGCGCCGCCACCGCGCTGCGCCGCATCGACCCTGCCGGCAGCCCACCCGCGGGCCGCGGCGTGCCGCTTGCCGACGAGGGACGCGTATCGCCGGGCCGCGATCGAGGAGCCGCACGGATCGTCGACACGGCCGCGTGGGACGACCGTCACGTGATCGACGAGATCCTCGCTACGGGGCGGTGAGGTCGGTGATCCGGCGCCGCGCCGAGGCGCGGAGGTCCGGGTCGGTGGTGGTCTCGGCCTGGCGGAAGGCTTTCAGGGCGCCCGCGTGGTCGCCGCGGGTGGACCGCATCTCGCCCAGGTCGTGGGCCGCGCGGTGGTTTCCCAGGGCGGCGGCTTGTTCGAGCATCGCCTCGGCGCGGCCGGCGAGCACCGCGTCGAGCCGGCGGATCTGCAGGCGCGCCTCCGTGGCCGCCGCCGGATCGTCGGCGTCGACGGCGTGCTCGTAGATCTCCCGCGCGCCCGCGTGATCCTCGCGCCGCAACAGGATCGTCGCCAAGTTCGACACCGCCCACGTGCTGCCGCGGTCGACCGCGCGCCGGTACGCGGGCTCGCCGTCCTCACCGGCCTCGGAAAGCAGGAACCCCAGCCGGAAGCTGCCCATCGCGCTGCCCCGAGCGTCGGCTCGCTCCAGGCATTC
>NZ_DASWSJ010000172.1:0-2250 GCF_036402745.1 Actinophytocola sp. | reverse complement strand
ACCGGAATGTGTTCTCCCACTACGGCTTTGGCCGGATACCGGCCGCAGCTGACCGCAGGGGAGACGCCGTCGATGCCGAGTCGTCCGCTCATCGGCTACGCCCTCTCGCCGTGGTTCGCGCGGCAGAACCGCGGGCCCGTCCAGTCTGCCTTGCTCGATGTGGCAGGTCATCACCGGGGAGTACTTGGACTGTTCGTACCCAATCCGGTCGTCCCGCACACCCCGGCACGGTCAACTCTGTGCCCGCGCGGGCGATGTGTCCATGGCCACTCGACGAGCTTCCATGATCATCAACGATGTACCGCGCACTTCGTGGCACGCCACGCCGAACGTCATCGTGATGCAACCGGATCCGGGTGTCGCGCAGGTGACGCAAGATCAACGGCGTCCTTGAGCGCCGATGTCGAGTGCCGCCGCGGTCCACCTCGCGGGCTCGCGGACCATGCTCATCCCGAGCTCGGTGGCACGGTGCCGCACGCCGCGCCGAAACCGTCGGGTTTCGGTACGTTGCGGACATGGCCGAGGCGACAGGCGCGCCCGCAGAGGACGCAGCGCTGCTCGACCGACTGGCCGACTAGGTCGTCCCGTCCCGCGGTGCGCCTCGACTCCCGCCGTGGAGTCGGCGGGATGTCCGTGCGTTTCGGGTCGGGCGTCGGCGCGGCCCTGTGTCCATGGCCACTCACCCGTCCGGCGGGGATCATCGGGGCCGGCTGCTCCGAATGCCGCGCGCCATGCCGACCCGTTCGGATGTACCGGAAACCGCTGGTCAAGCCTTCCGGCTTTCTTGATCGGTCCCGGTACCGATCCTGCAAACCGTTGCAGTCTTGGGTGGGATTCTTGTCGACTCCCACCCACCGGGAGATAAGGTCCGTCGCCATGCGAGCACTTCGCCGGTTCACCGTCCGAGCCAGCCTCCCGGAGCCGTTGTCCGCCCTGGGCACGCTCGCCACCAACCTGCGCTGGACCTGGCACCCGCCGACTCAGGATCTCTTCGCCTCCGTCGACCCCCAGGTCTGGTCCGAGGTCGGTGGCGACCCGCTGCGCCTGTTGTCCGAGGTCGCGCCGGATCGGCTGGAGGCGCTCGCCAGAGATGAGCAGTTCCTCTCCCACGCCGGCGTGCTGGCCGACGACCTCGAGCGCTACACCACGGGGCCCCGCTGGTTCCAGCGACGGCAGGAAGAGGTGGTGGCACGGCGCGAGCACGGCAACTACGACCTGACGCCGCTGCCGAACGCCATCGCCTACTTCTCGATGGAGTTCGGCGTCACGGAGGCGCTGCCCAACTACTCCGGCGGCCTCGGCGTGCTGGCGGGCGACCACCTGAAGGCGGCGTCCGACCTCGGCGTGCCGCTGATCGCGGTGGGCCTGCTGTACCGCTCCGGCTACTTCCGGCAGTCGCTGTCGCTCGACGGCTGGCAGATCGAGCACTACCCGGTGCTGGACCCGCGCGCGCTGCCGCTCGAGCTCCTCACCGAGCCCAGCGGCGCCCCGATCCTGGTGCACGTGGCCATGCCCGGCGACCGCGTGCTGCGCGCCAAGATCTGGAAAGCGCAGGTCGGACGCATCCCGCTGCTCCTGCTCGACTCCGACGTGGAGGAGAACGACGAGGACCTGCGCGGCGTCACGGACCGCCTCTACGGCGGCGACCAGGACCACCGCATCCGCCAGGAGATCCTCGCGGGCGTCGGCGGCGTGCGCGCCGTGCGCACGTACTGCGACCTGACCGGCCACGTGAAGCCCGAGGTGTTCCACACCAACGAGGGCCACGCGGGCTTCCTCGGCCTCGAGCGCATCCGCGAGCTGATCACTACCGAGGGCCTCGACTTCGACCAGGCGCTGGCGGCGGTCCGCGCGGGCACCGTGTTCACCACGCACACGCCCGTGCCCGCGGGCATCGACCGCTTCCCGGTCGACCTCGTGCAGCACTACTTCGGCTCCGAGGCGCTGCTGCCGGGCGTGAGCACCCAGCGCGTGCTGGCGCTGGGCGCCGAGGACAACCCCGGCCTGTTCAACATGGCCCACATGGGCCTGCGGCTGGCGCAGCGCGCGAACGGCGTGTCCAAGCTCCACGGCGAGGTCAGCCGGGACATGTTCCGCGGACTCTGGCCGGGCTTCGACGTCACCGAGGTGCCGATCCGCTCGGTCACCAACGGCGTGCACGGCCCGACGTGGGCGGCCACCGAGATGAGCAGGCTGCTCGGCGAGACCGAGGACTCCGGCATGGGCCTGCGCTTCGAGCCGGTCACCGAC
>NZ_DASWSJ010000171.1:0-12542 GCF_036402745.1 Actinophytocola sp. | reverse complement strand
TGCTTCGACACTTTCCACCCAGGAAATTTCCCCCGCCACTCCAACACGAACCAGCGACGGCCGACCCACTACGCCTGAGCCGACCAATCCGTCCGGCCGCGCCCGCGGGGTGCGCGGCCGGACGGGGGCGGGTTAAGGCGTGTCTCGTAGATCATCGTGTGAAAATTCTGCGCCGACCACCGGAACCTCAGGGGACCGTGACGGCACCTAACCACCATCCACCTCGATACCCGCACTATCCGCTGGGACGCAACGCACACTTTTAATCCCGGGGAGGCGGGCTAGCCGTCGCCCAGAAGTCGCAGTTGTGCTCGTCGGCGAAGTTGGTCTGCCGGATGGCGTCGGGGGCCAACGACTGCGCGGTGGCCGACCGGAACCGCGGCCAGGTCGGTGAGCCGACACCGTTCGGGTCGCCCGTGGCCGCGAACTGGCCCCAGTACCGGATCAGCTGGTCCGCGAGCTCCTGCTGGGCCGGGGTGAAGGCGGGCACGAACCCGGGCAGGTCGAACAGGTACGCCAGCTCCGAGGCGTGGTACGCGCCGGGCGGCAGGCCGGGCGGGAACGGGAACTGGGTCGGCGCCCCGCGGTCGGCGAACTCGTAGGCGTAGGTGGGCGTCCGCGTCGCGAGCCGGCGGTCGGCGGTCAGCTGGGTGCACGACCACACCCGGTCAGTGGCGACCGCGGCCCACGCCACCGCGGACGAGCCGGATGCGCTCGACGGGTACCGCTCGGCGACCTCCGGTGCCCTGTCGCCGAAGGCGTCGGACAGCAGTTGCTGGTAGCCCTCCTCGGTGAACGCCTGCGGGAGGAACGCCGTCGCGAGCCGCTGCTCGTCGCGGGTGGTGCCCGACATCACCGGGATCCGGCTGAACCGGCCGGCGGCCAGCGCCTGGTCCGGCCGCTCGGGCAGGATCCGGTTGCCGAACGCGACGGCGGGCAGGTCGTCGCTCTGGGTCGCGGCCAGTAGCTGGGACACGTGAATCCCACGTAGACAGTCCACTTGCGACGCCGGGCTCGCGCAGCCGAGCCGGGTGGCGAGCGCGGTGCCCTCGGCCTCCGCCTCGGCCAGCGGCCGCCAGGGTGAGCCGGCGGAGGTCCCCGGGTTCACGCCGTTGCGCGGCCAGCTGGTCGAGCAGGAGCCGCTCTCCATGATGGCCCGGTGGAACAGTCCCCGCGCCGACGGCGAGGTGAGCTGGGCGCAGGTGTCGAAGGCGCCGCCCGAGTGCCCGGCCAGCGTCACGTTGCCCGGGTCGCCGCCGAAGGCCGGGGCGTTGCGCCGCATCCAGCGCAGTGCCGCCTGCTGGTCTTCGAGGCCGAAGGCGCCCGAGTCGCGCAGGAGCGGGTGCCCGAGGAACCCGAACACGCCGAGCCGGTAGTTCGCCGTCACCACCACGACGTCTCCGCCCACGGCCAGCCGCCGCGCGTCGACGTCGCTGCCGGCGCCGAAGGCGTTGCCGCCGCCGTGCATCCACATGATCACCGGTCGCGGCCGGCTACGGCCGCCGGGGCGCGGCGTCGCCACGTTGAGGTAGAGGCAGTCCTCGGACTCGCTGGCCGGGCCGATGTTCTGCGCCTGCGCGCAGCGGTCGCCCGGTCTCGTGGCGTCCCGCACCTGCGTCCATGCCGGGGATGGCTGTGGCGGACGCCAGCGCAACGCACCCACCGGTGGCGCCGCGAACGGAATGCCCTGGAACGTCCTGCTGTCTTCGGTGACCGTGCCGCGCACCGGTCCGGCGTCGGTCCACACGACCGCACCGCCGCCCGAAGCGCCCGCGGCGGGCGGCGTGAGCATCACTGCTCCCGCCACGCCAGCAGCGACGATGACGGCCGCCAGGCCGCGCCTGGTCGAGAAAGCCTTGGTCAGCAACATGGTTGCCACCTTCTGGTCGGGGAGCGTTACCGGGCACAACCGTCCCACCGACAAGAATCATTGTCAAGACAAATCTTGTTGTCGGCGAGCGGCGAGGCGGCACGCTGGCAGGGGTCCGGTGCCCCGCGCATCCCCCCGATCCGTGCCACGATGAAGGGCATTCGCGGCCTCTCCGAAGGGGATCGGCATGCATGGGAACGTAGGTCTCGGGCTGGCGGGGATGTCGGTCTCGACGGGCACGCACATCTGCGGCCTCTTTCGCGGCAGAGCGGAACGGAACGCGATGGTCGGCGCATTCGTGCGGGCGGGACTGGGGGACGGCGCGAAGTGCGTGTGCGTCATCGACGAACCGGACCCGGCGACCATCACCGAGGCGCTGGACATCGATACCTCCGAGCTCGACCCCGAGACGCTCGAGGTGAGGGTGGCCCGGGACGCGTACACGGGCCTGGCCGGCTTCTCGCGGCCCGGCATGTTGGCATATTGGCAGAGCTGGACCGCGGAGGCGCTCGCCTCGGGTGCGTATCGGACAATTCGGCTGACCGGCGAGATGACCGTGGGGATCAGCGAGAAGATCGACTCGACGGAATGGCTGAGGTACGAGTCCGAGCTCAACTACTTCGTGCCGCACTTTCCCCAGGTTCTGCTCTGCCTGTACGACATCGCCGAGATCGACGGACGGCTTCTCGTGGAGATCATCAAGACCCATCCCATGGTTCTGATAGGCGACACGGTCCTGGAGAACCTCTACTACGTGGACCCCGACTCCTACACACCGGAAATCGGCTGAGCCGCCGTATGGTCAGCGACAACGCCGCCAGGCTGGCGGTGCTCATCGACGCGGACAACGCGCAGCCGTCGATCACCGACGGGTTGCTGGCGGAGGTCGCCAAGTACGGCACCGCGCACGTCAAACGCGCCTATGGCGACTGGACCGGCACGAGCCTGAAGGGCTGGAAGGACCAGCTGCTCGCCCAGTCGATCCAGCCCATCCAGCAGTTCGCCTACACCACCGGCAAGAACGCCACCGACGCGGCGATGGTCATCGACGCGATGGACCTGCTGTACTCGGAGCGCTTCGACGGGTTCTGCATCGTCTCCAGCGACAGCGACTTCACCCGGCTGGCCGCGCGCCTGCGCGAGTCCGGCCTCACCGTGTACGGGTTCGGCGAACGCAAGACGCCCAAGCCCTTCGTCGCGGCCTGTGACAAGTTCATCTACGTCGAGAACCTCCGCTTTCCGGAGAGCCCCGCCGCGGCGGCCGACGCGGAGCCGAGGTCGCGGCCGGCCGTTTCGGCCGCGCAGCTCAAACGCGACGCCGCGCTGGTCAACCAGCTGCGCAACGCCGTCGAGGCGGCCTCCGACGAAGACGGCTGGGCCTCGCTCGCGTCCGTCGGCCACATCATCACCAACCAGCAACCGGACTTCGACCCGCGCAACTACGGCTACGCCAAGCTCAGCGACCTGATGACGGCGACCACGCTGTTCGAGCTGGACCGCCGCAGCCCCGGCGACGGCAAGCCAGGAATCATCTACGCGCGCGACAAGCGCCGCCGTCCGGGCAAGAGGTCCCCGGCCGGCTCATCCCGGTAACCCCGCGGGAGCGAGCACGCAGAACCACCACCTGAACCCACTGACCGCGCTGGCCCGCGGGCTGGGCCGGCGCCCCTGGCTGATGAAGCTGGCGCCGGTGATCATCGGGCTGGACCGCACACTGCACAAGGTGAGCAGGGGCCGACTGAGCCTGGTCGGCTTGGCCGGGCTGCCGTCGCTGCGGCTCGTCACCACCGGCCGCAGGTCCGGCCTGCTCCGCACCAACGACCTGCTGTACACGCCGTACGGAGACCGGTACGTGGTGATCGGGTCGGGGTGGGGCCGGCCGAACCACCCGGCGTGGACGTTGAACCTGACGGCGAACCCGCATGCCACGGTCATCGTGCGCGGCCGGTCCGTCCCGGTGGTCGCACGCCGGGTCGGCGGGCCGGAGCTGGCCGACGTCTGGGCGCTGGCCGTGCGCAACTGGCCGGCCTACGTGCTGGAGCGGCGGCTCGCCGACCGCGAGTTCCGGATCTTCGTGCTCAGCGAACGGGACTGACCGCGCCGACGATGCAGGCGAAGGCGGCGATGCCGAGGAGGGTGCGGCCGTAGTGGAACCGGCGCCAGACGATCCGGAGCCGCTCGGCGCCTTCCGGTGCGCTGCCTTCGGGGAGCCGGCGGAACCGCGCGTTGATGGGCTCGGCGACGATGAGCGAGCTGACGATGATCACCGCGAGCAGCGCGACCGCGACCCAGGTCAGGGCCGCGGGGCGGCCGCCGGTGTTGAGGGCGAACAGCAGTGCTCCGGCGCAGCTCAGCGCCCCGAGGATCGGCAGCATCGGGTCGACCCGGGCCAGCGACCGGCGGAAGTCGACGGCGTACTGCTCGACCGGCATGCGCCGCCAGAGGTTGGTCCGCTCGACGGCGACGACCAGGATGCCGCCGGCGAACGGTCCACCGGAGGCGAGCATCAGCCACGAGCCGAGCTGGGCGAGCGTCATGGCACTCCCTCGAGGTCTCGTCCGGCCTGCCACTGGCAGTGAAGGCGACGGTCGGGCCCCGCGGCAACCCCTCGCGGTCGTGCCTCCAGACCGTCTCGACCGGAAGGGCAGGTGCCCCTCCGCGCTGAGCACGGTCGGCCGGCCGCTACTCCCCGGGTCGGGAGGGGGCGGTGACAGGTGCCAGCCAGAGCCCGACGAGCGCGTCGATCAGCCCGGTCGCGGCGTCGTGCCAGCTGGCCCTGGGGGTGGGGGTGCCCTCGGCGAGGGCGCGTTCGCGCTCGGCGACCATGTGCACCAGCAGCTGGCGCGCCATGTCGCTGCGCTCGGCGTGCACGTCGGCCGGCAGGTCGGGGAGGCACCGGTTCAGCTCGTCCACGATGCGCACCACCGACGGTGACGACTGCGACTCCTCGACCATGATCGGGCGGAGCGCGGGGTCGGTCATCACCTGTGCGCCGAACCGGGCGAACCAGGTGGGGCTGCCCATCGCGGCCAGATGCTCGGCGACGGGGCGCACCAGGCAGGCGACCCAGTCCCGGACGTCGGTGCTGGCGCCGATCTCGGCCACCATGCGCTGGCGGAGCTCCTCGATCGGCGCGGAGTGCCTGCGGGCGATCGCCCGCACCAGGTCGATCTTGGTGCCGAAGTGGTATCCGACGGCCGTGTTGTTGCCCTGCCCGGCGGCCTCGCTGACCTGCCGGTTGGACACGGCGAACACGCCGTGCTCGGCGAACAGCCGCTCCGCCGCCGTCAGGATCAGCTCCCGGGTCGCGTGCGCCCGCTCGCCCCGCACCGGCTTGCCGGCGTCGTTGCCGGCGGTCCTGCTCATCATCGTCATCACCATCGCACGGGTAGTTCCTGGACCCCGCCGACGACGAGACCCTCGACGCGGCGCAGATCCGCCACCGCCACCGCGAGCTCCAACGACGCCAGCTTGCGCAGCAGCACCTCCAGCACCACCTGCAGCTCGGTGCGGGCGAGCACCTGCCCGAGGCAGGAGTGCGCGCCCGCGCCGAAGGCCAGGTGCGGGTTCGGGCTGCGGTGCAGGTCCATCTCGGCGGCGCGGCTGAACACGCTCTCGTCGCGGTTGGCCGCGGCCATGCTGCACACCGCGGTGGTGCCGCCGGGCACCACGGTGCCGGCGATCTCGACGTCCTCGTGCAGGTAGCGCGCCATGCCGAAGCCCGCGTTGGCGTCCATCCGCAGCGCCTCCTCCACCGCCGTGCGCACCAGCGACCGGTCGGCCAGCAGCTCCTCCCAACGACGCCGGTCGGCGAGCAGCATCGCCATCATCTTGCCGATCATGTTCGCGGTGGTCTCGTGCCCTGCGACCAGCAGGCCGATGCCGGTGGACACCAGGACCCGGTCGGACATCGGCTCGCCGTCGGAGTCGGTGTCCGAGATGAGCGCGCTGAGCAGATCCTCGCCCGGCCGCGCCCGCTTGGCGGCGATGTGCCCGGCCATGTACCGGCCGAACTCCGCCTGTGCCGCGTCCATCTCGGCCTGCGTGCAGCGGGTCATGCTGAGCATCAGGTCCGACCAGTGGGCGAACCGGTCCCGGTCGGCGTCGGGGACGCCGAGCATGTCGCAGATGACCCATACCGGCAGCGGGAAGCCGACGCTCGCCTTGAGGTCGGCCGGCGCGCCGTTCTTGACCATCTCGTCGACGAGTTGCTCGGCCATGGCCTCGATGCCGGGTCGCAGCGCGTTCATCCGCCGGGCGGTGAACCACTCGCCGATCATCCGCCGCCACTTCAGGTGGCCCTCGCCGTGCTGGGGGAGGACCGAGGCCATCTCGCTGTTGAACACCCCGCCCGACTCGACGTCCGCGATCCGGGCCGCGTCGTCCGCCGGCGTCGGCCGGGTGAACCGCGGGTCGGACAGGACCCGGCGGACGTCCTCGTAGCGCGTGACCAGCGTGGCCTCGTCGCCGCTCGGGAGCGTCACCCGGGCGACCGGGCACTGTGCACGCAACCGGGCCCATTCCGCGGGCGGCTCGAGCGTGGCCTCGGTGGGGATCGGGTAGCGCAACGGCTCACCTTGGGTCACCGGACGCTCCTTCGCTGTGATGTTCCCTTACTCACAGTGTGTCCACGTGCTTGAGCTAAGTCAATCAGCTGACTTAATCTTTGTGCACCGTCACGTGCTCAGACCGGAGGCCTCGCATGTCCCCAACGCCCGTCGCGCCACCGCGGCCGGACGTCCGCCCGAACGTCCGCCCGAATGTCGTCGTGGTGGTGCTGGCGCTCGGCGGGATCGTGGTCTCCCTGATGCAGACCCTGGTGATCCCGCTGATCCCCGAGCTCCCCACGCTCCTGAGCGCCTCGGCGGCCGACGCGTCGTGGGTGATCACCGCGACGCTGCTCGCCGCCGCCGTCGCGACGCCGGTGGTGGGCAGGCTGGGCGACATGTACGGCAAGCGGCGCATGCTCCTGATCAGCCTGGCCCTGCTGGTCGCCGGCTCGATCGTCGCCGCGCTCAGCAACACGCTGGCGCCCATGGTCGCCGGCCGGGCGTTGCAGGGCCTCGCGTCGGGCGTCATCCCGCTGGGGATCAGCATCATGCGCGACGAGCTGCCGGCCGACCGGCTCGGTTCGGCGACCGCGATGATGAGCGCCTCGCTGGGGGTCGGCGGCGCGCTCGGCCTGCCGGCCGCCGCGTTCCTGGCCCAGCAGGTGGACTGGCACATGCTGTTCTGGGCCTCGGCCGGCCTCGGCACGGTCGTCGCCCTCCTCGTGCTGACGTGCGTGCCGGAGTCGAACGTGCGCACCGGCGGGCGCTTCGACCTCATCGGCGCGGTGGGGTTGTCCGCCGCCCTGGTCTGCCTGCTGCTGGCGATCTCCAAGGGCGCCGACTGGGGCTGGACCAGTGGCGCCACCCTGGGCCTGTTCTGCGTGGCGGTGGTCGTGCTGCTGGTGTGGGGCTGGTTCGAGCTGCGCACCCGGCAGCCGCTGGTGGACCTGCGCACCACAGCACGCCGTCAGGTGCTGGCGACCAACCTCACGTCCGTCGTGTTCGCGTTCGCCATGTTCGCGATGTCCCTTGTGCTGCCCCAGATCCTGCAGCTGCCCACCGCCACCGGCTACGGCCTGGGCCAGACCATGCTGGCCACGGGTCTCGTGCTCGTCCCGTCCGGCGTGGTCATGATGGCCACCGCGCCGCTGTCCGCACGCATCTCGCGAACCCGCGGGCCGAAGGTGACGCTGATGCTCGGCGCCGTCGTGGTCGCCGCGGGCTACGGCCTCGGCGTGGTGCTGATGTCGGCCGTGTGGCACCTGGTGCTGGTCTCGGCGACGATCGGCGCGGGCATCGGCCTCGCGTACGGGGCCATGCCGGCGCTCATCATGGCGGCCGTGCCGGTGTCGGAGACCGCCGCCGCGAACAGCCTCAACACGCTGATGAGGGCCATCGGCACCTCGGTCTCCAGCGCTGTCGCCGGCGTCGTCCTGGCCCACCTGACCATCACGTTCGGCCCCGCCACCGTGCCGTCCCAGGACGGCTTCCGCCTGGTCATGGTGCTCGGCGGCACCACCGCCCTCCTCGCCCTGGCGGTGGCGGCCTTCATCCCCGGCCGGCGCGGGGTACCGACCACGACCGGGACCCGCCACGGCGAGGTGGTCGCCGCGGCCCGGTAGCGGCCGCGCCGCGGGAGCACGTGGCGGCCCTACCTCTACCATTCGGCCGGTGACCACCTACGACGACCATGATGTGTTCGACCAGCTGGACACCTCGGCCCTGCCGCCGCGTCAGCAGCGGATCCTGGTCGCGATCCGGGACTGGGTGGTCAGGCACGGGTACTCGCCGAGCAGCCGGCAGATCGGCGATGCCGTTGGCCTGCGGTCGTCGTCATCGGTGTCCAAGCACCTGGCGAGTCTGGAGGAGCGGGGGTTCCTGCGGCGCGGTACCGCGGTGTCCCGGCAGATCGACGTGCGCGGGTTCCTGCGGCCGCCGACCCAGGAGCCGGCCGGCGACTCGGTGACCGTGCCGGTGGTCGGCGACATCGCCGCGGGGATTCCCATCTCGGCCGAGGAGCATGTCGACGACGTCCTGACGCTGCCGCGTGAGCTCACCGGCCGGGGCACCGTCTTCGGGCTGCGGGTACGTGGTGACTCGATGGTCGACGCCGCGATCTGTGACGGGGACACCGTCGTGGTGCGACAGGAGCACGAGGCGCATTCGGGTCAGATCGTCGCCGCGATGATCGACGGTGAGGCCACCGTCAAGGTGTACCGGCGCCGCAACGGCCACGTCTTTCTCGAACCGCGCAACCCCGGCTACGACGTCATCGACGGCGACCGGGCCGTCGTACTGGGCATCGTCGTCTCTGTGCTGCGCAGCGTCTGAGACCCGGGCGAGGGTTGGATGGGCGGGATGACCAGTTTCGCGATCGTGGGTTCCGGGTGGCGGGCCGAGTTCTTCTGGCGCCTCGCCGCCGCGTTGGACGGGCTTGCCTGTGTCGGTGTGGTGTCGCGGCGGCCGAGGGATCTGGGGGTGCCGGTCTATCCGTCACTGGGGGAGTGTCTTGCCGCTGCCAAGCCGGATTTCGTTGTCACCGCGGTGCCTTGGGGTCTGACACCCTCGCTCGTGGTGGAGTTGGTGGAGCGGGGGGTTCCGGTGCTTGCCGAGACGCCGCCGGCGCCGGACCTCGACGGGCTTCGCGCGTTGTGGCGCACGGTCGGGGACAGCCGGCTGGTCCAGGTCGCTGAGCAGTACCCGCGGATGCCCGCGCACGCGGCGCGCGTCGCGCTCGTTCGGGCGGGGGCCATCGGGGATCCGACGAGGGTGGACGTCTCCTCCACCCATCAGTACCACGCGGTCTCGCTCATCCGGACGCTGTTGGGTGTCGGGCGGGGGCCCGCCGAGGTGCGGGCCGTGCGGACGACGGCCCCGTTGGCCGACCCGCTCTCCCGCGCGGGGTGGGCCGACCCGGTCGAGGTCAAGCAGGCCACCACGACCATCGCCACCATCGAGTTTCCGGACGGCGGGTTCGGGGTCTACGACTTCACCGACAACCAGTGGCACAACCAGCTGCTGATGCGCCGCCTGCTGGTTCGCGGCACGACCGGTGAGCTGCGTGACCAGGACGTGGTCCGGCTGGCGGGCGACCGCACGATCGTCCGGACCCCGATCGTGCGCCGGCAGACCGGGTACGACCTGGACCTCGACGGCTTCGACACCGACCACATCACGTTCGGCTCCGACGTCCTCTACCGCAACCCCTACCAGGGACAGCGGTGGAACGACGAGGAGATCGCCATCGCCACCCTCCTCGAGGACACCGCGGGGTGGGTCCGCGGCAGCGGGCCCGAGCCCTACCCGCTCGCCGACGGCATCCAGGACCACCGCATCGCGCTGGCGATCGAGGAGGCGGCCGACCGCGGCACCGCCGCCCGGGTGGCTGCCGAGCCCTGGCACTGACGGGGCCATCATGGAACGGATGACGTACCGCGATGTCGCCGAAGCCGCCTGGCGGTGGGTGCTGGGCCAGGTTCGGTGGGACGACGGGCCGTGGATTCCCGAGTCGGTGGCCGGGCCGGAGGCCGGGGACGTGCCGCCGTACCGCGACGGTCTGCACAGCGGGGTGGGCGGGTTGGCCTATGTGCTGGCCGAGATCCGGCTCGCTCGCGAGTGGACCGTCGAGGAGGAGCGGCTGGCGGCGGCGATCGCCGGGCGGGTGAGCGGCAGGGTCCCCGGCGAGACCGACTGCACCTTCTTCGACGGGCTGGTCAGCACGGTCGGCGTGCTCACCGTGCTGGCGGAGGTCGCCGGGACGCGGGCCGCGGTGGACCGGCTCGTCGCGCTCGGCACCCCGGACGGCTGGCCGCAGACATCCCTTGGACCGCCCCGGTTTCTGCCGGACACGCGGATCAACGACGTCACCCTCGGCACGGCGGGCGTGCTGCTGGGTGCGTTGTGGGCGCGGCGATCGGGGGTGGCAAGCGCACGCGAGCTGGGTGAGCTGGCCGCGGGCGTGCTCATGGCCGAGGCGGAGACCGTGCCGACGGGTCTCAACTGGCGCTTCGTGCCGACACGCTTCCGCACCGATCCCGGCCGGCAGATGCCCAACCTCTCGCACGGCCTGGCGGGTGTCGCGGCGGCGCTCGCCCTTGCCGGCGCCGAGCTCGACCGCCCGGACCTGACCTCCGCCGCCGTGCGCGGCGCGGAACATCTGGTGACGCTCGGCACGACGGACGACGGGTTCGTCCTCCCGCGGTACATCCCCGGCGACGACGCCGACGAGGACGCGGTCACCTACAACTGGTGCCACGGCCCGGCCGGCACCTCGCTGCTCTTCCTTGCCCTGCACCACGCCGGCGTCGAGGACGTCGCGGGCGCCGCGCCGCTCCGGTGGCATCGCCGGTGCCTGCACAGCGTCCGCACGTCGGGCCTGCCGGCGCGCCTGCACCCCGGCTTCTGGGACAACGACGGCCGCTGCTGCGGCACCGCGGGCGTGGGCGAGGTGTTCCTGGACTCCTGGCAGCGCGCGGGCGAGGCGGACGACCTCGAGTTCGCGTTGCGCCTGGCCGACACCCTGGTCGAGCACGCGATCCTCGACGGCCCGCACGCCTACTGGCGGTTCGTCGAGCACCGCGCGCCCGATCCGCTGCTGCCGCCGGGCGTCGGCTGGAACCAGGGAGCGGCCGGCATCGCGAACTTCCTGTTCCGTGCCAGCCGCATCCTTGAGGACGGACCGAAAGCCGAGACGGTCCCACGCATGGACACCTGGTGGGCGCTCCCACCCAGGCTGTAACACATGGCCAGGGCACACTGGTTGTCGGTTCAGGCGCTCAGGTCGTGGTGGAGTCGTCGTTCGTGCAGCTCGGTGCCGCCGGGTCCGCGGTCGAGCTGGGAACGTCCGGTATCGGTCCAGCCGTGGCGATAGTAGAAGCGCAGGGCGCGTTCGTTGGTGTCGAGAACCCACAAGCCGCCGTGGGTGAAGCCGCAGGATCGGAGCCGGTCGAGGGCGGCGGCGTGGAGCTGGGTGCCGATGCCGCGGCGCCAGACGTCGGGGGCGAGGTAGAACGCGTAGAGGTCGCCAAGAGAGGGGTCGGCGCGGTCGGCGGATACGAGAGGCGGACCGGTCGCGGCGAAGCCGACGATGGCGCCCGCGATCGTTGCGACGACCGCGCGGGTGTGCGGCGGGCGGGCGGTGAGGGCGTCCGACCAGAACTGTTCCCGGTCGGGGATGGACAGGCCGGCCAGAACATCGTCGGGGAGCAGACCGCGGTAGGCGGCGCGCCAGGACCGCACCAGCACGTTGGCGATGGCGTGGGCGTCGGCCTGCGTCGCGTCTCGAAGCTCGACCATGTTGCCGATGCTTCCACGGGAGAAAGGCCGCGAGCTCCGCAACGGGGGCGAGCTCGCGGCGGACGGGCATCGTCACCGGGTGACCCGGGTCAGTCCTGCGCGGCTTCGGTGGAGAACTCCGGTGGTGCCTGCAGGTCGTGGGCGCGGAACAGGACGGCGTGCTCGACGCCCATGGCCTTGCCGCTCATCGCGGTGAACATCGGGATGATGTCCTCGGGGGCGGGGTGGTCCGGGAGCGCGGCCAGGTACGCGGCGTGCGCCTCGAGCGAGGCGACGCCGCGGCGCAGCGGCTCACCGGTGACCTCGACGCCGTGGGTCGCGCCGGAGCCGGCGAGGCCGGGGATGATGAGCCAGCGCACGGAGTGCGGTTCGAGGTCCTCGTCGTCGACCTGCTCCGGGAAGACCCACCGGTTGCCCGCGTCGCGCACCGCGTCGAGCGTCGCGAGCCCGGCCGCGCGGTGGTCGGCCTGGTCGAAGCCGTAGGGCGTCTCGATCTCGTAACCGGTGCCGAGTACGACGTCGGGCTTGAACCGGCGGATCTCCCGGCAGATGTCCCGGCGCAGGTCGAGGCCGTAGACGAGCACGCCGTCCGGATGTTCGAGGACGGTCAGGTGCTTGACGCCGACGACGGCGCAGGCGGCCTGCTGCTCGGCGACGCGCAGGCGTGCCGTCTCCTCGGGAGGGTTCGGCATGCCGGCCTCGCCGCGGGTGAGCAGGAGATAACCGACCTCGATGCCGCGCGCGGTCCAGCGAGCGACGGCCGCGGACGTGCCGTACTCCATGTCGTCAGGGTGCGCGACGACGCAGAGCACGCGCTGGAAGGACTC
>NZ_DASWSJ010000170.1:0-13146 GCF_036402745.1 Actinophytocola sp. | reverse complement strand
CTGAAGAAGCGGCTGACCAAGCGCCTGGCCGAACTGAGCACGAAGGAAGACCAGTACCTGGAACTGGTCGGCTCCGCGGGGTGGCCCAGAGAGAAGCTCCGCCGCAAGCTCGACGCGATCCAGATTGAGCGGGACGAGATTGCGGGACAGCTGGCTGATGCCACGTCCCGCCTGACGGCCGGACGAGACTTCTTCCTCGCCGCGCTCGCACTGCTCCGCGACCCGCGCACCTTCTACGACAACGGTGGCACCAGCCTGAAGCGAGCGATGAACAAGATCATCTTCACCAAGCTGTTCATAGACGGCGACCAGATCACCGGACACGAGCTGGCCGAGGCCGTACGCGATGTCATCCAAGCCGAACGGCTCAGCCACACACCGGCCGCAGTAGGTGGGGGAATCAGCGGCCCAAACGCCAGCAACCCCGTCCAGGAGGACGGGGTTGCGTGGTCGGAATTGACCGGAGCGGAGCTGCTTGACCTGTCTCTTGCGGGTCAGGGTTCAAGTAGAACCGCTCTGGTGGAGGTGCCGGGAATCGAACCCGGGTCCTCTGCCGCCTTTCCAGGGCTTCTCCGTGCGCAGTTCACTGTGCCTCTACTCGGCCCCACCGGTCACGTGAACAAGCCGGTGTGACGGGCCCAGCCGCTGTAAATGTCCCGCCGTAGATCCGCGGCCGACCTGCGGCGGTAAGCCTCCTAGCTGATGCCGGCGAACCGGGTCGGAGGCGACCCCGGGCCGACAGACATCACTCTGGCTGTTTAGGCAGCGAGAGCGACGTCGCGCTGGGAATTAACCTTGGCGCATATTGGTTTGCGGCGACGCTTGAGGTGGCCATCCGCCTGCACCTGCACGCTTCCCCTGAAGCAACGTCCAGAGTCGAAACCGTTCACCCCCTAGTCATGGGCACTTCCCGTCAAGGATAACGCCCAACCGCCCCAGGATCATCCCGGTTTCCTCGAACCACGGCAAACCCCAGCCCAAGGTAGGGATAGCCCCACCCCCGACTCGGCGGCGTACCCCATGGCCGACCCCCCGCCCCTGCGGCCATCCTGGTCCTGCGACAGAAACTCGAAGGAGACCCGATGACCACCGAGCGCGACGGCACCCGCCCGAACCCCACCCTGCTTGGCTCAGCCGCGTACCTGGTGATGAACCTGCCCATCGGCATCGCCTCGTTCGTGTTCGTCGTCACCTCGCTGTCGGTGGGCCTGGGTACCGCCATCATCTGGGTGGGGGTCGCCGTGCTCGCCGTCTCGATGCTGGCCTGGCGCGGGTTCGCCCAGGTCGAGCGGGCTCGGGTGCACGCCATGCTGGGCACGTACATCGCCACGCCGTACCAGCCGCTGCCCGAGCGCGGCGGCAAGCGCTGGAGCACCCGCGTCAAGGACCCGGCCACCTGGAAGGACATGACCTACTGCGTCGTCCTGCTGCCTATCGGCATCGCCGAGTTCACGCTCATGGTCGCCTTCTGGGCGTCGAGCCTGTGGCTCACGCTGCTCCCGGTCTACTGGGCCTGGCTGCCCGCCTCGTGGCGCCCGGAAGTGTGGAACCAGCCGGTGCTCGAGGTCGACTCGTGGCCGGCCACCCTCCCCTGGGCCGCGCTCGGCGTGCTGATCCTCGCCGTCACCATCGCGCTCACCAGGACTCTCGGCGTCCTGCACGCTCGTTACGCCCGCGCCCTGCTCGGCCCGAGCGAGCGGCGCATCTCCAAGCTGGAAGGTCTCAACACCGCCGGCGCCATCGACTGGAGCACCGAATGGCCGCACCCGACGCAGGCGAGCTACCGGCCGGTGTCGCGATGACCAGCCCGGAGCCGGCACCCCTCTACCTGGTGTCCGAGGCACCCACCGGGGATGCTGTCCCCGTGGCATCCGCACCGGTCAGCACGGTCGACGACGAGCCAGGCCCCACCTTGGTCAAGCGCGGCTTCCGCGCCGCGGGCTTCATGCTGGCCGGCTTCCCGCTCAGCGTGCTCGCCTTCATCCTCATCGTCACGCTCTTCTCGGCCGGCGTCAGCACGCTGGTCGTGTGGATCGGGCTGGCGGTGTTGCTGCTGCTCACCAAGGTCGTCTCCTGGCTCGCGGGGGCCAACCGCCGGCTCATCCGCGGCATGCTCAACGTCCACATCCCCACACCGCAGATCGAGCTCGACGAGACCGGCTCGTTCTGGCGCCGCTACCTCAACCGGCTGATCAACCCGCAGATGTGGCGCAACATCGCCTACCTGATGCTCTCGTTCCCGCTGCACGTCTTCGAGCTCCCGATGGCCATCGTCGGCATCGTCATCCTGCCGGTCGGCGTGTTCGTGCTGCCGGTCATCGCGGCGCTGCACATCATGCTGGCCAAGGCGCTGCTCGGGCCCAACACCAACGAGCAGCTCACGCAGAAGGCCGAGCACCTGCAGGCGTCCCGGGCCCGCGGCGTCGACGCGGCCGAGGCCGAGCGCCGGCGCATCGAGCGCGACCTGCACGACGGTGCCCAGCAGCGTCTCGTCGCCGTGGCGATGGGCCTCGGCCGGGCCAAGAACAAGCTCGAGGCCGACCCGGACACGGCGCGGGCGCTCATCGACGAGGCGCACGCCGACGCCAAGCTGGCCGTCGCCGAGCTGCGCGACCTGGCCCGCGGCATCTACCCGGCGGTGCTGGGCGACCGCGGGCTGGACGCGGCGCTGTCCTCGCTGGCGGCGAAGTGCCCGATCCCCGTCGAGGTGCACGTGGCGATCGAGCCGCGCCCGCCGGCCGCGGTGGAGAGCACGGCGTACTTCATCGTGGGCGAGTCGCTCACCAATGTCGCCAAGCACTCCGGCGCGACGGAGGCCAAGGTCAACGCCTGGCGCGAGGAGCGCCCGAGCGGCGACCTGGTGGTCGTCGAGATCACCGACGACGGCCATGGCGGTGCGTCGATGCGTTCCGGTGGTGGCCTGTCGGGCCTCGCCGACCGGGCTGCCACGATTGACGGTGTGATGACCGTGGTGAGCCCCATCGGGGGACCGACAGTAATCAGGGCCGACCTGCCATGCACGTGGTGATCGCGGAGGACTCCGTACTGCTGCGTGCCGGGCTCCAGCGACTGCTGGCCGACGAGAACATCGAGACCGTTGCCGCGGTGGAGGATGGTGACGGGTTGCTGGTCGCGGTCAGCGAGCACCGCCCAGACCTGGCGATCGTCGACGTGCGCATGCCACCGACCTTCACCGACGAAGGCCTGCGCGCCGCGCTGCGGGCAAGGGAGCAGCAGCCCGGTCTGCCGGTGCTGGTGCTCTCGCAGTACGTCGAGGAGCGCTACGCGGTGGAGCTGCTGTCCGGCGGCGCCGGCGGGGTCGGCTACCTGCTCAAGGAGCGGGTGGCCGATGTCGCGGAGTTCGTGGACGCGGTCCACCGCGTGGCGAGCGGCGGCACCTGCATCGACCAAGAGGTCATCGCCCAGCTGATGGCAAGAGGCCGCCGAAACCCGATCGACGTGCTCACCCCACGCGAGCGGGAGGTCCTGGGCCTGATGGCACAGGGCCTGACCAACGTGGCGATAGCGAAGTCCCTGACGGTGTCCGACGGCGCGGTGGAGAAGCACGTGGGCAACATCTTCTCGAAGCTCGGCCTGGAGCCGAGCGCGGAAGAACATCGACGGGTCCGTGCGGTGCTGACCTTCCTGGAACGCAGCTAGGGACAGGACAAACCCGACGCCCCCGCCGAGAACCGGCGAGGGCGTCGTCCAATTCAGTTGGGTCAGGCGGCGACGGTGGCAGCGGTGGCGGCGGCCGGAGCCAGAGCCACCTCCAGCACCTCCCGAACGTCACTCGCCAGGTGCACCGTCAGGTCCGACAACACGGACTCCGGCACATCCTCCAGGTCCGGCTCGTTCCGGGCAGGCAACACGATCGTCGTGATGCCGGCTCGGTGGGCGGCCAGCAGCTTCTGCTTCACCCCACCGATCGGCAGCACCCGGCCCGTCAGCGAGACCTCGCCGGTCATCGCCACGTCGGACCGCACCGGGCGGCCGGACAGCAGCGACGCCAGCGCCGTGGTCATCGTGACGCCTGCCGACGGGCCGTCCTTCGGGACCGCGCCCGCCGGGACGTGCACGTGCACGCCCTGCGAGGACAGCGAGCCCACCGGCACGCCGAGGACGTCGCCGTGCGAGCGCAGGTACGACAGCGCGATCTGCGCCGACTCCTTCATCACGTCGCCCAGCTGACCCGTCAGCGTCACACCCTTGGCCCCGGACTCCGCGGACGCCACCGACGCCTCGACGAAGAGCACGTCTCCGCCGGCACCGGTGACCGCCAGGCCCGTCGCGACCCCGGGGACAGCCGTCCGCTCCGCCGACTCCGGCGTGTGCTTGGGCTGGCCGAGGTAGTCACGCAGGTCACCGGCACCGATGGCGATCGGCAGCGTGACCGACCCGAGGGCCAGCCGCGCGGTGATCTTCCGCAGCACCCGCGCGATCGACCGCTCGAGCTGACGCACGCCGGCCTCGCGGGTGTACTCCCCCGCCATCAGCCGCAGCGCGTCGTCGGCCAGCGACACCTCGTCGACGGTCAGGCCCGCCCGCTCCAGCTGATGCGGCAGCAGGTGGTCCCGCGCGATGGTGACCTTCTCCTCCTCGGTGTAGCCGTCGAGCCGGACGAGCTCCATGCGGTCCAGCAGCGGCGCCGGGATCGACTCGATCACGTTCGCCGTCGCCAGGAACACGACATCCGACAGGTCCAGCTCGACCTCGAGGTAGTGGTCGCGGAACGTGTGGTTCTGCGCGGGGTCCAGGACCTCGAGCAGCGCCGCGGTCGGGTCGCCCCGGTAGTCCGCGCCGACCTTGTCGATCTCGTCGAGCAGCACGACCGGGTTCATCGAGCCGGCCTCGGAGATGGCCCGCACGATCCGGCCGGGCAGCGCCCCGACGTAGGTGCGCCGGTGCCCGCGGATCTCGGCCTCGTCCCGGATGCCGCCCAGCGCCACCCGCACGAACTTGCGGCCCATGGCGCGCGCCACCGACTCGCCCAGCGAGGTCTTGCCGACCCCGGGCGGGCCCGCGAGCGCCAGCACGGCACCGCTGCGCCGGCCACCGACCACGCCGAGACCCCGCTCGTCGCGCCGCTTGCGCACGGCCAGGTACTCGATGATGCGGTCCTTCACGTCGTCGAGCCCGGAGTGGTCGGCGTCGAGGATCTCGCGCGCGCCCACGATGTCGTAGGCGTCGTCGGTCCGGTTGTTCCAGGGCAGCTCGAGCACGGTGTCGAGCCAGGTGCGGATCCAGCCCACCTCGGGGGACTGCTCGGAGGTCCGCTCCAGCTTGTCCACTTCGGACATGGCGGCGTCGCGCACCTTCGTGGGCAGGTCGGCGGCCTCGACACGGGCCCGGTAATCCTCTTCCTCGGACTCCGGCTTGCCGTCCAGGTCGGCCAGCTCCTTGCGGATGGCGGCGAGCTGCTGGCGCAGCAGGAACTCCCGCTGCTGCTTCTCCATGCCTTCCTTGACGTCCTTGCGAATGGTCTCCGCGACGTCCAGCTCGGCCAGGTGGTCCCGGCCCCACTCGAGCAGCTTCTCGAGCCGAAGCGCGACATCGGCCGTCTCGAGCAGCCACACCTTCTGCGTCTCGGACACGTACGGCGCGTACCCGGCCATGTCGGCCAGCGCCGACGGGTCGTCCTCCTGCTGGACGGAGTCCACCACCTGCCACGCACCACGCTGCTGCAGCATGGTGATGACCAGCGACTTGTACTCCTTCGCCAGCTCGCGGGCGCGCTCGTCGACCGGCGGCACGGGCGTGACCTCGGCCTCCACCCACAGTGCCGCGCCCGGCCCGGTGGTGCCGGTGCCGATGCGCACGCGCTCGGTGCCGCGCACGACCGCGGCGAGCTCACCGCCGGGCAGCCGCCCGACCTGCTCGACCACGCCCAGCGCGCCCACCCGGGCGTACTTCCCGTCGAGCCGCGGCACCATCACCACGCGCGGCTTGTCCCCGGACCCGGCGACCGCCTGCGCGGCCTCCACCGCGGCGCGGGCCTCGGTCCCGTCTGTGCCGGCCATCCTGATCGGCACGACCATGCCCGGCAGCAGCACCGTGTCGTCCAGCGGCAGCACCGGGAGCGTCAACGACTCTGCCATGAGTTCACCCTCCAAAGTTGAGTCTGTTCAGCTCAACCCGGAAATGGCTCAGGATGTTTCCGCAGCGTGTTCGCTGTGAGCGGAGCTTGCGGAGCGCACCAGCTAACGCAGGGCCAGGAGCCGGCTGGGTGTGTCGAAGAGCACGGCGCGCAGGAACGGCTCGCCCAGCCGGTCGTCCGCGGCCGCCCAGCCGGCGATGGCCGCGAGCTGCGTGGCGTACTCGTAGGGGATGTTCGGGAAGTCGGTGCCGAGCACGACCCGGTCGGCCACGTCGACCAGCCGCGCGGGCCAGTCGCCGGGCAGCATCGCGTCGCCCCAGTTGAACGGGATGCCGACCATCGTGGTGTCGATGTGCACCCTCGGGTACCGGGCGACCAGGTCCAGCGCCGGCTGGAACTCGGGCGAGCCGGCATGCGCGAGTACGGCGAGCAGCCGGGGGTGGCGCCGCAGCACCTCGCCGAACACGTCCAGCCCGGTGAACTCCCCCGGCACGGGACTGTGCCCGCAGTGCACCACCACCGGCACGCCGGCCTCGGCGAGCAGCCCCCACGCCGGGTCCAGCAGCTCCGAGCGCGGGTCGTAGGCACCCACGTGCACGTGGGCCTTCACGCAGCGGGCGCCGGCGTCGAGCGCGTCGGTGAGGTATCCGGCCACCCCGGGCTCCGGGAACAGCGTCGCGGTGGGCACGGCGCCGGGGGTGTCGGCGGCGAAGTCCCGCACCCACTCGTTGAGCCACGCCGCCATGCCCGGCTTGTGCGGGTACACCAGCGGCGCGAACGTGCGGACGTCGAGTGCGCGCAGGATCTCGAGCCGCTCGGGCGCCGGCAGCCGGTAGTGGATCGGCCACTCGGTGCCGTACTCCTGCGCCGCGCGGTCGAAGAACGCCCACACCTTGCGGTGCACCGAGTCGGGGAGGAAGTGCACGTGCATGTCGACGAGCCCGGGCAGGCCGAGGTCGGCGACGAACCGCGGGACGTCCGCGTCCGACGCGGGCGGCGCGATCACCAGCGACCCTTGGCCGCCCGCCCGGCGGCCCGGGTCATCTCCCGCTCGGCGTCGCGCTTGGCCAGCGACTGGCGCTTGTCGTAGGCCTTCTTGCCCTTGGCGAGCGCCAGCTCGACCTTGACCTTGCCGTCCTTGAAGTACATCGACAGCGGCACGAGCGACAGGCCGCTCTCCCGGGTCTTGCCGATGAGCCGCAGGATCTCGCCCTTGTGCAGCAACAGCTTGCGCGTGCGCCGCGGCGTGTGGTTGGTCCACGTGCCGAGCACGTACTCGGGGATGTGCAGGTTGCGCAGCCACACCTCGCCGTCGTCGACCGTGGCGAACGCGTCCACAAGGGACGCCCGGCCCTCGCGCAGCGACTTGACCTCGGTGCCCACGAGCGCGATCCCGGCCTCGTACGTGTCCAGGATCGTGTAGTCGTGCCGCGCTTTGCGGTTCGACACGATCACCTTGTGGCCACGTTCCTTCGACATGGCGACAACTCTACGTGCTCGGGCGAGCGGTTATTGCCGCACGTACAGGCGCAGCGTCACGTAGCCGGTGACGGCGGAGATGCCCATCGCGGTGAGCAACAGCCACGGCGCGGTGAGCAATATGTCCAGGCCGTCGACGGGTCTCACCACGCCGGCGGCGAAGGGTCCGGCCAGGACGCTGTCGAGGAAGAACTCCTTCAGCACGACGAGCAGACCGATGGCCAGGAACGCACCGACAAGGCCGGCGACCACCGCCTCCAGGAGGAACGGCAGCTGGGTGTACCAGCGGGTGGCGCCGACGAGCCGCATGATGCCGACCTCGGTACGCCTGGTGAACGCCGAGACCTGCACCGTGTTGGAGATCAGCAGCAGCGCGGCGACGGCCTGCACCAGCGCGACGGCGAAGGTCATGTTCCGGACGCCGTTGAGCGCGTCGAAGAACTTCTGCAGGAACTCGCTCTGGTCGGCGACGGAGTCCACGCCGACCCGGCCGGAGTAGGTCTGGGTGATGACCTGCGGCCGGTCCGGGTGGACCAGCTTGACGTTGAACGACGCGGGCAGCGCCTCCGGCCGCGCGAGCTTCACCAGCTCGGGCTGCGACTCGAAGATCTGCTTGAACCGGTTGTAGGCCTGGTCGCGGTTCTCGTACTGCACCGACTCGACCGCGGGGTTGTTCTCCAGGTCCGCGCGCAGGCTCTTGCACGGCTCGGCCTGGCAGCCCTTGTCGTTCGCGCTGATGTCGTTGGTGAGATAGATGTTGACCTGGAGCTTGTCCTCGTAGACCGCCTGCGTCTTGTCGATCATCCGCACGACGAGGAGGCCACCGCCGAGCAGGGCGAGCGAGATCATCGTCGTGAGGATCATCGCGACGGTCATCGTCACATTGCGCCGGAGGCCGGTCAGGACCTCGCTGAACACGAAGCTGGCACGCATCGGGGGAAGTAGTCCTCGGGGTTTCGGCAGTCGGGGGTTTGCGGCGCTCGGATGCTAACGGCCGACGCCGTATACGCCGCGTGAGTCGTCGCGAACGACCTGGCCGAGGTCGAGCTCGACGACGCGGCGGCGCATCGAGTCGACGATCGAGTGGTCGTGCGTTGCCATCAGCACCGTCGTGCCGGTGCGGTTGATCCGCTCCAGCAGCAGCATGATGTCCTGGCTGGTGTCGGGGTCGAGGTTTCCGGTCGGCTCGTCGGCCAGCAGCATCAGTGGCCGGTTGACGAACGCGCGGGCGATGGCCACCCGCTGCTGCTCGCCACCGGAGAGCTCGTGCGGCATGCGTGCCGACTTGCCCTCCAGGCCGACCAGCTCCAGCACCTCGGGCACCACCTTGCGGATGGTGTTGCGGGGCTTGCCGATGACCTCCAGTGCGAAGGCGACGTTCTCGGCCACCGTCTTGTTGTTCAGCAACCGGAAGTCCTGGAAGACGCAGCCGATGGACTGGCGCAGGCGGGGGACCCTGCGCCGGGCCATGCGGGCCACGTCGAAGTTCGCCACGTACACCCGGCCCTTGGAGGGCACCTCCTCGCGCAGCAGCAGGCGCAGGAAGGTGGACTTCCCGGAGCCTGACGCGCCGATGAGGAAGACGAACTCACCCTTGTCGACCTCGACGGACACGTTCTCCAGAGCGGGTCGCGTGGAGGTCTTGTACACCTTCGATACGTGCTCGAGCCGGATCACGAGGCGCGAGTCTACCTCCGCCCGTTACCGACCCGTTGCCTTGGCAGGGTCTGGCGACCAGCGGCACGTTCCCGGCGGTCAGCGGCGGGCCCGTACCGCTCGGCTCAACACGCCCTCGGGTTCGGCGCGGAATCGGCGCGGATTCGGCGAACCGGGTGAACCTCAGGCGGCGTGCGTACGTCGCCAGCGGATGCCGGCCTCGATGAACCCGTCGATGTCGCCGTCGAGCACGCTGCTCGGGTTGCCGACCTCGAAGTCGGTGCGCAGGTCCTTGACCATCTGGTACGGGTGCAGCACGTACGAGCGCATCTGGTTGCCCCAGCTCGACCCGCCGTCGCCCTTGAGCGCGTCCATCTCGGCCCGCTCCTCCTGGCGCTGGCGCTCCATGAGCTTGGCCTGCAGCACCCGCATCGCCGCGGCCCGGTTCTGGATCTGCGACTTCTCGTTCTGGCAGGACACGACGATGCCGGTGGGCAGGTGGGTGATGCGTACCGCGGAGTCGGTGGTGTTGACGCTCTGCCCGCCGGGGCCCGAGGAGCGGAACACGTCGATGCGGATGTCCTTCTCCGGGATGTCGACGTGGTCGACCGCCTCGACGAAGGGCAGCACCTCGACGCCGGCGAACGAGGTCTGCCGGCGGCCCTGGTTGTCGAACGGGGAGATGCGCACGAGCCGGTGGGTGCCCTGCTCGACCGCGAGGGTGCCGTAGGCGTAGGGCGCGGTGACCTTGAACGTGGCCGACTTGATGCCGGCCTCCTCCGCGTAGGAGGTGTCGTAGACCTCGACCGGGTAGTGGTGCCGCTCCGCCCAGCGCAGGTACATGCGCATCAGCATCTCGGCCCAGTCCGCGGCGTCGACCCCGCCGGCCTCGGAGCGGATGGTGACGAGCGCGTCGCGCTCGTCGTACTCGCCGGACAGCAGCGTGCGGACCTCGAGGGCGGAGATGTCGGTGCGCAGCTTGGCGCGCTCCCCGTCCGCCCCGGCGATCTCCTCGGCCGAACCCTCCTCCTCGGCGAGCTCGTAGAGCACGCTGAGGTCGTCGAGGCGCTGGCGCAGCTCCTCGAGGCGGCGCAGCTCGCTCTGCTTGTGCGAGAGCTGGCTCGTGACCTTCTGCGCCGACTCCGGGTCGTCCCACAGGTCCGGCCGGGCGGCCTGCTGCTCCAGATCGGCGATCTGGACACGCAGGGCGGCCAGGTCCGTCACCGCCTCGACGCTGGCGAGGGTGTCGGACAAATCATTGAGGTCAGCTGCGACGTCCGGGTTCACGACAAAACAGGCTACGTGAACCCGGCCGTCTCGTCCTCAGGAGACCCAGGTCAGGACACCGGAATGGAGTCGAGCAGCTTGAGCACCGCCCGAGCCCGGGCGACGCCGAACTCGGCGACGGCCTTGGCGTAGGGGTCCTCGGCCGCCTTGACCGCCGCCTTGGCGGCGTCCTGCTCCTCGGCGTAGACCTTCTTGGCGGACTCGATCAGCGCCGAGCGCTGCCGCGCGGTCAACGCGTTGGCGTGGACCAGTCGCAGGATCAGCGGGCTGCGGAGGTGATCCGGGCCGGGCTCGCTGCCGAGCCACGACTTGAACGCCTTCTTGCCGGCGGCCGTCACCAGGTACTGCTGGCTCGAGCGGGGACCCTGCTTGCCGAGCCGGACGAGGCCTGCGTCGGCCAGCGCCGGGAGCTCGCGGTAGACCTGGCTCCGGGTGACGCTGAAGAAGGATCCGAAGCGGTCGCGAGCGGCGGAGACGAGCTGTCCACCGGTCGCCGGGCCTTCGTGCAGCAGGCCCAGGAGGGCCGCGGCGGTTGCATTCAGTTCAGACACCTCTCCACCGTGCCACGAAGCAGCCCCGGTGTCCACAGTGGCCCGGATATCTGTCCACTGTGGCTGATCGCCCCTTTTGGGCGCCGCCAGGCGGGGTTCTAGTCGAACAGTACGCCGGGATTGAGGATCCCGCGTGGGTCCAGAGAGTTCTTCGCAGCGCGAAGGACCTTGTGGAACTCATGGGGCCGCTGGGCTTCGTACCAGCGAAGATGGTCCCGGCCGACCGCGTGATGGTGGGTGATCGAGGCGCCGAGCCGGTCCAGGATGTCGCTCGCCGCGGCCTTGATCTGGTCCCACATCTGGACTTCGGCGCCCCGCCGGGAGCGGGCGATGACGGTGAAATACGGCGCTACTCCATCCGGGTAAACATGTGTGACGCGGGCCGTCACGACGCCCGGTTCGCCGCAGACCTCCTCCGTCGCGGCCAGCACACCCGATCGGACGGTCGCGCACAGCTGCGCCGCGGTCCGCCACGTGCAAGCGGTCTCGAACGTCTCCACTATGGCGCCCGAACGGGCCAGCGCGTCGCGGACGTAGGGCATCCGCAGGAACGCCGACCGCCAGCCGCCGACCGAGTCCTGAGTGGACCTCGACTCCGCCGTGCCGCCGTGTGCCTCGGCGATCTCGACCGCCCGGACGAGCGCGGTGTCGACCGGATGGACCGCCGACTCGAAGCCGAGCACCAGAACCGCACGGCCGTCGGCCCGGCCGGTGTTGATCGCCGCCTCGGCCTCGTCGAGCAGCCGGCAGTTGCTGGGATCCAGGCCGGACTGGGCGATGGCGCGCACTGCCTCCAGCCCCGACCCGAAGTCGCCGAAGGAAACGCCGCGGGAAGCCTTGTGCACCGGACGATCCTGCAACCGCAGCCACGCCTGGGTGATCACGCCGAGGGTGCCCTCGGAGCCGAGGAACAGCCGATCCGGTGACGGCCCCGCGCCGGAGGCCGGCAGCCGCCGGCTCTCGGTGGTGCCGCTCGGACTGAGCACCCGCAGGGACTCGACGAAGTCGTCGATGTGCGTGTGCCGCATGGCGAAGTGGCCGCCGGCGCGGGTGGCGAGCCAGCCGCCGAGGGTGGAGAACTCGAAGCTCTGCGGGAAATGCCGCAACGTGAGGCCGTGCGGGGCGAGCTGGCTCTCGAGGACCGGGCCGAGCGCGCCCGCCTGGATGAGCGCGGCGCGGGAGGTGCGGTCCACCTCGAGCACGCGGTCCATCCGGGTGAGGTCGAGGCAGAGCACGGCGTCGTGACCGTCCCCCCGGTACTCCACGCCGCCGACGACGGAACTGCCGCCGCCGTAGGGGATCACCGCGACATTCTCCTCCCCCGCCCAGTCGAGGAGGTCGACGATCTGCTCCTCGGACTCCGGGAAGGCGACGAGGTCCGGCGCGGCGTCGAGCTCACCGCGCAGCGCGCGAATGACGTCCCGGTAGGCCTTTCCATAGGTGTGCGCGGCCCGCACGTGCGGATGCACGGTGCACAGCCGAGCGAGCGAGCCGGGCGGGCGCACCCGCGGCGCTCGCAGCTCGAGATCGTCGATATCCGGGATAGGCAGCGGGTCGGCGACCCAATGCGGAGGCAGCCGGGCCACGAGCCCCGCGCGTTCCGCCTCACCGACCGCCGCGTCCTGCCAGCCCCAGCCCCACCATGACCGAATCCGTTCCGTCCGCACATCGGCCATGCTGCCCGACGAAACCGCACGCTGGGCACCGAACGTCCACCGCACTCGAACACGAGTCGTTTTCGGGCGTCTGCGCTCCGCATTTCGTAAGAGACCCGACCAAGGTGACTCGGCGCCGAGACTGACCATCGGATACGCCTGCTGACCCGCTGGGGCATACCGGCCGGCCTCGCGGCCGTGCGACGGTGCCGACCGGCCTCTGCCGATCAACCCGCCAACCGGCCCTTTTGCGAGGTCAGGACAGGTACAGGGGGGTGGTGTGCAGGCCCCTCGGAGTCCGCGTATAGTTGTGCTTACAGCAACGCGGGGTGGAGCAGCTCGGTAGCTCGCTGGGCTCATAACCCAGAGGTCGCAGGTTCGAATCCTGTCCCCGCTACCAGGTAAGACGGTCCTCCAGAGT
>NZ_DASWSJ010000169.1:0-3783 GCF_036402745.1 Actinophytocola sp. | reverse complement strand
CGTATCCAGGAGGAATCTGGTGAGGACCCCTATCGAGGACGTCGACCTGCTGGTGATCGGCGGTGGCAAGGCCGGCAAGACGCTGGCCATGGACCGGGCGAAGGCCGGCCAGCGGGTGGCCATGGTCGAGCGCGGCATGATCGGCGGCAGCTGCATCAACGTCGCCTGTATCCCCACCAAGGCGCTGGTCGCCGCCGCCCGGGCGCTGCGCAGCACCCGCCGGGCCGCCGAGTTCGGCATCCGGATCGGCGAGCCGGAGGTGGACTTCGCGCTGCTGCGCGCACACAAGCAGGGCGTGGTCGAGGGCATGGTGGCCATCAACCACAAGCAGTTCCTGGACTCCGGAATGGACCTGGTAATCGGGCAGGCGCGCTTCACCGGCCCCCGGACCGTGGAGGTGGCGCTGGCCCACGGTGGCACCCTGATGCTCCGCGGGGCCGACGTCGTGATCAACACCGGCACCCGGCCGGCGCTGCCGCCCATCCCCGGGCTCGCCGAGGCCAGGCCGCTGCAGCGAGAGCCTGCTCGAGCTCGCGGCGCTACCGCGGAGCAGGAACGTCCTCGGCGGTGGGTACATCGCCCAGATCCTGAACACCTTCGGCGCCCGGGTCACGATGCTGGAGCGTGACCCCCAGCTGCTCGGCCGGGAAGACCCGGACATCGCCTCCGCGGTGGCGGAAATCTTCGCCGGCGAGGGCATCGACGTGCGCACCGGAGTCGCGGTCAGCCGGGTGACCCGGAATGCCGACAGCTCGGTCACCGCCGTCCTCGCCGACCACGCCGAGGTCACCGCCGACGAGCTGCTGCTGGTCGCCGTCGGCCGAGAGCCGGTCGCCGACACGGAGCTGGACACCGCCGGCGTGCGGCTGGACGAGCAGGGCTTCGTCGCGGTAGACGACGAATTGCGCACCACGGCGGAGCACACCTGGGCGGCCGGGGACGTCGCCGCCACCACCCCAGGGCCCGCACCGCGCGGGAGACCGCCGGAGTGTGGAAGGCCGTGGTGGACGCGCACACCGCGGAAATCCTCGGGGTGGCGCTGCTCGGGCACGAGGCGGGCGAGGCGCTCACCACCGTGCAGACCGCCATGCTCGCCGGCCTGCCCTACACCGCGCTGCGCGACATGGTGATCACGCATCCGACCATCACCGAGGGGCTCAACCTGCTCTTCGCGGCGGTCCCGGACTGACCGGCGCGGACCGGGGTGGGCCGCCACTACCGAACCAACAGCTCTGAAAGGGCGCCCGACGGGCTGAGACTTCGCCGCCGCCCATCGCCTTGATCCCCCTCCCCGCCGATCATCAGACCCGGAAGGTAAGTCCATGCCACTGCTGTACTTCGACGTCATCGAGGGCCGACACCCTGGTGAGATCAAAACGCTGCTCGACACAGCGCATGCCGCCATGGTGGAGGCGTTCGAAGTGCCCGAGCGGGACCGGTACCAGGTTGTCAAGAGTCACCCCGCCGGCGAGATCGTCGCACTCGACACCGGACTGGGCATCAATCGGTCCGACCAGCTGGTAATCATCCACTTGGTCAGCCGCAGGCGCACCCGCGCGCAAAAGGAGAGACTTTACGCGCTGCTGGCCGAGCGGCTGCGACGCGACTGCGGTCTCGACCCGGCTGATCTGATCATCTCGTTGACCGAGAACGATGATGAAGATTGGTCGTTCGGGTTGGGCCGAGCTCAGTTCCTGACCGGAGAGTTGCACTGATCGCTCGCCGCGCTCCCAGGATTCAGAGGAGGCGCCATTCATATCGCTCGAGATCAGTACCGGTACCCGGTTGGTACTTTGGCGCACCACTCGCCCAGGCGTCGACGAAGACCGCCGCTGCCCTGTGCACTGCGGCCGCGGACGGCTCGACGTTCCAGGCGTGGTGCGTGCTGTCCGGCCCGATCGACGTGGCGCGCGCACCCGGCAGCCACACTCTGCCAAGCCGCACCCCGACGACCACTCCCCGGACGCCAAGTACCAACACCACCAATGTCACAACGCGTGACCGACTCGGCGGCCTGCTCCACGAATGTCAGCAGGTCGCATGACGTACGCCGAGTTTTGGGAACTCACACGCTCGTTCACACCCAGCCGAACGAGAAGCAGGTAGGCGACAAGGGTATCGATGGCCTCGCCTCTGTGAGCACTGCAACCAGCACTTCCCCCACATTCCCTGGCGCGACGCGGGTCCACCGGTCCGCGCTGGCGTCGGTCCCGGACTCCACCGTCGTCCCCGCCGCCGCGGAGGTGGATCGCAACGGTGCCTTCCCGCGCACGGGCGTCGACGCGCTCGCGGTCGTCGCGACCCGCGACGCCCCCGCGATGTGGCCGGGCCGCCGGCGCTGCCGGCGCCGCATACTGTCCACGAAGCGCTCGGCGATGGCGTTGGGCCGCCCAACACGCGCTGGATCGCAATCCGCCGCTGCCCCGACGACAGTTGGCGCCGCTGCCCCGACACCGGACTCGGGCGCCGCGCCGCATGATCGGGCACCCGCCGGATCCACACCGCCCGCTACCAGCTCGCGCTATCGGTGTCGGCGGAACGCATCAGGTCGTAACGCTACCGCAATGCTCGATCAGCCCAGCATTGGTTGCGGAGGGTGCGGGCAGCAGCCGTCACCGGCCGCCCTGGGCCCCCAGGTCGGGGTGTCCAGCGACGATCTGAGCGAGAGCGAGGCCCGCAGGCGCGACCGCCCTGCGCGGCTGGGCCCTACCATGCTGTGGTCGGCGACACATTCACACCGCGCTGCATGCACGTCGCCCGTGCCGAGCACGCCACCCGGCTCGTCCTGGGCGCTGGCCCTCGCAGCCGGCCGGCCCAGTTGCCGACGGGACCGGGCACCGGCGCTACCGCCACCCGCGAGACGGGAAGGGCGACCTTGACGTATACATCGACATCCACGAAGCCCACCACGACCCGCCGACGCCCGCCTGCCCTGTGGGCGGGGCTCTCTCCGCGGCGCCGGCTCGCCGGGGCGCTGACCGGGCTGGTTGTGCTTCCCCTACTGACCCTGGGCTTGGCCCAGCTTCGCGACGTCGTGAGCCTGCCCAGCCAGATGCTGCTCTACCTGCTCGCCGTCGTGGTGGTGGCGCTGGTCGGTGGGCTGGTGCCGGCGCTGGCCGCCGCGGTCGCGGCCGCGGTGCTGCTGGACTACTACTTCATCCCACCGCTGTACGACATCGCCGTCACCGACCCCAACGAAGTGGTGGCCGTGGTCGCGTTCCTCCTCGTCGCTGCCGCGGCCAGCGCGGTGGTCGGCCTGGCCACGCGCCGCCGCGAGGCCGAAACCCTCGCCACCGCCAACGCCACGAGCCGCGAGGAACTCCGCCGGCTCGCCGACGAGCAAGCCGCGTTACGTCGCGTCGCCACGCTCGTCGCCCGCGGGGTGCCACCGGCCGAGGTACTCGCGGCCGTCGCGCACGAGGTCGGCAGCGTCCTCGGCGCCGACGGAACGAACATCCTCCGCCTCGATCCGGACGCCGCGACGACCGTCGTGGCCCGCGTCGGCGCATACCCCGCCGAGTTCCCGATAGGAAGCCGCTGGACGCCGCAGCCACCGCTGGCCCTGGCGGCGGTCCTGCACACCGGCCACCCGGCCCGCATCGACGACTTCAGCCCCGCCTGCGACCCGTACGGCGACGCCGTCCGCCGGCTCGGACTTCGGTCGGGAGTCGCGGCGCCGATCGTCGTCCAGGGGCATCTGTGGGGCGCGATCGCCGTCGGAACCCGGCACGAGCGTTTCCCGCCCGACACCGAACAACGCATAGCGGACTTCACCGAACTCAT
>NZ_DASWSJ010000168.1:0-16702 GCF_036402745.1 Actinophytocola sp. | reverse complement strand
GGAGCAGCCAGGCGGCGCCGGCGAGGGCGGTGGTCACGATCAGCGCCTGGAGGACCGGGACCGGGAGGCGGCCGACCAGCTTGGTGCCCAGCCAGCCGCCGGCCGCGGCGGGGGCGGCCAGCACGGCGACGAGGGTCCAGTCGACCAGGCCGGTCACCGCGAAGGCGGCGCTCACGAGCACGGCCATGCCCAGCAGCAGCACGTTGCGGGTGCGCAGGAGGTCGCGCAGTGGCATGCCGACGAAGCCCGGGGCCAGGCCCAGGACCGCGAGCGCCAGCGTGCCCGTGCCGACGCCGATCAGGCCCGCGTAGACGCCGCAGACGAAGGTGGCCGCCAAGGTCGTGCGCTCGCCCAGGGTGCGGCCGGTGCGCTGGACGAGGCGCCGGACCGGGTCCTGGGCGAGCACCATCGCGGCGGCCGGCAGGAGGCACCAGGGGGCGATCGCCTGGAAGGTGTTGGGCGGGGTGATCGTCAGGATCCCCACCCCGGCAACGGTTCCCACACACCCCGCGACCAGCGGGCGCCAGCCGGGCCGGTAGCGCCGGGCCAGGCGGAACCCGCCGAGGAACGACACCGGGGTGACGAGCTGGCTGGTGGCGTGCGCGGTGAGCGCGGGCACGCCGGTGGCGGTCAGCGCGAGGAACGTGACCACCGCTCCCCCGCCGCCCGCGGTGTTGAAGAAGCCCGTCACGAGCGCCGCCGCGACCGGGACAGGCGCCAGCACCGCGGCGGCCATCACCACCGCCCCGACCGCTCCGGCGACCCATTTCTCCCGGCCGATCCGGGCGGGCGCGGCGAGCACGCTTCTCGCAATTTCGGTCGCGGTCATCGCGGGTTTCCTCGGGGCAGCACGGAACCCGGCACGGAAATCTGCGAACATTTCCATCCTCCAGACGAACGCTGACCCCGGCGCGCGCTCGAACAGGAAGGCAGCACGTCGTGCGGGCAGAAGTGACGATTGTTCGACAACCGACGCTACGCCGCGGATCACCTATAACAAATCGCCCAACCAGGGATTACGAAAACACGGCAGTAATACCCAAAGTATGCCGCGCGAAATGTGTCCCGTGAACAATTGCGTCAACAATCGGCATTCATGTCGCAGGGACACCGCTGGTCGACGTGCCGATCACCGCCCCAAATCTCATCGACTCCCGCGCCGGCCCCGACGGCGCCCGAGCAAGACGCCATTCGAACAGACATTCGATGACGTGTCAAGCTTGGGTCCACTGTGGACCTGACGGCGGCCCGGCCGCCTGGTGGCTCGTCGTGGTGGATGCGGTTCTGCCGGTGACCGGATCGTCCCGGCGGGCCCGCATGCCCCGGGCGGCGGAACCTCCCGGCGTACGCCGGAGCGCGGGATGACGGTGAGTGAGAGTCCGCGACTCGTGTCACTCGTCTGCCGGGCAGCGGACGATCTCGATATGGCGGGACACTTGTTCGCGGTCCATGCGCCACGGAGGAATGCCACCGGTGATTGTGCGAACATCGCCTTCCCGTCACGATACGACGGCACAGCATTTCCTTGAGGTGGCCGCCGATCTCCTCGACGCATACCTGCAGGCGGAACCGATCAGCCCGGCCCAGAACCGGCGGCTGCGCCATGTTCGGTTTCCCGCCGTGCTGGATTGGCTGCACACCGAGGATGTGATTCGGCTGGCGCCGTCGTGGGTCGGGCAGGCGGCTAGTCGCCGGGCATTCTTCAGCCGCTGGCCGACGCGGGCGGACTTCCTGCCGGACGCCGTGGTCTACACCTTGCTCCGGGAGAACGACGCGGCGCACATTCCCGCCGCGCGCGAGCCGTACGAGTCCGTCTCCCGCGTCGTCATCGGCGCCGCCGACGAGCTGCTGGCCGACCTCGTCCGGCATCCGCGCAGCTACCTCATCCTGCATCTCGGGCCGCTGCTGCCGCGGCACCCGCCGCTGGCGGGCGCGCTGCTGCCGGGGTCGCGCGCGGCCACCCGGGTGTGGCTGGGCATCTACCGCAGGCTCGCGGACGGGCTCGACCTGGTGATGCGTCCGGAGTGGACGTTCAAGCGGATGTCCCTGGTGCTGCAGGCGATGCTCGACGGTTTCGTGCTGCGCCACCGCGTCCAGCCCGACGACCACGCGACGTATCGTTGGAAGGGCGCGAGCATCCTCGCCGACGCGATCATCGCCTTCCTGCTGGGCGCCGTCGACTGGAACCTCACCGGCCAGCCCGGCCGCACCGCCCTGGACCAGCTGACCCGCCCCTAGGCACGGCCGCGGCTTCCGTTCACCATGCTCGGCCTCCGCGACCGCGCCCAAGCGATCGTCTACGGCTCCGCGAACGGCTTCGTCCGCCCTGGCGAGTGAGTCCCAGGTAGGGCGGGCCCGAGCGTGGTACCCGGACGCCGTGACGGATCAGGTGGCCGTGTTCGCTCCCTCGCCGCAGGTGACGGTGACCGTGGAGGAGCTCGAGGGCAGGCCGGACGTGCACCTGCACGCCGGCGGGCAGGGGTTCTGGCAGTCGCGGATGATCACCGCGCTCGGCTCGCCGGTGACGTTGTGCTGCGCGTTCGGCGGCGAGACCGGGCAGGTGCTGCGCCACCTGATGCAGGTGCCCGGCATCGAGGTGCGGGCCCGCGCGGGCACCGCGCGCAACGGCGCCTACGTGCACGACCGGCGTGGTGGCGGCCCGCGCGCTCAACGTCACCCGGCACGGCCTCGGGACCGGCAGCGGCACCGCGGTCCGCGCGCTGGCCGGCCGCGTCGAGATCAGTCCCATCGACGAGAGGACCGCATGACGCCGCGAGTGCTGGTGACCAACGACGACGGCATCGACTCCCCCGGGCTGCACGCGCTCGCCCGGTGCGCGCTCGACCTCGGCTGGACGCCGGTCGTGGCCGCGCCGGTCACCGAGTCGAGCGGCACCAGCGCGGGCCTCACCGCCGCCCGCGACGACCGCCAGGTCGCCGTCGAGCGGCGGACCCTGCCCGGCCTGGCCGGCGTCACGGCCTACGCGGTGGCCGCGTATCCCGGGCTCATCGCGCTGATCGCGTGCCACGACGGCTTCGGCGACCGGCCCGACCTGCTGCTCTCCGGCGTGAACCTGGGCGGCAACATCGGCCGCGCAGTCCTGCACTCCGGCACCGTCGGCGCGGCGCTCACCGCGGGTGTCAACGGGGTCCGCGCGGTCGCGGTGTCCCTCGACACCGAGCTGGACCCCGGTGCCGAGCGGCACTGGGACACCGCGACCGCGTTCTGCCGCGACCTGCTGCCGGGCGTCATGGAGCTGCCCGGCAGCACCGTGCTCAACCTGAACGTGCCCGACCGGCCGGTAGGGCACGTCCGCCCGCTGCGCTGGGTCCCGCTCGCCACCTACGGCCGGGTGCAGAGCAAGGTCACCCAGCTCGGTGCCGGCCTCATCGAGGTGGGGAGCGTCGTCGTCGAGGGTGAGCTCGAGCCGGGCAGCGACGCCGCGCTGCTGGCCGAGGGGCACGCCACGTGCACCCCGCTGCGCCCGGTCAGCGAGGACGAGGCCCTGCTGCGCTCACTGCGGGAGTGAGCCCCAGGTGGGGCCGCACCCACTCGGCGAGCCGCCGGATCGCGTCGTCGGCCTCGGGGGCGCGGCCCGCCATCATCTGGAAGGTGTGCTGCATCTCGGGGAAGACCTCCAGCCGCACGTCGACACCGGCCTTGCGCGCGTGCCGCTCGAGCCGGTGGCTGTCGTCGCGCGGGCCCTCGTCCTCGCCTGCCTGGATGGAGAACGGCCCGAACCCCGTGAGGTCGGCGTACAGCGGGTTGGCGCGCGGGTCCCGCGGGTCGCCGTCCCCGCCCAGGAGCATGCGCACGAGCTCGTGCACCATCTCCTTGTGGAAGAAGGGATCCTTGTCCCGGTTGGTCACGAACGACTCGCTCGCCACCTCCAGGTCCACCCACGGCGAGATCATCATCGTCGCCGCGGGCAGCGGCAGGCCCAGGTCCCGGGCACGCAGCTGGGTGGTGAGCACCAGCCCGCCACCCGCCGAGTCGCCGGCGAACGCGATCCGGGCGGGCTCGACACCCTGGTCGAGCAGCCACCGGTAGGCCGCGGTCGTGTCCTGCACCTGCGCCGGCCACCGGTGCTCGGGGGTGTGCCGGTAGGTGACGACCAGCGCGCGGGCGCCGGCCGCCTTCGCCAGGTGCGCGTAGAGCTTGCGGTGCGTGTACAACGAACCGCCGACGTACCCGCCGCCGTGGATGGCCATGATCACCCGGTCCGCGGCGCTGTCCTTGGGCACCGCCCAGATCGCGGGCACCCCGTTCGCGTCGGCCTCGAGGTAGTCGACACCGCCCGGTTCGGCGGTCAGGTCGCCCCACGCCTCGTCGTCCCGCTCCGCCCCACTCGTCGCGGCCGCGTGCCACGCAACGTAGGCGTCCCGCACTGCTCGTGACTGCTTGCTCGCCATTGCTCGCTTCTCCCTCCGCGGCCCGTGGTCGGACCGACGGCGGGACAGACCGGGCCGGCGGCGCAAAGGAATCGGTCACCGAGTTCTCCGGTGCGATCGGGGTCCTTCGGCCCTGTTCCGTGCCCGCGGCTGGCGGTAGACCATCCCCACCACGCGGCTTCGCTGTGCCGTACAAGGCAGGGGGCCAGGTTGACGATCGCGACTCGGGTCAGGTCGCTCGGCGAGCGGGAGTGCTGGTCGCTGCTGGGAGGCAGCGAGATGGGCCGGCTCTGCTACACCGAGGCGGCGATGCCCGTGGTGCGCGCGGTGCCGTTCGAGGTGGCCGGCGCGGGCATCGTGGTGGCGCTGCGTGCGTCGACGGTCCGGGCGGGGGCGTTCGAGAAGCCGACGATCGTGGCCTTCGAGGCCGGCGAGTGGGCCCGTGGCCGTCGGCGGGGCTGGTCGGTGCAGGTGGTCGGCCGCGCGCTCGCGGTGCCGGGCCATCCGGTGACCGGTCTGTCCTGGATGGACGGAGAGGCCACGGTGTACGTGCGGGTGAACGCGGACGTGCTGTCCGGCGAGCGCGTCGGGCCGGCCTGTGACGCCCGGACGCTACCCCGCCCCCGCGGCGGCTGACCCGCGCCCGGTGGACGGCATCCTCATTTCGTCGCACCCGGCATTGTGCCAGCCATTGCCATTTCCATTCGCGACCGGGTTTTGAGTGCCGGGCGGCAGACTGGGATTCGCACCGTCCCCGCTGTGCCGGATGGAGTGATTCCGCATGGCCGACCTGGCCGAGTCCGACATTCTTCGCCACGTGTTCCGCCATCGCCGCCTGGCGTCCTGGTCGGAATGCGCACGGCAGCCCTGCGACGAATGCTTCGCGGTCCATCGTCCGAAGCTCGCGCATTTCCTCGCAACCGGACAACCCGTGCATTTCGTCATCCTCGCATTCCCGGCGAAATCGCCCAACCGGCAAAAGGTCCTCGGCGACCTGCCCGACCTCGGCGAGAAGCTCTCGATCGAGTTCCTGCAGTCCTTCTGCGACCGGATCGGCCATTTCTACCCGCCCGGCGCGCGGATCACGATCGCCTCGGACGGCCACGTCTTCGGCGAGCTCGTCGGCGTGACCGACGCCGGCGTCACCGACTACGGGCACGAGCTGCGGAGCGTCATCGAGCAGACCGGCGGCGACGCCATCGACGTGTACGGCCTCGCGGAGGCCCTGGGCGCGAGCGGCTACGACGAGCTCCGCGCGCGGCTCGAGCGCGACTACGCGACGCCGCTCGACGAGCTCCGCGAGCGGATCGCCACCGACCCGGACGCGCGCCGGCAGTTCAACGGCATCCACCGGTTCCTGTTCGAGGACCAGGTCGACCTCGTACCCGGCCGCAGCCGCGAGCAGGTCCGGCGCGCCTCCAAATCCCTGGCGTACCAGGTGATCCAGCGCAGCAACGCGTGGAGCGACCTCGTGGCCGAGCGCTACCCGCACGCGCTGCGGCTCTCGATCCACCCGCAGCCGGCCCACTCGGAGAAGATCGGCTTCCAGCTCCTGCCGACGGCCGACAACTGGCTCACCCCCTGGCACGGCGTCGTCCTCGACGACGGCAACCGGTTCACGCTCGTCAAGCGGCACACGGCCGAGCGGCGGGGCGCCACCCTGGTGTGGCGCAACAACCGGCCGAGCCACTACGTCGCGCCCGGCGTCGTACTCGAGGAGGCGGCATGACCAGCTCGCTCGACCAGCTCACGCACACCCGGCTGGACCCGTTCGGGCTGCTGGTCACGGCGTCCACTTCGGACAGCGACCTTCGGGAGATCGCGCCGGAGACGCTGGCGGGCTGGACCGACGAGGCGAAGGTGGTGGTCCTGCGCGGGCTGCCGCTGCTGCCGGCCGCCGACTTCGAGGCCTACTGCGCGCGGTGGGGTGAGCTGCTGCGGTGGGACTTCGGCGCGGTGCTCGACCTGAAGGTGCAGGAGGACCCCAAGAACTACCTGTTCACCCGCGGCCCCGTGCCCTTCCACTGGGACGGCGCGTTCGCCCACGTCGAGCCGCGGTACTTCCTGTTCCAGTGCCTCGACGCGCGGCCAGGCGGGGGCGGCGAGACGGTGTTCTGCGACACCGTCGCCGCGTACGCGGCCGCGAGCCCCGAGCAGCGGGCGGTGTGGGACCGGGTGCGGATCAGCTACCGCACCGACAAGCTCGCGCACTACGGCGGCGACGTCACCCATCCGCTCGTGTCGACGCACCCGGCGAGCGGCGAAACCGTGCTCCGCTACGCCGAGCCGCTCGACCCCGAGCGGTTCATCAACCCGCTGTTCCTCGACGTCGAGGGCGCGCCGGACGGCGACCGGCTGGTGGCCGAGCTCAGCGAGTACCTGTGGCGGCCGGAGTTCTGCTACGCGCACGCGTGGCGGCCGGGCGACATCGTGGTCGTCGAGAACCACGCGCTCATCCACGGCCGGTACCCGTTCGTCGGCGACTCGACCCGGCACCTGCAGCGGGTCCAGATCATCTGACCGCGTGCCGGTGGCCCGGGCCGGCGATCACGAGTGGACCGGCACCGGTTCGGCGGCGCGGTCGCGGGTCAGCAGCACGCCGACCGCGGTGGTGGCGATGCTCAGCGCCGCGCCCAGCGCCCACGCGAGGCGGAAGTCCGCGGTCGACGTGGGGTCCACGTGGGAGCCCAGGATCGTGACGAGGACCGCGACGCCGACGGCGGCCGAGATCTGGCGGAACGAGTTGATCAGGGCCGACCCCGTCGCGGCGCGGTTGGCGGGCAGGGACTGGACGCCGGCGGCCACCAGGGTGCCGAGGACCAGGCCGACCCCGGCGCCGGTGAGGATCATGCTCGGCAGCAGGTCGCGCAGGTAGTCCGGGGCGATCGTGACGAACACCGTCCGCCACAGCATCCCCGCCGCGAACAGCACACCCCCGACGGCGACCAGCGGGCCGTGGCCGAAGCGCCGGGCCGCGCGCGCCGTCAGCACGGTGACGATCGGCACCAGCGCCGGCCCGGGCACCAGCGCGACCCCGGTCCGCAGCGCGCTCCAGTGCCACACGTCCTGGCACCACAGGACATTCGACAGCAGCATCATCGCGAACGCGACCCCGAACACGAACGTGCCCACGTTCGCGACGCCGAACCGGGGCAGCCGCAGCAGGTGCAGCTCCAGCAGCGGGCTCGCGTGCCCCGCGGTCCGCCGCCAGAACCACCCCGCGCCCAGCACCGCGAGCGCGAGCAGGCCGAGCGTGCGCCCCGACGTCCAGCCCCACGCGGGTGCCTGGACGAGCGCGCCGGTCAGCGTGGCCACCGACAGCGTGACCAGCACGGCACCCCACAGGTCCGGCAGCGGGCCGGTCTCCCGCGCGGCGGGCCTGGGCAGCGCGGCCAGCCCGGCGACGACCGCGAGCACGCCGATCGGCAGGTTCACCACGAACACCCACCGCCAGTCGACCTGCACCAGCAACCCACCCAGCACCGGGCCCGCGGCGGCCGCCAGCCCACCGACCGCCGCCCACGCGCGGGTGGCCCCGGTGCGCCGCTCGGCGGGCACCGTCGCCAGCAGCAACGCCAGCGAGGTCGGCAGCTGCAGGGCCGCGCCGGCCGCCTGGACGACCCGGGCCGCCACCAGCACCCACAGCGTCGGCGCCAGCGCGCAGGCCAGCGACGCGAGCGTGAACACGACGATCCCGCCGACGAACACCGGTCGCTGCCCGATGCGGTCGCCGAGCCGGCCGGCGACCACCAGCAGCGCGGCCAATGTGATCGCGTACGCGTTGAGCACCCAGGACAGCTCGCCCAGCGACACGGGCTGCCCGGCGCGGGAGAAGCTCGCGGACATCTCCGGCAGGGCGACGTTGACGATCCAGAGGTCAAGGTTGGTCATGAACACGGCCAGCACGACCACGACCGTCGCGACACGGGACCGGTTTGATTGTCCAACTGAGTGGGTCACGCCGGAGACCGTAACCGCCCGCCGGTTTGAAAAGCAAACCACTGCGTGCGAGAGTGGCGGCATGCGCCGCGACCCGACCACGCTCCCCGGCCGTCCCTGCTCGCTCGCCGCCGCGCTGGAGGTCGTCGGCGACCGGTGGGCGCTGCTCGCCGTCCGCGAGGTGATGTTCGGCAACCACCAGTTCAGCCAGATCGCGCGCAACACCGGCGCGCCGCGCGACAGGCTGGCCGCCCGGCTGAAGACGCTGGTCGAGGCCGGCGTGCTCGAGCGCCGCCCGGCCGGGCAGCCGGGCCGGTTCGGCGACGGGTACCACCTCACCGACGCCGGCCGCGAGCTCTCCCCGGTCATGCGGGCGCTGTTGACGTGGGGTGACAGGTGGGCCGTGACCGCGCCGCCGATGCGGATGCGCCACCACGACCACCCGTTCACGCCCCGCACGGTGTGTGACACGTGCGGCGAGCCGGTTCGGGACGGGGACGTCACGCGGGAGATGTTGGCTCCACAGTGGACCATGGAGGGTCACTCGGACGGCTGACCCGTGTCGGTTTCGGTTTCGCCCCGTGGTGTAAACCCCTGTGGGGAGATCCGAACGGGGTGTGCGACGAATGGACGCTGATCAGGTGATCGCGGGCCGGTACCGGCTGACCGAGCGACTCGGCGGTGGCGGCATGGGCGTGGTGTGGCAGGCCCACGACGAACGGCTGCGCCGCACGGTCGCGGTGAAGGAGGTGATCCTCCCGCCGAGCCTGGACGAGGCGCGGCTCGAGGAGATCCGCCGGCGGACCATGCGCGAGGGTCGCATCGCGGCCAAGCTGCACCACCCGCAGCTGATCACGGTGTACGACGTGATCGAGGACGACGGCCGCCCGTACCTGATCATGGAGTACCTGCCGTCGACCAGCCTGTCCCGGCTGCTGGCCGACCGCGGCACGCTGCCGCCGGCCGAGGTGGCGCGGATCGGCTCGCAGGCCGCGGCCGCGCTGGCCGCGGCGCACGCGGCGGGCGTGGTGCACCGCGACGTGAAGCCGTCGAACATCCTGGTCGGCGACAACGGCACGGTGAAGATCACCGACTTCGGCGTGTCGCGGGTGGTCGAGGACGTCACGGGGACGGTCACGGGCACGTTCGTCGGCACGCCCGCCTACCTCGCGCCCGAGGTGGCACAGGGCCGGGACGGCACGCTCGCGTCGGACGTCTACGCGCTCGGCGCCACGCTGTACACGGCCGTCGAGGGCGCGCCGCCGTCGGGCACGAGCGACAACCCGATGGCCCTGCTGCACCGGATCGCCTCCGGCGACACCGTCGCGCCGAAGCAGGCCGGCGAGCTGACCGGCGTGCTGGCGCGGCTGCTCAGCACCGACCCGGGCCAGCGCCCGACCATGCAGGACGCCAAGCGCGCGCTCGACGAGGTGGCCGGCGGCGTGGCCGCTCGCGCCGCCCCGCCGGTGCCCCCTCCCACCGCACCCACCGTCGCCGCTCCGGCCGCCGCGCCTCCCCCGCCTCCCGCGCCGGCACCGCCGGCCACCCGGCCCGCCGCGGCCGACGACGGGTCGACGCGGCGCCGGCCCGTGATCGTGCTCGCGGCCATCGTCGCCGCGCTGCTGGTGGCGACGATCGCCGTCCTCCTGATCAACAACAACAGCACCAACACCCCGCCCGGCGACGCCAACGCCGGGGCGCCGCCGGCCTCGACGTCCGCGCGGCAGTCGCAGGTCTCCTCCCCCAGCAAGGAGACGACGTCGACCGGGACGACCACCACGACCACGCCGCCCCCCGCGTCGTCGGCGACCCGCCCTCCCCCGCCGGGCGCCAACCTCCCGACCACCCCCGCGGCCGCGGTCACCGACTACTACGCCCTGATGCCCGGCAACCCGGACGAGGGCTTCAAGCGGCTGACCCCGAAGTTCCAGCGGCGGCCGGCCGGCGGCCCGGACGGCTACCGCCAGTTCTGGGGCACGGTCGGCACCGTGCGCGCCTCCCAGGTGTCCGCGCAGGGGAGCACGGTCGAGGTGACGGTCGACTACAACTTCACGAGCGGCCGGCACACCGTCGAGCGCCACCGCTACGCCCTGGTCGACAGCAACGGAACCTGGCTGATCGACACCGTGAGCGTGCTGAGCAGCCAGGACATCTGACCGCGCCGATCACCGCGGCGGCGGCTTCCCGGGCATGATGGGCGGATGACCAAGCGCGCACTCGTCCTCGGCGGTGGTGGCATCACCGGAATCGCCTGGGAGTGGGGAATCCTGGCGGGGCTTGCGGCAGCGGGCGTGCGGCTCGGCGAGGCCGACCTGGTCGTGGGCACCTCGGCCGGCTCGGTGGTCGGCACCCAGGTCGCGAGCGGCCTCGACGTCCAGGAGCGGTACGAGTCGCAGCTGGAGCCACCGGACGGCGAGATCGCGGCGACGATCGGCACCGGCGTGCTGCTGCGCTACGGGCTGGCGATGATCGGGCCGCGCGCCCGGACGCGGGCCCGCATCGGACGGTATGCCACCCGCGCCCGCACGGGCTCCACGGCCGAGGAGCGGGTCGCGGTGATCGAGTCGCGGCTGCCGGTGCGGGACTGGCCCGACCGGCTGCTGCGGGTCACCGCGGTCGACGTCGAGGACGGGAAGTTCCGCGCGTTCGACAAGGACTCCGGAGTCCCGCTGGTCCGCGCGGTCGCGGCGAGCTGCGCGGTGCCGGGCGTGTGGCCGCCGGTCGCCGTCGACGGGCACCGCTACATGGACGGCGGCGTCCGCTCGGGCGCGAACGCCGACCTCGCCGCCGGGTACGAGCGGGTGGTCGTGGTCGCGCCGCTGCCGCGCGGCCTGGGAATCTCGGCGCAGAGCGAGGTCGAGGCGTTGCGTGCCCGGTCGCGGGTGACTCTCGTGACCCCGTCCGGAGCGGCGCTGAAGGCGTTCGGGCGCAACGTGCTCGACCCGGCCAAACGCGCCGACGCCGCCCGGGCCGGCCTGGCCCAGTCCGCCGACGTGGTCGACCAGGTCCGCGCGGTGTGGGACGACTGACCCGGTGACCGCGCAGACCTGATCCGCGAGGTCGTCGGCGAGACCGTCTACGGCATCGACGGCAACACGGTCGGCGGCGACACCGGCGGCGGCCAGGTCGACGACCGCACCCGCGCCCGCGGATCATGTGTTCTCGTTCGTCCCGGGTCAGGACGGCCGGGCCGGCGCCGGCCGGTGGCGCGATCTGCTGAATTGAGGCAGTCGCGGAATTGCGTAAACAAAGTTGAAAATTTGCGCAGCGGTGAACGCATCTTGCCATCATCTGTCCCCTCTGCCATGCTCGGAAGACCTGGCAGTGTTGCGAGGCTGAAGGGCAGACATGCGAACCCTGCAAAGCATTGTCGGCCTTCTGACCCTGTTCCTGGTCGTCGCCGCGGTCCCCGTGCCGGCGTCCAGCGCAGGCGTGCAGGCGGTACCGGCTGACGTCCAACTCTTCTACTACCCGTGGTACGGCAGTCCCACGGTCAACGGCTCCTACCGGCATTGGCCACAGGGCAACCACACGCCGCCGGACGACATCGGGGCCAACTACTACCCCACGCTCGGCGCCTACGACTCCGGCGACACCGCGGCGATCGACCAGCACATGACGTGGATCCAGCGCTCCGGCGCCGGCACCATCGTCACCAGCTGGTGGGGCCAAGGGTCCTATGAGGACAACCTGGTGCCGAGGATCCTCGACTCCGCGGCCCGGCACGGCATCAAGGTCGCCTGGCACCTGGAGCCCTACGGAAACCGCACGGCCGCCTCCACGGTCGCGGACATCAACTACATCAACTCCCGCTACGGCTCGAGCCCGGCGTTCTACCGGGATGCCGCGCACGGCAACAGATCCGCGTTCTACGTCTTCGAGAGCCTGCGGATCACCGACTGGTCCGCGCTGGACCAGGTGAGCGGCACCAGCATCGTGCTCGCGCAGACGACGGACACGAGCAAGGTCGCGCACTTCGGCGGGATGTACACCTACGACGGCATCGCCGGGGCGACCGCGCCGGGGTGGAAGAACGCGTCGGACTACTGCAAGGCCAACGGTTTGGTCTGGGCACCCTCGGTGGCCCCGGGCTACATCGACGACCGCGCGGTGCCCGGCAACACCACGCCGACGCTCAACCGCGACAACGGTGCCGCCTACGACAAGGAGTGGCACAACGCGCTGGACCCGGCCACCGGCGGGGCGCCGACCTGGGTGTCGGTCACCTCGTTCAACGAGTGGCACGAGGGCTCGACGCTCGAGCCCGCCCGGTCCAGCCCACCCGGCGGCCAGGGCTACCTGACCTACGAGGGCGCCTACGGCCAGACCGGCGCGGCCGCGGAGACCGCATACCTCGACCGCACCCGGTACTGGGTCGGCCAGTTCACCGGCGGCGGCGTCCCGCCGGCCAACCCGGACCTGGCCCGCGGCCGGCCGATCACGGCCAGCAGCAACGTCCCCGGCTACCCGCCGACCGCGGCCAACGACGGAAACCAGGGCAGCTACTGGGAAAGCACGAACCGCGCGTTCCCGCAGTCGCTCACCGTCGACCTCGGCTCGCAGGCCGAGGTGAGCCGGCTCGTACTCTCGCTGCCCACCTCGTGGGGCGCGCGCACCCAGACGCTGTCCGTGCTCGCCAGCGCCGACGGCACGTCCTACACCGCGGTGGCCGGCTCGGCCGGCTACCGGTTCGACCCCGCGGCGCAGAACACCGTGACGGTCCCGGTCACGGCAGGCGCGCGCCGCTATCTCCGGCTGGTCTTCACCGCCAACACCGGGTGGCCCGCCGGCCAGGTCGCGGAAGTTCAGGCATACCGAAACTAGAGAGGACGCCGATGTCCCTGCACCGACGGCGTCGGTACGGCTTCACCGCCGCACTGTTGTTCGCCGCGATGGTTGTTCCCGTTGCCCCGGTGGCGCACGCCGGGTCCGTCATTCCCCCAGGCGACTACCAGCAGGTCCAGCTCGCGTTGGGCGCCGGCGAGCTCGGCGAGGCCATGTCGCTGGCCGTGCTGCCCGACAGGACCGTCGTGCACACGGCCCGGGACGGCACAGTCCGGGTGACCAACGCGGCCGGCACCACGACCCAAGCCGGCAAGCTCAACGTCTACACCCACGACGAAGAGGGCCTCCAGGGTGTGGCCGCCGACCCGAACTTCGCCAGCAACCGCTACATCTACCTGTACTACTCACCCGCACTGTCCACTCCGGGCGGCGACGCGCCGACCGACGGCACCCAGGCGGACTGGGACCGGTGGAAGGGCGAGCTGCACCTGTCCCGGTTCGTACTCAAGACCGACAACACCCTGGACCTGGCCAGCGAGAAGGTCGTGCTCGTGGTACCCAACGACCGGGGCCAGTGCTGCCACGTCGGCGGCGACATCGACTTCGACGCGGCCGGGAACCTCTACCTGACAACGGGTGACGACACCAACCCGTTCCAGTCCGACAGCTACACCCCGATCGACGAGCGCACGACCCGCAACCCGCAGTTCGACGCGCAGCGCTCCTCGGGCAACACGAACGACCTGCGCGGCAAGGTGCTGCGGATCAAGCCGCAGGCGGACGGCACGTACACGATCCCGGCCGGCAACATGTTCGCGCCGGGCACCGCGAGCACCCGTCCGGAGATCTACGCGATGGGCTTCCGCAACCCGTTCCGGATGAGCGTGGACAAGGCCACCGGCACCGTCTGGCTCGGCGACTACGGCCCGGACGCCGGGTCGACCAACCCGAACCGCGGGCCCAACGGGCAGGTCGAGTTCAACCAGATCACCGCGCCCGGCAACTACGGCTGGCCGTACTGCACCGGCACGAACACGACCACGGAGACGTACAACGACTTCACGTTCCCGTCCGGCCCGTCCGGCGCGAAGTTCGACTGCGCGACCGGGCCGACGAACAACTCCTTCCGCAACACCGGCCAGCAGAAGCTGCAGGCGCCGAAGCCGGCGTGGATCCGCTACGGCGGCGACGCCGGCACCCCGCCGGAATTCGGCAGCGGCTCGGAGTCGCCGATGGGCGGCCCGGTCTACCGGTACGACCCGAACCTGAGCTCGGCGGTCAAGTTCCCGCAGTCGCTGTCCGGCCGGTTCTTCGCCGGCGAGTACGGGCGGCGGTGGATCAAGGCGATCGAGGTGACGAGCAGCGGCGGCGTCGGCGACATCGGGGCGTTCCCGTGGACCGGCACGCAGGTGATGGACATGGCGTTCGGGCCGGACGGCGCGCTGTACGTGCTGGACTACGGCAGCGGGTCGAACAACCAGGCGCTGTGGCGGATCGAGTACATCGGCAGCCAGAACCGCAACCCGATCGCGGTGGCGTCGGCCGACAAGACCTCCGGGCCCTCGCCGCTCGCCGTGACCTTCTCCTCGGCGGGCAGCAACGACCCCGAGGGCGGCGCGCTGACGTACTCGTGGGCCTTCGGCGACGGCGGCACGTCGACCGCGGCGAACCCGTCGCACACCTACTCGACGAACGGCAACTACACGGCGACGCTCACCGTCCGCGACCCGCAGGGGCTCACCGGCTCGGCGAACGTGCAGATCTCCGTCGGCAACACGGCGCCGACGGTGACGCTGGCGCAACCTCTGGACGGCGCGCTGTTCTCCTTCGGGGACACGGTGAACTTCCAGGTGAACGTGTCCGACCCGGAGGACGGCGCGATCGACTGCACGCGGGTGAAGGTCACCTACCTGCTGGGCCACGACAGCCACCAGCACTCGATCACGTCGAAGAACGGCTGCACGGGCTCGATCACGACCCCGGTCGACGGTGCGCACGACCCGGCCGCGAACGTGTTCGGCGTGTTCGACGCCGAGTACACCGACAACGGCGGGCTGACCAGCCACAGTGTCCGCAAGCTCCAGCCGCGGCACCGGCAGGCCGAGCACTTCAGCGCCCAGTCCGGCGGCATCCAGCTCGCCGCGCACGCCGGCGCGGAGGGCGGGAACACGGTCGGGTTCATCGACAACAACGACTGGGTGTCGTTCACCCCGTACGCGCTCTCGGGTGCGGCCAGCATCACCGCGCGGGTGTCCTCCGGTGGCGTCGGTGGCACGCTCGAGGTCCGGGCGGGCTCGGCCACCGGCACGCTGCTCGGCTCGGTGGCGGTGGCGAACACGGGCAACTGGGACACGTTCGCGAACGTGTCGACGGGCCTGTCCGCCGCGCCTGCCGGGACGACGCAGCTGTTCCTGGTGTTCAAGGGAGTCACCGGGTCGGGCAACCTGTTCGACGTGGACGCGTTCACCCTGAACCCGTCCGGCGCGGGCGGGATCCGCACGGCGGAGGGCGAGGCGTGGACGTCGACCGGTGGCGTCCAGGTGGCGGCCCACGCCCCGGCGAGCGGCGGCGCGACGGCCGGCTTCATCGAGAACGGTGACTGGGTCGGCTACTCGCAGCTGTCGACGGCCGGGGCCAAGGGCTTCTCGGCCCGCGTCTCGTCGGCGGGCGCGGGCGGCACGATCACGGTCCGCTCCGGTTCGCAGACCGGGACGGTCCTCGGCTCGGTGGCGGTGGCGAACACGGGTGGCTGGGAGACCTTCCAGACCGTGTCGACGACCCTGACCGGCAACGTGTCGGGCCCGCTGTTCCTCACGTTCAGCGGAGGCGCCGGCTCACTGTTCGATGTGGACACGGTGACCCTGCAACTGTAGGCACGTCAACGGGAGCGGCGCTCACCCTCGCGGGGGTGGGCGCCGCTCTGGGCGTGGCGGGAGTCAACATCGAGGACAGCACCGCCGACATCGGTCCCAGTCAACGTGGTGCCCGGCCTCTCCCTCGCGTCCCTGGGCGTGCGCCGCGTGAGCACCGGCTCCCTGCCCTACAGAGCCGCGATCGGCAGGACCGTGGAGGTGGCAGTCATGGTCTCGGGTTGTTGTCGGATCACCCAAGGTCGGACTCAGGACAGCAGGGTTTCTGAGGTGGACCGGCGGTCCCTACGCCACAGTTTGGCGGCGAGCGCGCCGAGAAAGCCTAGGCCGGCTAGCACCATCAGGCTGTTGAGCAGCACGACGGTCGTCAGGGTGTGGGGCATCACGACGCCCGCGGAGGTCTGGGTCGGCGCGCCCACCGCGAGCAGGAAAGTCAGCACGCCGGAGGCGACCAGTACCAGCCACGCCAGCGCCACGCCCGATGAGTGCGCCACGCTCCGCCGCGGTCGGGCCCACCACAGCCAGAGCGCGAGACCAGGAGCCATCCACACCCAGTGGAACGGCCAGGAGACCGGCGAGATCAGCAGGCTGGTCACCACGCAGGCGAAAATGCCGGCAGCTTCCATGCCCCGCCGGCTGGCCCATGCCGAGATCGCCAGCCCGGCAAGGCCAACGACGATCGCCAGCGTCAGCCAGAGCCACTGGGTCTGTAGCACC
>NZ_DASWSJ010000167.1:0-60678 GCF_036402745.1 Actinophytocola sp. | reverse complement strand
CCCCAGTTGGCGCGGTCGCAGCGACCTGCGTCGACGTGTCGAGCGGCACCGCGCTCGTCGGCGGCGGGATCTCGCCTGCTGCCATGGGGGCCTGCTGGGCTGCGGGCGAGGTGGCTGAGGTGCCGTGCGGCACGGGAGCGGGCTGGGTGTCGCCTGGCGCCGCGGGCGCGTGTTGGGCCGCGGCGGGGGCGCCTTGCACTGCGGTGTGCCCGCTCGCGGAGGGCTGGGCTTCGGCTGCGTGCGCGGTGTTCCGGCCCGGGATCGCGGCCGCGCCGGGCGGCGTCGCCGACGTGGTCGGCGGCTGGGGAGCGCCAGCCCCATGCGCACCGGCGGCTGGCGCCTGCTGAGGCTCCGATCGCGTGCCGGTCGCAGCCGCGCTGGTCGGTGCCGAGGTCGCGGTGACGGGGGCGTGCGGCGCATCGGGCTCGCCCGAAGCCCCAGCGGATGCGGACCACGGCGTGGCGGGGGGCGGCGGGGGGTCTTCCGTCGCTCGGAGGGTGGCGGCGTCTCGGGCCGCTTCGGCGGCCGGGGAGAGGGCGCCGTGGGCCGTCGGGGAGTGGGCGCCGCGGTTCGTCGGGGGGAGAGACGGGGGCAGGGTGAAGACCATCGGGCTGGTTTGTTCGGCTTGGGTGGGCGGGGGGACCAGGCCGGAGGGCTTCGGTGGGTTCGTCGGGCGCGGGGGGCGGGTGCGCTCGCGGCGGCTGAGCTCCTCGACCACCAGGTCCAGGAAGTCGTCCACCTGCTCCTCGTGGTAGCCGCGGCGGATGAGCGGGGCGCTGTCGAACACCACGTCGCGGACGTCCTGCGCGGTCAGGGTGTCGGTGCCGGCCAGCGTGGCCTGCACGCGGTCCAGGAAGTCGTCCACCTGGTCCTCGTTGTAGCCGCGGCGGCCGAGGGGAGCACGGTCGAACGTCACGCAGTCGACCACCATCGGTGTCAGCGGCACGTCGTCCCGCTGCTGTTGCTGCATGTCCGGACCGCCTCCCGGTCAGCGCGTGTGGAACAGGTTCTGCGCCGCTTCCAGCCCCTTGGCGACCAACGCCTCCGTGGCGTCGGCGCACCGGTCGATGTCGAGCGCCAGGTCCCGGCGCTCGGTCGCGGAGAAGTCCCGGAGCACGAAGTCCGCCGGGTCCATCCGGCCCGGCGGCCGCCCGATGCCGAACCGCACCCGGAGGTAGTCCCTGGTGCCGAGCGACTTCGAGATCGACCGGAGCCCGTTGTGGCCGTTCTCACCACCGCCGAGCTTCAGCCGGACCGTCCCGAACGCAAGGTCCAGCTCATCGTGCACCACGACGAGGTTCTCCGGCGGCACCTTGAAGAAACGCGCGGTGCCGACGACCGCGCCACCGGAGAGGTTCATGTACGACCGCGGCTTGGCGAGGGTAACCCGCCGCCCGCCGAGCCGGCCCTCGAGCACGTCGGCGCCGGCCTTGTGGGACTTGAACCTGCCACCGATCCGGTCCGCCAGCTCGTCGGCGACCAGGAACCCGATGTTGTGCCGGTTGCCCTCGTACCGCGGCCCCGGGTTGCCGAGGCCGACGACCAGCATCGGCGCGTCGTCGTTCGGTGCTGACATCTCGGCGTCCTCGTAGAAAGCAGACCGGGCGGCCCCGCACGCGGGACCGCCCGGGTCGACTCAGCCCTCGCCGGACTCGTCGCCGGCCGGCTCGTCGGCGGGAGCGGCGGCCTCGGCGCCCTCGGCGCCCTCGACACCGGCCTCCATGTCCTCGGCCGTCGGCGAGACGTTGATCGCGATGATCAGGGTCTCGGGGTCGGAGACGAGCTCCGCGCCCTCGGTGAGCTGGACGTCCGACGCCTGGATCTGGGTGCCGGCCGCGGCGCCCTCGATCGAGACCTCGAACTGCTCGGGGATGTGCAGCGCCTCGACGGCCACCTGCAGCGTCGACGCGTCCTGGGTGACCAGGGTGCCGGGCTGGGCCTCGCCGATGATGACGACGGGGATCTCGACGGTGACCTTCTCGCCGCGCTGGACGAGCAGGAGGTCGACGTGCTCGATGTAGTTCTTGATCGGGTGCGTGGTGACCGTCTTGGTCAGCGCGAGCTCGCTGGAGCTGTTGATCTCGAGGGTGAGCACGGCGTTCTGCCCGTACTCACGGACGACGCGGGCGAACTCGATGGCGGGCAGGGCCAGGTGCTTCGGGTCGGAACCGTGGCCGTACAGCACCGCGGGGATCTTGCCCGCGCGGCGGGTGCGGCGCGCAGCGCCCTTGCCGAACTCGGTACGTGGCTCGGCGGCGAGACGGACCTCGGACACGGTGGGGCTCTCCTTGCTGAAACTGAAACGTGGGTCTCGGGCGGCGGCGGCCAGCGGCGACGGACGTGCGCGCGGCAATGAAGCCGCCGCGTCGATCACGCCAGGCATAAGCCTGCCCTCGCCGAGGCAACCTCAACAGTTTACGTGGCCCTTCCGCGCATCCGCGCGGGGGGCTAAGGTGCGGACGCTCCGCTTCCGCGAGTCTGGTTGAGAGGTTTCGCAGGCACCCGCGCTCATCAGGTGAGTCCCGCGTCAACCCGAGGTCCGCCCTCGGGGCCTTTCCCACTCCTGGAGTACCTCTTGTTCACGATCCAGCACATCACCATCGACTGCCACGACCCCTACGCGCTCGCCGAGTTCTGGAGCGCCGTCACCGGTTGGCCGATCAGCGCCGAGGACGAGCCCGGCGCGCCGGAGGTGGCGATCGAGCCGCCCGACGCCGGCGTGCCGGAGCTGCTGTTCGTCGCCGTTCCCGAGCGCAAGGCCGGCAAGAACCGCCTGCACCTGGACCTCATGCCGGTCGCGCGCACGCGGGACGAGGAGGTAACCCGGCTACTGGCTGTCGGCGCGGCGTTGGTGGACGACCGCCGGAAGCCGAACGGCCGCGGCTGGGTCGTTCTCGGCGACCCGGAGGGCAACGAGTTCTGTGTGGAGGCGAGCGAGGCCGAGCGCGCTTAGGCGTGGCAACGGGCTTGGCCTCCGGCCCCCGGATTCCAGAGTAGCGAGGAGGACCGACGGTTTCGGCCCGGCTCAGTCAGGGTTGTGGACAACTGGGCCGGGCCGGCGGTCGGGTGCCTAGGCGTCGCCGTCGAAGAGGCTGGTCACCGAGCCGTCCTCGAAGACCTCCTGGATCGCTCTCGCGAGCAGGGGGGCGATGGACAGCACGGTGAGCTTCGGGAAGCGCTTCTCGTCCGGGATGGGCAGCGTGTTGGTGAGCACGATCTCGCGCGCGCCGCTCTCGGAGAGCCTGCTCGGGGCCGGGCCGGACAGCACGCCGTGCGAGGCGGCCACCACCACGTCGGCCGCGCCCTCCTGGACCAGCTGGTCGACGGCCTTCGCGATGGTGCCGCCCGTGTCGACCATGTCGTCGATCACCACGCAGAGCCTGCCGCGGACCTCGCCGACCACGCGCTTGGCCACGACGTCGTTGGGCAGCAGCGGGTCGCGGGTCTTGTGGATGAACGCGATCGGCACGCCGCCGAGATCATCGGCCCACTTCTCGGCCAGCTTCGTGCGGCCCGCGTCCGGGGACACGACCGTCACGTTCTCGTTGCCGTAGGTGTCCTTGATGTACCGGGACAGCATCGTCTGCGCGAACAGGTGGTCCACCGGCCCGTCGAAGAAGCCCTGGATCTGCGCGGTGTGCAGGTCGACGGTCATGATCCGGTCCGCGCCCGCGGTCTTGAACAGGTCCGCGACGAGCCGCGCCGAGATCGGCTCGCGGCCCTTGTGCTTCTTGTCCTGCCGCGCGTACGGGTAGAACGGCATGACCACGGTGATCCGCTTGGCCGACGCCCGCTTCAGCGCGTCGACCATGATCAGCTGCTCCATCACCCACTTGTTGATCGGCTCGCAGTGGCTCTGGATGACGAACGCGTCGCAGCCGCGCACCGACTCCTCGAACCGCACGAAGATCTCGCCGTTGGCGAAGTCGTACGCCGACTGCGGGGTGATGCTGACGTTGATGTGCTTGGCGACCTCTTCGGCCAGCTCCGGATGGGCCCGGCCGGAGAAGAGCATCAGGTTCTTCTTCGGCGTACCGGACTTGGCGTTCATGACTCCTCCTCAGGGCCTGCGGCGGCGTCGAGCGCCTTGCGCGCCGCCTCGGCCGCCGGCGTCCCGGCCCGCCGCCGGAGCACCCACTCCTCGATGTTGCGCTGCGGGCCCCCCGACACCGCGAGCGCCCCGGGCGGAACGTCCTTGCGCAGCACCGTCCCGGCCCCGCTGTACGCGCCGTCGCCGACGGTCACCGGGGCCACGAACATGTTGTCCGACCCCGTCCGAACGTGCGACCCGACGACCGTCCGGTGCTTGGCCACGCCGTCGTAGTTGACGAACACGCTGGCCGCGCCGATGTTGCTCTTCTCCCCGATGGTGGCATCGCCCACATAGGACAGATGCGGCACCTTCGACCCGTCGCCGATCTCGGAGTTCTTCACCTCGACGAACGTGCCGACCTTCGCGCTGGTTCCCAGCCGCGTGCCGGGCCGCAGGTAGGCGAACGGGCCGACGCTCGCGCCGTCGCCGATCTCGGACTCGCGGCCGTGCGTGCGGATGACGTTGGCGTCCGCGCCGACGGCCACGTCGGTGAGCGTGGTGTCCGGGCCGACCACCGCGCCCTCGCCGACCGTGGTGGCGCCGCGTAGCTGCACACCCGGCTCGAGGACGACGTCCCTGGCCAGCTCGACGCCGGCGTCGAGCCACACGCTCGCCGGGTCGACCATCGTGACGCCCGCGCGCATCCAGCGGTCCAGCAGGCGGCGGTTGAGCTCGGCGCCGAGCGCGGCCAGCTGCACGCGGTCGTTGACGCCCTCCACGAGCCACGGGTCGTCGCAGGTCCACGAGCCGACCCGGTGCCCGTCGCCGCGGGCGATGGACAGCACGTCGGTGAGGTACTGCTCGCCCTGGGCGTTGTCGGTGGACAGCCGGCCGAGCGCGGCGGCGAGCACGGCGGCGTCGAAGGCGTAGACCCCGGAGTTGATCTCGCGGATCGCGGCCTGGTCCGGCGTGGTGTCCTTCTGCTCGACGATGGCCTCGACGGACCCGTCCTCGCCGCGCACGATCCGGCCGTAGCCGGTGGGGTCGGCGACCTCGGCGGTGAGCACGGTGACCGCGTTGCCCGCGGAGCCGTGCTCGGCGAGCAGCGCCGACAGGGTGAGCGTGTCGAGCAGCGGCACGTCGCCGTAGGTGACCAGGACCGTGCCGGTGAGGCCCTCGGGCAGCTCGTCGAGCCCGCAGCGGACCGCGTGCCCGGTGCCGTGCTGCTCGGCCTGCACGGCGACGGTGACCGTGGTGTCGATGACCTTGGCCAGCTCGTGCAGGTGCTCGGTGACCGCCTCCCGGCCGTGTCCGACCACGACGGCCATGCGCCGCGGGGTGAGCCCGGCGGCCGCGCGCACGGCGTGCTCCACCAGCGACCGGCCGGCCAGCCGGTGCAGGACCTTCGGCGTGGCCGAGCGCATCCGGGTGCCCTCGCCGGCGGCGAGGGTGATCGTGCTGACTTCGCCGAGCCCGGTGGAGCCCTCGAGCATCAGCTCTCTCCTTGGCGTGATCGAGTTTCCGGCCGTTGGACGATCGGCCGGCGACTCGATCCTACGTGGCCTCCGGGAGCACCCATGCGGGGTCAGGGGTGGCCGGCTCGTCCGCGATCAGGACCTCCGGGCCGTCACCCTCCGTGGTCGCGATCGCGACGACGTCGTTGCCGCCCTTGCGTTTCGCCTGGTACATGGCGGCGTCGGCACGGGCCAGCGCGCTGGCCGTGCCCTCCTCGGGACGCAGCGCGACCACGCCGACGGACAGCGTCACGCCGTGCGAGAGGTCTGGCGGCAGCGCCGCGACGGCCACCGCCGCGCGGCGCAGCGCGGCCGCGGCGGCGAGCAGCGGCGCGCCGGGCAGCAGCACGATGAACTCGTCGCCGCCGTAGCGGGCCACCATGTCGCTGCCGCGCAAGGTGTCCCGCACGGTGCTGGCGACGACCCGCAGCACGTCGTCGCCCTCGGCGTGGGAGAGCCGGTCGTTGACGCCCTTGAACCCGTCGAGGTCGACGAGCGCGATGGCCAGCGGCTTGCTGCCGGCGACGTCGGCCTCGGCGGAGAGCTCCTGGAGCCGCTCGTCGAGCGCGCGCCGGTTGGGCAGGCCGGTGAGCGGGTCCTGCAGGGCCTGGCGGGCGACCGTGCCGTGCCGGCGGGCGAGCCGCTCGTGCTCGCGCCGGGTGGCCAGCGTCGCCGCGCGCGACTCACGCATGTCCCACAGCTGGCTCTCGAGCTCGGCGACGTAGAACCGCAGCGCGCTGGTGGTCCGGTCGCCGTCGTCCTCGCTGCCCGACAGCCGGGCGTACTCGCGGATGAGGCACAGCAGCAGCGCGGGTTCCGGCGCGGTGTTGTCCAGCCGCTTCTGCACGCCGGTGAGGACCTCGACGGCCTCCTCGGCGCGCTGGTCGCGCTCGAGGCAGCGGGCGAGCGCGATGGCGACGAAGATCACCTCGCGCGGCACGGCGGTCTCGAGCAGCCCGGCGAGCCGGTCGATGTGCCCGGGGCCCGGCAGGGCGAGCGCGTGCGCGGCGCCGACGACGGCGATCTGCTCGGCGGCCGGCTGCTCGGGGTGGCGGGGGAACAGCGACTCGCGGAACGGCGCCTCGACGTCGCCGGCCATCGCCGCGGCCCGGGCGAACCGCTCGGCGGCCTGCTCGTCCTCGCCGATCCGCTCGAGCCGCAGACCCCAGCCGAGCTGCATGCGGCAGCGGGTGATCAGGTGCACGGAGATGTCGTGCGGCCCGGCGCCGCCGCGGATGTGCCGGTGCGCCCGGCGCATGACCTGGTCGCCGACCTCGTAGACGCCGAGCTCCATCAGCACGAGGCCGAGGTCCATCAGGGTGGACGCCATCAGCACGTCCCACACGCGGCCGCCGAACGCCGCGTCCGGCGAGACCGTCTCGTCCAGCATCGCGAGGCCGACCGCGGCCTCGGTGAGCGCGACGTCCTCGGCGCCGGCGAGCAGGTACCGCTTGGCGCGCAACGCATGCGCGTCGGCCTGCAGGACGAGCAGCCCGTGCCGCTGGGTGTGGTCGAGGAACTCGTCGACGATCGACTCGGCCTCGGGGGATCCGGCCTGCTCGGCGTCGTTCACCCGGATGACGGCCGCGGCCCGCAGCAGCTGGGCGACCATCCGCGGCTCACCGCGGTGGCGGGCCTCGGCCAGCAGCCGGTCGACCTCGTCGGTGTAGCGGGTGCGGGTGCCGCGCTCGCTCGCCTGGGCGATCGCGAGCAGTTCCCGGGCGCGTCCGGCCAGCCACGCGTCAGATCTCTCGTCCAACGCCGGCAGGTCGACGTCCTCTCGTTCGCTGCCGCCATCCACGCCTGGCTGTCCACCTTCGTGCTGCTGCTGTAGTTGTCCCGCCTCCGCCGCCAGCTCCGCCGCCAGGGATCGAACCTGGACCATCAGAACCAAAATCTGAGGTGCTGCCTTTACACCACGGCGGACCGTGGGTCGGGTGTTCCGCCCACGGTTGGACATCGTGGCACGCATGGATCGTCTGGGGCAGTGGTACCCGGCCAGGAAGACCACAGTGCGGCCGAATGGGTGTGAGCTGGATCACTCCAGCGGCTTTACGCGACGGATCTGGCGCACCGGGTCGGCATGTACTTACGCTGTCGTAGGTTACGGCCGCGTAGGCGAGGCTGACCTTAGGACCGAACCGCACCGGATGACATCGGACGACGAGGTGAGAGGTAGAGGATGACGACGACCCTCGAGGAGACTTCGGGCGGGGACGAAGCGGCCGCGAAGGGGCCGAAGCCGATCACCGTGGGCCGGCGCAAGGGCTGGACGCAGTTCGCGGTGTACGTGTTCATCCTGGTGCCGTTCGCGGCGTTGATCGCGGCGGTGCCGTTGGCCTGGGGCTGGGGGCTCACCTGGGTCGACGTCGGCCTGGCGGTGTTCTTCTTCTACCTGTCCGGGCTCGGGGTCACGATCGGCTACCACCGGCACTTCACGCACGGGTCGTTCAAGGCCAGGCGGGGCCTGCGGGTCGGGCTCGCGATCGCGGGGTCCATGGCCGTGCAGGGCCCGCCGATCATCTGGGTCGCCGACCACCGGCGCCACCACGCGTTCTCCGACCGCGAGGGCGACCCGCACTCGCCGTGGCTGTACGGGACGTCGCCGGTGGCGCTGGCCAAGGGCTTCTGGCACGCGCACATGGGGTGGATGTTCGACCGCTCGCTGACGAACAAGGAGCGGTTCGCGCCGGACCTGTTGGCGGACAAGGACGTCGTGCGGGTAAACAACCTGTTCGTGGTGTGGACCGTGGCGACGTTCGTCCTGCCGGCCGCGCTCGGCGGGCTCATCACCTGGTCCTGGTGGGGCGCCCTCACGGCGTTCTTCTGGGCGGGCTTCGTGCGGGTGGCGATCCTGCACCACGTGACGTGGTCGACGAACTCGATCTGCCACATGATCGGCGAGCGCCCGTTCGTCAGCCGGGACAAGGCGGCGAACTTCTGGCCGCTGGCGATCCTGTCCTTCGGCGAGTCGTGGCACAACCTGCACCACGCGGATCCCACCTGTGCGCGGCACGGCGTCAAGCGCGGGCAGATCGACACGTCGGCGCGGCTGATCTGGGTGTTCGAGAAGCTCGGCTGGGCGAACAACGTGCGCTGGCCGACCCCGCAGCGCCTGGAGAAGATCACCGCCGGCGCGGAGTGACCTGCGCATTCGGCCTAGTTCTGCGCAATCACGTCACGGGCTGTCGGTGGGTGCCCGTAGGGTGACACGAGTGGCGGCCAGGCGGCGAGAGCGCGTTCGGACTCCGGCCGGTCGGGCCGGAGCCCCTGTTCCTCGCGTGCGGATGAGCGGTGAGGAGCGCCGCCAGCAACTGCTGGACGTGGCGCGCTCGCTGTTCGCCGAGAAGGGTTTCGACGGCGCGTCGGTCGAGGAGATCGCGCACCGGGCCAACGTCTCGAAGCCGGTGGTGTACGAGCACTTCGGTGGCAAGGAAGGCGTCTACGCGGTCGTCGTCGACCGCGAGATGCACTATCTGTTGACGTCCATGACCTCGGCGCTGGCCGAGGAGGCCCACCCGCGGTTGCTGCTGGAGCGGGCCGCCGTGTCGCTGCTGGACTACGTCGAGGGCTCGGCCGACGGCTTCCGGATCCTGGTCCGCGCGTCCCCGGTCGCGTCGGCGACGGGCACGTTCTCGTCGCTGCTGAACGACATCGCGCGGCAGGTGGAGGACATCCTTGGGCGGCAGTTCAGCTCGCGCGGCTACGACCCGAAGCTGGCGGCCCTGTACAGCCAGGCGCTGGTGGGGATGGTCGCGCTGACGGGCCAGTGGTGGCTGGACTCCCGGAAGCCGAAGAAGGAGGAGGTGGCCGCCCACTTGGTGAACCTGTCGTGGAACGGCCTCCATCACCTGGAGAGCAAACCCACCCTGCGCGAGTCCCACCCCTGACCGACCCGGCTCTGGTTGAAGCCCGGCTCCGGTACACGCGCCGGGTGAGCCTCGGCTCGGCCGGTTTTCGCGGCCTCGCGTGAGCCTCGTTCGGCTCAGCGAGTTGTCCACAACGCGCCAACTTGTCCACAAGTTGATCTTGCGGCCCTCATTCGCCGTTGCCCTCGAATAGACTGGACCCATGGGGTGCCCCCGGAGTGGGTGGGGGCTTCCCTATCCCCGGTTTCGCTCGCAGGCAAGGGAATCGCGGGAGGGCGGCGGGCATTCTTCGAGGGTCGCGCGAGGGCTTTCGTTCTGGGTCGGCCGGGGTCGGGGCGTGTCGCGTGGACGTGTTGGCGCGGGTCAGGCCGGGGTCACGCGGAGCAGTTTGTCGTCCGAGCCGTTGGTCGTCGTGATGTACAGGGCGCCGTCCGGGCCCGTGCGCGCGGCGCGTAGGCGGCCGAAGCGGTTGTCGAACTCCGTCGGGATCGCCACCGACGCCACGTCCCCCCGCTCGGTCAGGGTCAGCACCAGCACCTTCGCGCCCTTCAGCGCGGTCACCACCAGCGCGCCGTTCAGACCGCCCCACTGATCACCCGACAGGAACGTCGCCGCGCACACGGCCTCCGTCGTGTCGCCGGACTGCCACTTCGCCGGCACGGCGTCCGGGAAGCGCTGCAGGTCGGTCATCGGCACGCCCTCGTCGTAGCCGCCGACCGTCCCGCCCTGCGACGGGTCCCAGCCGTAGTTGCGGCCCGCCTGGATCAGGTTCACCTCGTCGTTGCGGTCCGGGCCGTGCTCGGCGGTGAACACCTGGTCCGAGCCCGGCCGCACGGCGACGCCCTGGATGTTGCGGTGGCCGTAGGAGTACACGTACCGCTCGTGGGCGTTCGCCGAGTCGATGAACGGGTTGTCCGGCGCGGGCTCGCCGCTGTCCAGATCCAGCCGCAGAACCTTGCCGCCGAGGCTCGTGCGGTCCTGCGGGATCGTCCCCTGCGCGGTGTCACCCGTGCCGACCCACAGCTCGCCGTCCGGGCCGATCGTCGGGCGGCAGCCGGAGTGGCGGCCGCTGCTCAGCGGCAGGCCGGTGAGCAGCTCCTTCTCCCGCGTGGCGATCTTGCCGTCCTCGGCCAGGCGCCACGTCACGAGCCGGATGTCGGTCGGCTCGCCGTTCTCGGTGTGCGTCTGGCAGGTGGTGAACCGCCGCGTCCGCTCGAAGTCCGGGTGCACGACCATGCCCATCAGCCCGCCCTCGCCGGAGACGAACACGTCCGACAGGTCCGCCTTCACCTGCGTCGTCGTGGCGCCGGGCTTGGTGCCGGACAGCAGCGCGAACCGGGCCGGCCGCTGGGTGATGAGTACCTTGCCGTCGGGCAGGAACCCGATGTCCCAACCGTGCTCGAGCCCGCCGGCGACCTGCTCGACGCGCAGCTTCGGCGTGTCGCCGCTGCTGGGTGGGGTAGCCGAGCTCCGCGTCGGCACCTGGCCGACCTCGCGGTCCGCGGGTGCGTCGGTGCACGCGGTGAGGCCGGCCAAGACGAGCGCGACGACGAGGAAGCCCGCCCGTTTTGCCATGGGTCCAGAATGCCGGGGTGCGCGTCGCACTTGTGTGAGGACCGCCGTCGAGGGGAGTAACGGGTGAGCGACAACTGGTACACCGACCACCGGCAGAACCGCCGGCTGCAGGGGCTCGAGGAGGACTTGTCCTCCGTGAGCGCGTCGCTGCGGTCCTCGCAGCGGCGGCTGCACGCCGAGCTGTCCAAGGTCAGCGGGTCGCTCGAGCAGCGGCTCAACCGGCTGTCCGCCGCCTTCGACGCGTTCGTGGAGATCAGCGACCTGCGGGTGACGCTCGGGCTCTTCGACGCGCAGGGCCGGGTGCGCCACCAGGCCAGGCAGCTCTTCGCGGGCGCGGGGCCCGACGGCGAGATGTCCGATGTGGACGCGTACTGGCTCGCGCCGGCGCTCGTCGCGTTGCGGGTGGCCGCCGACGGGGTGGCCGACACCGACTCGCTCGAGCTCGCCAAGGCCCGCGACACCCAGCGCGCCACCGTGTTCCACGTGCTCGGGACCGGGCTCCTCGGCGGCCGGGGGACGGTGACCGCCGCGATGCTGGCCGACGCGCTGCCGGTGCCGGCCGCCACGCTGCCGCGCCACCAGCGTGCCGTGTGGACACTCGCGGCGGACGGCTTCTTCGGCGAGGCGGGCTGGGAGCTGGTGCGCCGGCGCGGGGTCGACTTCGTCGGCGCACTGTCCGACGAGGACCGCGCGGCCGCGGTCGACGGCATCCGCAAGCTCGGCACGGCGAAGGCGGAGGTCGGGTCGCTGCCGCGGGAGCTCGAGGGCGTCGGCGACCTCGGCGGTGCGCTGGCCGCGACGGCCGGGCTCTCGGCGCTGCGGTCGTGGGTCGAGGAGGTGCTCGCCGCGCACACGAACGAGCCGGCCGTCGAGATCGACCCGGAGGTGCGGCGCGCGGTGGAGCTGCTGGTCGAGGAGGGCAGCCCGGCGGAGCTGCCGCTGCTGGCCCGCGAGCGCGAGCTGCGGGTGGTCATCGAGGGGACCGGCAGCGAGCCGCCCGCGTGGCACGCCCCGGTCGGCGAGACGATCGCGCTGCTGCGCACGGACGCGGCCGACGCCGAGCACCCCGGCCGGCGCGCGGTGGCCGTGCGGATCAGCGGTTCGCTGGTGCTGGACGCCGCCGAGCGGCTGGCCACGGTGGCGCGCGGCGATGTGCCGGACGGGGCGCAGGCGCGGACGCGGCAGGGTTCGGTGGCGATCACGACGACCGGCCCGGAGCACGCGTCGCTGGCGAAGGCGCGGTCGCGGATCGACGCGGCGGCGAAGGTGTCCGGTCAGGGCCGCGCGGTGGCGTACGGGGCGCTCGGCGTGAGTGTGCTGTTCCTCGTGCTCACGGTGGTGGCCGGCTGGGGCTGGGTGATCGTGGCGCTGGGCGCGCTGGCGGTGGCGGCGGTGCAGTGGCGCAAGGACGTCCAGGAGCGCGCGACCGCGGTGACGAAGGCGGCCGACGCGCACGCGCAGCTGGCGAAGGAGCTGGAGAGCCGGGTGGCGACGTTGACCGACTGCCACGACAAGCTGAGGGCCCGCCGGCCCGCGATCGACGACGACCTGGAGGCACTCCGCAAGTCCCTCGCCTGACAGGGCGGCGGGGCTCAGGCGGGGCGGCCGCGGGCCACGACGCGGGTGCACGCGCCGTCCAGCACGCGCACCTGCAGGGAGCCGCAGCTGCAGCGGCTCCACACGGTCAGGCCGTCGCAGGTGCGGTGGCGGGACACGATCCGGAACGGCTCCTCGTCCGGCCAGCCGCAGTGGGGGCATCGGGTTGACATAGGTCCAGCGTCGGGCCGGCGAACGTGTATGTCCACGTTGACTTTCCGGACGGTACCGTGAAGCATCGGCTTCATGATTGACCTGCGCCGCCTCCGGGTGCTGCGCGCGGTCGCGCACTACGGCACCATCACCGCTGCCGCCCGGGCCTTGCACTTCACCACCTCGGCCGCCTCGCAGCAGATCCGCCAACTCGGCCGCGAGCTCGACCTCACCCTCCTCGAACCGCACGGCCGCAAGGTCCGGCTCACCCCGGCCGCACAGCGCCTCCTCGAACACGCCGACGACATCGAGAAGCGCTGGGAGCAGGCGGAGATCGACCTGCGCACGGCCGGCGACGAGCCGGCCGGGCTGCTGCGCCTGTGCGGCATCCCGACCGCCGTCGCCATGCTGCTCGCGCCGGCCGTCGCGCCGCTGCGGGCCAACCATCCGCGCCTCACCGTGCACATCCAGGAGGTCGAGCAGCAGACGGGCTTCGACCTGCTCTTCGACGGCGCCGTCGACCTCGCGATCCTCGAGGCCACCATCGACAACCCGCCCGCCGGCGACCCGCGGTTCGACCAGCGCCCGCTGCTCGACGACGTCTTCGACCTCGTCGTGCCGGCCGAGCATCCGCTGGCCGGCAAGGACAGCGTGCTTCTCGTCGAGGCGGCCGGCGAGGACTGGATCCTCCCGGCGGTCGCGTGCACCTGCCGCCAGCACACGCTCGCCGCCTGCGGCGCGGCCGGCTTCACGCCGAACGTCGTGCACAACGCGCTCGAGTGGAACGCCATCGCGCACCTCATCGCGCACCGGCTCGGCGTAGGGCTGGTGCCGCGGCTGGCCTACCTGCCGCCGCACCTGCCCATCACCCGGGTGCCGCTCGCCGGCGGCCCCAGCCCCAGCCGCAAGCTCCTGACCTGCACCCGCGCCGGTGGCCGCGACCACCCCGCGGTGGCCGCCGTGCTGGCGGAGCTGGCTACCGTGGCAGCGTGAGCGAGCCTGCGAGCGAACCGTTGACGTCGAGCCTGAGCCTGGAGATCGACGGCGCCGTGGCGACGTTGACCATCGACCGTCCGGCCAAGCGCAACGCGATGAGCTTCGAGATGTGGTCCGCGCTGCCCGGCCTCCTCGGCAAGGTCGAGGCCGACGACTCGGTGCGGGCACTGGTCATCCGGGGCACCGACCACTTCTCCGCCGGCGCCGACATCAGCGAGTTCACCACGCTGCGGGCCGACCCCGACGGCGCCCGCCGCTACGGCGCGGCCGTCCACGCCGGCGAGCGGTCCATCGCCACGCTCACCAAGCCGACGATCGCCGCGGTCACGGGGGTCTGCGTGGGTGGCGGCTGCGAGCTCGCGCTCGCCTGCGACCTGCGCATCGCCGCCGACGACGCCCGGTTCGGCATCACGCCGGCCAAGCTCGGCATCGTCTACAACGCCACGTCGACCAAGCAGCTCGTCGACGCGGTCGGCCCGGCGTGGGCGCGACAGATCCTGTTCACCGGCGAGCTCGTCGACGCGGCGACCGCGCTGCGCATCGGGCTGGTCAACGAGCTGCACCCGGACCCGGCCGCCCGGGCGACGGAGCTGGCCACGGCGATGGCCGCCCGCGCCCAGGTGTCCGTGCGCGGGGCGAAGACGATCATCGGCCGGATCACCGAGGGCCACTTCGACGAGGACGAGACGGTCCACGCGCTGTACGAGGCCTCGGTGACCAGCGACGACTACGCCGAAGGGGTGCGGGCGTTCCTGGCGAAGCGCCCGCCCCGCTTCTGAGCGGCTACGGCCGCTGACCCACCTGGTCGACGATCCCGCGCTGGATCACCGCGGACATGTCCGTTCCCAGGAACACGTGGGTCCGCGCGTCGAACACGAGGGTGCCGGCGTAGCCCCCCGGCCGCGACCAGCGCACGCCGACACCGGTGCGGCCGGCGCCGTCCTGGACGTTCTCCTCGACGGTGAGCCCGTCGATCCGCGCCACCGCCTCGAAGAGCGCGGCGAGTGCCTTGGGCGGCACGTAGCTCTCGCCGACGAGGGCGTAGATGTCCTTGCCCTGGGCGGGGGCACGTAGGCTGGATGGCGAGAACCCCTCCCACGGGCTCGTCCCGGGCAGGGGTGTGTCCGTGTGTGTTTTCAGGGGTGCATTCGCCGTGTCCAAGCCCAGCCCGCTCGCTGGCCTGCTCCAAGCCGTCCTGCCCGACCCAGCTCTCACCACCGTCCTCGAGGCCGCCGGTTCGCCGAGCCTCGAGCTCGAAGGGCCCACCGCGGCCCGCCCGCTCGTCGCCGCCACGCTGGCGCAGAAGAAGCCCGTCCTCGCCGTCACCGCCACCGGGCATGAGGCCGACGACCTCACCGCCGCGCTGCGTGACCTCCTCGGCAAGGACGCCGTCGCCAACTTCCCGTCCTGGGAGACGTTGCCCCACGAGCGCCTCTCCCCGCGGGCCGACACCGTCGCCCGGCGCCTCGAGATCCTGCACCGGCTCGCCCAGGGCCACGCGCCCAAGGTCGTCGTCGCCACCGTGCGGAGCCTCATCCAGCCCATGGCCCCCGGCCTGGGCCGGCTCGCCCCCATCGAGCTGGAGGTCGGCGCCGAGCACGACTTCGACCAGCTCATCGAGCGCCTCGTCGACCTCGCCTACACCCGCGTCGACATGGTCGAGAAGCGCGGCGAGTTCGCCGTGCGCGGCGGCATCCTCGACGTCTTCGTCCCCATCGCCGAGCACCCCGTCCGCGTCGAGTTCTGGGGTGACGAGGTCACCGAGATCCGCCAGTTCGCCGTCGCCGACCAGCGCTCGCTCCCGGCCGAGGACGCCGAGATCCGCGCGTTCACCGCGCCCCCGTGCCGCGAGCTCCTCCTCACCGAGGACGTCCGCTACCGGGCCCGCGAGCTCGCCGAGGAGCACAGCGCCAAGGGAACCGCCGACGCCCACCTCGCCGAGATGCTCGCCAAGCTCGCCGACGGCATCCCCACCGAGGGCATGGAGGCGCTCATCCCCGTCCTCTGCGAGGGCGAGCTCGACCTCCTCACCGACGTCCTGCCCGACGGTGCCCACGTGCTCGTCATCGACCCCGAGAAGGTCCGCACCCGCGCGCACGACCTCGTCCGCACCGGCCAGGAGTTCCTCGAGGCCGCCTGGATGGTGGCGGCCGGCGGCGGCAAGAGCCCGCTCGACCTGGGCCGCTCCGCCTACCAGGACCTCGCCGACATCGCCGGCCACGCCCGCGACACCGGCCACCCGTGGTGGACGCTGTCCCAGTTCACCACGCCCGACGAGGACGTGGTGACGCTCGACATCCGCCCGATCGAGGGCTACCGCGGCGACATCGCCCGCGCCTTCGCCGACCTGCGCGCGCACCTCACCACCGGCGGCGCCGCCGTCCTCGTCGTACCCGGCGCCGGCACCGCCCGCCGCGCGGTCGAGCAGCTCGCCGACGCCGACGTCGCGGCCACCTTCGCCGAGGACGGGCTCGCCGAGGTGCCGCCCACCGGCGTGGTCACCGTCGTCCGGGGCGCCATCGAGGAGGGCTTCGGCGTCCCCCACCAGGCGCTGGTCGTGCTCACCGAGACCGACCTCACCGGCGGCCGGCACGGCACCTCCACCCGCGACCTGTCCACCAAGATGCCGTCCCGGCGGCGCAACGCGGTCGACCCGCTCGCGCTCAGGACCGGCGACTACGTCGTCCACGAGCAGCACGGCATCGGCCGCTACATCGAGATGGTGCAGCGCACGGTCTCCGGCGCCACCCGCGAGTACCTCGTCCTCGAGTACGCCTCATCCAAGCGCGGCCAGCCCGGCGACCGCCTGTTCGTGCCCACCGACCAGCTCGACCAGGTCTCCCGCTACGTCGGCGGCGAGCTGCCCACGCTGAACAAGCTCGGCGGCTCGGACTGGAAGAACACCAAGTCCCGGGCCAAGAAGGCGGTCAAGCAGATCGCCGCCGAGCTCGTCCAGCTCTACGCCGCCCGCCAGTCCGCGCCCGGCCACGCGTTCGGCCCGGACACCCCGTGGCAGCGCGAGCTCGAGGACGCGTTCCCGTTCACCGAGACGCCCGACCAGATGGCCGCCATCGACGAGGTCAAGTCCGACATGCGGCGCAGCGTCCCGATGGACCGGGTGATCTGCGGCGACGTCGGCTACGGCAAGACCGAGATCGCCGTGCGGGCCGCGTTCAAGGCCGTCCAGGACGGCAAGCAGGTCGCCGTCCTGGTGCCCACCACGCTGCTCGCCCAGCAGCACCTCAACACGTTCACCGACCGCATGCAGTCCTTCCCGGTCAACGTCAGGGGCCTGTCCCGGTTCACCCACGGCCCCGACGCCGACGCGGTCATCGAGGGCCTGGCCGCCGGCGAGGTCGACGTCGTCATCGGCACGCACCGGCTGCTCCAGACCGGCGTCCGCTACAAGGACCTGGGCCTCGTGATCGTCGACGAGGAGCAGCGGTTCGGCGTCGAGCACAAGGAGCACATCAAGGCGCTGCGCACGCACGTCGACGTGCTCACGATGTCGGCCACGCCCATCCCGCGCACGCTCGAGATGTCGCTCGCCGGCATCCGCGAGATGTCCACGATCCTCACCCCGCCCGAGGACCGGCACCCGATCCTCACCTACGTCGGCGGCTACGACGACAAGCAGGTCGGCGCCGCCATCCGGCGCGAGCTGCTGCGCGACGGCCAGGTGTTCTACGTGCACAACCGGGTCTCCTCCATCGAGAAGGCCGCCCGCCGGCTGCGCGAGCTGGTGCCCGACGCACGCATCGTCACCGCGCACGGGCAGATGAACGAGGACCGCCTCGAGAAGCTCATCGAGGGGTTCTGGGCGCGCGAGCACGACGTGCTGGTGTGCACCACGATCGTCGAGACGGGCCTGGACATCGCCAACGCCAACACGCTCATCGTCGAGCGCGGCGACCTGCTCGGCCTCGCCCAGCTCCACCAGCTGCGCGGCCGGGTCGGCCGGGGCCGCGAGCGCGGGTACGCCTACTTCCTCTACCCGCCCGAGGCGCCGCTCACCGAGACCGCGCACGACCGGCTCGCCACCATCGCGCAGAACACCGAGCTCGGCGCGGGCATGGCGGTGGCCATGAAGGACCTCGAGATCCGCGGCGCGGGCAACATCCTCGGCGCCGAGCAGTCCGGGCACATCGCCGGCGTCGGCTTCGACCTCTACGTGCGGCTCGTCGGCGAGGCCGTCGAGGCGTTCCGCAAGCACGCGGGCGCCGAGCCGGGCGAGGAGGAGGAAGAGCTCGCCGAGGTCAGGGTCGACCTGCCCATCGACGCGCACATCCCGCACGACTACGTGCCCGGCGAGCGGCTGCGGCTCGAGGCGTACCGCAAGATCGCCGCCGCCGGCGACGCCGAGGGGCTCGCCGCGGTGGCGGAGGAGCTCCAGGACCGCTACGGCAACCCGCCGCTGCCGGTCCAGCGGCTCTTCGCGGTGGCGACGTTCCGGCAGACCTGCCGCCGGCACGGGGTCACCGAGGTCGCCGCGGCCGGCAACGTGATCCGGTTCGCGCCGCTGAAGCTGCGCGACTCCCAGCTGGTGCGGCTCAAGCGCCTGTATCCCAAGTCGAACTACAAGCCGGTGACCGACATGGTCACCGTGCCGCGGCCCACCGAGGGCGCCGCGGGCGGCCGGATGGGGGCGCCGCAGCTGCGGGACACGGCGCTGCTCGACTGGTGTGCCAACCTGCTCGACTCGTTGGAGATCGCCCCAGCACCGGTCGGGTGAACCGCTGTGAGAGGCTTGGCAGCCGTGACGACTGCCAAGCTGCGTCCCCGCGCGACGAAGACCGTGCTGATCGCCGTGCTGACCGCGTTGGTCGCCGCGCTCACCGCGTGCGGGTCAGGGCCGAGCCAGATCAACTCCGCCGTGCTCATCGACGGCCGGTCGATCTCGGTCGACGAGGTCCAGGCCATCCTCGACAAGGTCGTGAAGGAGCAGCCGGCCGCGCGGCCGCTGGCCCAGCAGCACAAGCTGGACCTGGTCGCGCGTGAGGCGCTCAGCCAGCTGATCGTGCACGACCTCGTCACCAAGGCCGCCCGCGAGCAGCACATCACCGCCAACCGCGACGACGTGGCCAAGGCGATGAACCAGGACCCGTTCGGCCAGAAGGTGCCCACCGACGGCAGCGTGCCGGCGGAGGCGCTGGCCGCGCAGCTGGTCTACCGGGCACGCGACCTGCACGACACGGTCACTGACCAGATTCTGCTGGCCCAGCTCGCGGACAAGAACTTCAGCGGGCTCAAGGTCACGATGGACTACACCACCGTCGCGTCCGACAGCACCGGCGCCGCCGCGGCGTCGATGCGCAAGAAGGCCGAGGCGAAGGCCCACGAGTTCGCGGACAACCCCAACGGGGTCGCCGACCTCATCGCCAAGGACCGCGCCGCCGGCTTGGACGCCAACGAGGCGGCCGAGTTCGCCGCGGCCCAGCTGCAGGACCCGGCCCTGGTGTCGAGTGTGATGTTCGGTGCCGAGGAGGGCTCGGTCGTCGCCTTCCAGCCGTCGGCCGGTCAGGCGTTCTGGGTGGTCGGGCTCATCCGCAAGCGCGAGACCAACGCTTCGGGTCAGGCCGCGCAGCCGCCGCAGCTGAGCGCCGAGCAGATCGTCGCCATCGGCAAGCGGATGCTGCAGCCGCTCGCGGACAAGATCGAGATCAAGGTCAGCCCGCGCTACGGCACGTGGGACGCGGCGTCGATGGGCGTGGTCGCGAGCGCGGCGGAGTCGACGGGCATCGTGCTGGCGCCGTCGGGTACCCGCGCGCAGTGAGCCTGCCGGGTGAGCGCGTGACGCGGTCCCACCAGGGGACCACCGTCGTGCTGGTCACCCGCGACCAGCTACCGGCGGCCGCCGTGCCGCTGCTGCGCTCGACCGCCGAGGTGTACGCGACGCCCGGGGTCGGCCTGGGCCTGCCCCCGGTCCCGCCGGACCTGCCGGACTCGCTCGTGCTCGTCACCGACGACCTGGACGACCCGTCCGCCGCCGCGCTGCTGGCCGGCGGCGCGGCGTTGGTCGCGACCGCCCGGGTCGGCGACGCCCTGCTGGACGCGGTCGCGGTGATGGACCGCCTGCGCTCACCCGGCGGTTGCCCGTGGGACGCCGAGCAGACGCACGACTCGCTGCGCCAGTACCTGGTGGAGGAGTGCTTCGAGCTGCTGGAAGCCATCGAGGACGGAGACCGCGCGGCCCTGCGCGAGGAGCTCGGCGATGTGCTGCTGCAGGTGCTTTTCCACGCCCGGGTGGCCCAGGAGTCCGCGGAGGACCCGTTTTCGGTCGACGACGTCGCCGCCGGCCTGGTCGCCAAGCTGGTGGGCCGCCACCCCCACGTGTTCGCCGGCGGCGACCCGGCCGTCCGCGACGCGGGCACCCAGCAGGTCCGCTGGGAGGAGCTGAAACAGGCGGAGAAGCGCCGAGAGTCCAGTGTGGACGGAGTGGCGACGGGCCAGCCCGCGCTGGCCCTGGCGGCGAAGCTGGCCCAGCGCACCGCCCGCGCCGGCCTTCCCGAGGACCTCCTGCCCCGCAACGGCGACACCGGCTCCCGCCTGTTCGACCTGGCCGCCCTGGCGAAGCGCGCGGGCGACGACCCGGAGGGCGAGCTGCGCGGGGTCTCCCGCCGCTTCGCCGCTGACGTGAGAGCGGCCGAGCAGGCAGCCCGAACGGCCGGTGTGGACCCGGAAGCGATGGACCCGGAGAGCTGGCGCCGTTTCTGGCCGGCCCACTGAGCCAAGACCCGGCGAATCAAGCTTGCTCCGGACGGCAGCGGGAAAGGGGCTTGTTTCCCTGACGAGGCTGGGCTGGCTGGTGTGCACCGTTGGGGCAGGCCGGCCCCTCATGATGCGAGCCGCGACGAGAAGGACGAGAGCGAGCGACGGCGCAGCCCCCAGGAGCGAGCGAGTCGACCCTTCGGGGCAAGCAACATCAAACCGAGACCGGAACGTCGGTGGGCGCGGCTAACGTGGCGGCGTGACCGACTCCTACCTCCGCCACCCCCACCTGCACGGCGATCTGGTGACCTTCGTCGCTGAGGACGACGTGTGGCTCGCGCCCCTCGACGGCGGCCGTGCGTGGCGGGTGTCCGCCGACCAGGCCGGGGCCGGCTCGCCCCGGTTCTCGCCCGACGGTGCCCACCTCGCCTGGACCAGCTGGCGCGACGTCGAGCCGGAGGTGCACCTCGCCCCGGCCGATGGCGGGCCGAGCCGGCGCCTCACCTACTGGGGCGACCCGAACACCGAGGTCATCGGGTGGTCCGGCGAGGAGGTCCTGGCCACCAGCACGGTCGGCCAGCCCTCGGCCCGGCGCAGCTGGGCCTACGAGATCGCCGCCGACGGGAGCGGGTCGCGGCGGCTGCCGTACGGGCCGGTCGGCGGGGTGGCCTACGGGCCGGAGGGCGCGGTCCTGCTGCTCGGCGCCTACTCGCGCGAGCCCGCGTGGTGGAAGCGCTACCGCGGCGGCACCGCCGGCAAGCTGTGGCTGGACGCGGACGGCGACGGGGAGTTCGCCCGCTTCCAGGCCGAGCTCGACGGCAACCTCTCCTCGCCCATGTGGGTCGGCGACCGCGTCGCGTTCCTGTCCGACCACGAGGGCGTCGCCGACCTGTACTCGTGCGCGCCCGACGGCAGCGGCCTGCGCCGGCACCGGGTCGACGCGCCCGGCGAGTTCTACGCCCGCAACGCCACCACCGACGGCAGCCGGGTCGTCTTCCACCGCGCCGGCCGGCTCTGGCTCGTGGCCGGGCTCGACAGCGACGAGAACGCCGAGCCGCGCGAGCTGGACATCCGGCTCGGCGGCCCGCGCGGTGCCCGCGCGCCCTACCCGGTGCGCGCGTCCGACGAGCTGGGCGACGTCGGGCCCGACCACACGGGACGGGGGAGCGCGGTCGAGGTCCGCGGCACCGTCCACTGGGTCACCCACCGCGACGGCCCGGCCCGCGCGCTCGCCGCCGAGCCGGGCGTGCGTGCCCGGCTGCCTCGCACGCTCGGCGAGCAGGTCGTGTGGGTCACCGACGCCGACGGCGAGGACGCCCTCGAGATCGCCCCGGTCGACGGCGTCGCCGCGGGCTCGGCGCCGCGCCGGATCGGGTCCGGACAGCTCGGCCGGGTGCTCGAGCTGGCCGCGTCGCCGGACGGCCGGCGCGTCGCGGTCACCACCCATGACGGCCGGCTGCTGCTGGTCGACGCCGACACCGGCGAGCTGCGCGAGGTCACCCGCAGCGAGAACGGCGACCCGCTCGACCTCGCGTTCTCGCCCGACTCCGGCTGGCTCGCCTGGTCGCACCCGGGCCCCATTCCCTTGCGGCACATCAGGATGGCCAGCACCACCGACCTGTCCATCGTGGACGTCACGCCCATCCGGTTCGTCGACACCGACCCGGTGTTCACCGTCGACGGCAAGCACGTGGCCTTCCTGTCCGCGCGCAGCTTCGACCCGGTCTACGACGTCCACGTGTTCGACATGTCCTTCCCCAACGGCTCCCGGCCGCACCTCGTGCCGCTGGCCGCCACCACACCCTCGCCGTTCTCGCCGCAGCTGCGCGGCCGCCCGGTCGACGACGAGGACTCGCCCAAGGACAAGCACGACGGCGAGGACGACGACGCGCCGGCACGCACCGACGTCGACCTGGAGGGCCTGGCCGAGCGGGTGGTCCCCGTGCCGGTGCCGGCCGCCCGGTACTCCACGCTGCGCGCGGTCAAGGGCGGGCTGGTGTGGTTGCGCAACCCGCTCGCCGGCGTGCTCGGCGAGGACGACGACCTCGACGACGAGGACGACTCGCGCTCGGTCCTCGAGCGCTACGACTTCACCAAGCGCAAGCTCGAGGTGCTGGTCGAGGGCGTCGACGACGTGTGGGTCAGCGGCGACGGCGAGCGGCTGGTGGTGCGCGACGGGCACGCCCTGCGGGTGCAGCCCGCCGACCGCAAGTCCGACGGCGACGCCGACTCGGCCGACGACGTCAAGGTCGACCTGTCCCGGGTGCGCGTGCAGGTCGACCCGGGAGCCGAGTGGCGCCAGTCGTTCGACGAGGCGTGGCGGCTCATGCGCGACCACTTCTGGCGCGCGGACATGGGTGGCGTCGACTGGGCCGCGGTGCGCGACCGGTACCGGCCGCTCGTCGACACGGTCGGCTCGCACGACGAGCTCGTCGACCTGCTGTGGGAGCTGCAGGGCGAGCTGGGCACCTCGCACGCCTACGTCAACCCGCCCGGCGGCCACTACGAGTCGGCGCGGCGGATCGGCCTGCTCGGCGCCGACCTCGAGCGCGACGGCGCCGGCGTCTGGCGGGTCACCCGGATCCTGCCCGGCGAGACCTCCGACCCGCACGGCCGCTCGCCGCTGCGCGCGCCGGGTGTCGCGGTCCGGGTGGGCGACGCCGTTCTCGCCGTCGACGGCCGCCCCGTGTCGGCGGCCGAGGGCCCGGGGCCGCTGCTCGCGGGCACCGCGGACAAGCCGGTGGAGCTGCGCATCGGCCCGGCGGGCGGCGGCGCGGCCCGCAGCGTCGTCGTGGTGCCGCTGCTCGACGACATGCTGCTGCGCTACCACGACTGGGTCGCCGACCGGCGCGCGTACGTGCACGAGGCCAGCGAGGGGCGCATCGGCTACCTGCACGTGCCGGACATGGTCGCCACCGGGTGGGCGCAGCTGCACAGGGATCTGCGTCTGGAGATCCAGCGCGACGCGCTCATCGTCGACGTGCGGGAGAACCGCGGCGGTCACCTGTCCCAGCTCGTCGTCGAGAAGCTGGGCCGCAAGATCATCGGCTGGCAGGTCAGCCGCAACGGCCACCGCGCGGAGAGCTACCCCGACGACGCCCCGCGCGGGCCGGTCGTCGCGGTGGCCAACGAGTTCTCCGGCTCGGACGGCGACATCGTCAACGCGGCCATCAAGACCCTCGGCATCGGCCCGGTGGTGGGCGTCCGCACGTGGGGCGGTGTCATCGGCATCGACATGCGCTACCGGCTGGTCGACGGCACGCTGGTCACCCAGCCCCGGTACGCGACGTGGCTGCGCGGCCCGGGCTGGGGCGTGGAGAACCACGGCGTCGCCCCGGACGTCGAGGTCGTGATGACCCCGCAGGACCACGCCGCCGGGCGCGACCCCCAGCTGGACACCGCGGTCCGGCTCGCGCTCGAGGCCCTCGCGCGCACCCCCGCCGCGACGCCGCCGGAGTTACCCCCGCTGTGATCCGGCGCCGCCACCGACCCCGCGCGGGTGGCGGCGATCTCCGGCCGGTCCACGTCGCCGCCGATGACCCGGACGGCCGTGCGGTGCAGGTCGTCGCGGATCACCCTGCATCTCGCGCATGGGCTGTGCCCCTCCCGCGAGTCGCCGGCCGACGCGCCGGGGGAGTGGACAAGGTCCGGCGGGGTCTGGCTCGATGGAGTGCGTGACCACCTTCGACGCCGAGACCGAGCGGATGATCCTCGCCAACCAGGCCAACTGGGACGCCCGCACGCCCATCCACGTCGCCAGCGCGTTCTACGGGCTCGACGGCAGCCGGCCGGCCGCGAGCTGGCTCGCCGACTACGAGTGGGCCGACCTCGGCGACCTCGACGGCGTCGACCTGCTGCACCTGCAGTGCCACCTCGGCGCCGAGACCATCGCGCTCGCCGAGAGGGGCGCGCGGGCGGTCGGGCTCGACATCTCCGGGGAGTCGGTCCGGCAGGCCCGCCGGCTCGCGGCGGACCGGCGGCTGGACATCGAGTACGTGCGGGCCGACGTGTACGACGCGGTCGGCGCGGTCGACGGCCGCACCTTCGACATCGTCTACACCGGCAAGGGCGCGCTCTGCTACCTGCCCGACCTCGACCCGTGGGCGTCGGCGGTCGCCCAGCTGCTGCGGCCCGGCGGCGCGCTGTACGTCGTCGAGTTCCACCCGCTGCTCTACGCGCTCGGCGTGGTCCCGCCCAAGGACGGCGGCGAGGAGCTGACCCTGCGCGGCGACTTCCTGTCCGGCCGCGGCGCCGAGGAGCGCGACGCCACCCGCACCTACACCGACGGCCCGGCGCTCACCGAGGCCACGGTGGCCTACGAGTGGCGCCACGAGCTCGGCGAGGTGGTCACCGCGCTCGCCGGCGCGGGCCTGCGCGTCGACACCGTCCGCGAGGACCCCCGCCTGCCGTGGCCGCGCTGGTCCTCGATGGTCCAGGACGCCACCGGCTGGTTCACCCTCCCCGCCGACCAGCCCCGCATCCCCCTGCTCTACGCGGTGAAGGCCGTCAGGTGAACAGCCCTCAGGTGAACAGCGTGTCGCCCCAGAAGCCGCCCTCGCGCACCCCCGGCGGGACCGCGTAGAGGCCCGAGCCCGTGTGCTCCAGGTACTCCATCATCTTGTCCTGTGTGGACAGTGCCTGCTGCATCGGGACGAACTGCGTGTGCGGGTCGCGGCTGAAGCACACGAAGAACAGGCCCGCGTCGAGGTGGCCGAGGCCGTCCGTGCCGTCGGTGAAGTTGTAGCCGCGGCGCAGGATCCGCACCCCGCCCAGCGACTCGGCCGACGCCAGCCGGAGGTGCGCGGTCGGCGGGATCAGCGGGACGCCGCCCTCCCCGCGCACGTGTAGGTCCGGCTCGTCGAACTCCTTGACCTGGCCCAGCGGCGCGCCCTCGCCCTTGTCCCGGCCGACGATGTCCTCCTGCTCGAACAGCGGCGTCCGGTCCCAGATCTCGATGTGCATCCGGATCCGCCGCGCCACGAGGTAGGTCCCGCCGGCCAGCCAGTCCGGGCCGTCGCCGGGCTGGACCCACACGTGCTCGTCGAGCGCCGCGGTCTCCTCGGCCTTCAGGTTCCGCGTCCCGTCCTTGAAGCCGAACAGGTTGCGCGGCGTCGCCTGCGCGCGGGTGGTCGACGACGTCCGCCCGAAGCCCAGCTGTGACCACCGCACCGCCACCTTGCCGAACCCGATCCGCACCAGGTTGCGGATGGCGTGCACGGCCACCTGCGGGTCGTTCGCGCACGCCTGGACGCAGACGTCCCCGTCCGAGCGCGCCGGGTCGAGGTCGTCGCCGGGAAACCGCGGCAGCCGTGTCAACCCCGCCGGCCGCGCGGCCGCGAGCCCGAACCGGTCGTCGAACAGCGACGGGCCGAAGCCGATCGTCACGGTCAGCGCCGACGCGGACAGGTCCAGCGCCTCGCCGGTGTCCTTCGGCGCCGCCGCGCGCGGCCCGCCGACCGCGCCCTCGTCGACCGCCTCGAGCCCGCGGGTCATCCGCTCGGCCGCGAGCGTCCAGTCCTTCAGCAGCCCGACCAGCTCCTCGCGCGAGGACGTGCGCACGTCCAGCGCGACGAAGTGCATCCGGTCCTGCGCCAGCGTGACGATCCCCGCCTGGCGCTCGCCGTGGAAGGGCACCGGCGCGGCCGACTCCGCCGCGTTCGCCACCGGGTCCGGGCCGAGCGTGCGGTCGGCCAGCACCCCGGCCGCCGCGCCGACGCCGACCGCCGCCGCACCGGCCCCGGCGGCGCCGAGCAGCCGGCGCCGGGACATGCGTGCCGACCCGGTCACTGCCCGGCCACCACCTCGGCGACCTGGCTGATCGGCTCGCCCAGCGCGTCGACCACCTCGGACAGCTCCTTGACCTCGGTCGGCGTGAGCTCGGTGTAGAGCGCGAAACCGTCACCCTCACGGTGCTTCTCCAGCAGCACGTCCACCGCGTGGAACCGCTCGTCCAAAGTGGACAGAAGGTCGGGGTCGCGCTCCTCGATCACCGGGCGCAGCGCCGCGACCGCCGCCTGCGATCCGTCCACATTGGAGCGGAAGTCCCACAGGTCGGTGTGGGAGTAGCGGTCCTCCTCGCCGGTGACCTTGCCGGTGGCCACCTCGTCCAGCAGCTCCTTCGCGCCGCCCGCCATCCGCAGCGGGCTCGGCTCGACGGTCTTCGCCCGGGCCTGGAGGTCCTTGACGTCGGCCAGCAGCCGGTCGGCGATCGACGCCGAGTCCGCCCGCACGCCGGTGGACCACAGGTCCTTCTCCAGCCGGTGGAAGCCGGTGAACTCCATGCCCTGCTCGAGCCCGTCCTCGCGGACGTCGATCTTCGGGTCGATGTCGCCGAAGCTCTCGGCCACCGGCTCGATCCGCTCCCAGTAGATCCGGGTGACCGGGTACAGCGCCTTGGCCTCGTCGACCTTCCCGGCCTTGACCGCGGCGACGAACTCCCCGGTCTTGGTGACCAGCGCGCCGGTCTGCGAGTTCACGTACCGTTGGTAGCTCGCGGCCGCCTCGGCGAGCTTGGTGTCGGTGTCGACGCGCCTGTCGGCCTGGCCGGAGACCGTGAACGCGCCGCGGATGCCGTCGCCGCGCATGCCCGGCTTGCACGCGGTCTGGTAGTCGCCCGCCTCGGAGACCTCGACGATGAGCCGCCGGGTGAGGCCGGGCGTGATGTTCTCGACCTCGCCCATGATCCGGTCGCCCTCGGCGTAGAGGTAGAACTCGGTGACCCGGCTGCCCGTGTTGGTCACCTCGAACGTGAGCGTGCCCGCGTCGGCGGCGGTGCGCGCCACCTTGCACGCCTTGTCGCCGGCGTCGACGGCGATCGCGCCGCCCGACTTCTCCTCCGGGGTCTGCGTGCCGCAGCCGGCGAGCGCGGTCACGGTGACGAGGCCTATCCCGGCCAGAGCGGCGCGGGCGGGGGACGGGATCACGAGTTCTCCTTGACAGAGCCTGCCGGCGCGGGCGCCGGGCGAGCGGGTGCCGCGACCTGCTTGCGCGGCATCAGGAACAGCGTCAGTACGACGGCGACGTAGGCGACCCACGCGAGCGCCTGCAGGACGGTGGTCCGGGCGGAGTAGTTGAGGAGACCCTTGAGCAGCGCGCCGTACCACGAGTCCTCAGGCATCGGCCCGGACAGGTCGAAGGCCAGCGTGCTCAGCCCGGGCAGCACCCCGGCCTCCTGCAGGTCGTGCAGCCCGTAGGCGAGGATCCCGGCGGCCACGAACACCAGCAGCACGCCGGTGATCTGGAAGAACCTGCCGAGGTCGAACCGGAGCGCGCCGCGGTAGATCAGCCGGCCCAGCACGACCGCGACCACGATGCCCACGACGAAGCCGATCAGCGGCTGGGTGGTGCCGCGCTCGGCGGTGCGCACGTTGGCGTAGAAGAACGCCATGGTCTCCAGGCCCTCGCGGCCCACGGCCAGCAGCGCCATGAGCACGACCGCGGCCGGGCCGAGCGCCACGGCCGCGGACAGCCGGCCGCGCAGCTCGGTGGAGATCGTCCGGGCGGTGGCCCGCATCCAGAAGATCATCCACGTGACGAATCCCACGGCGACGACCGACAGCACGCCGCCGAATATCTCCTGCTGCTCGAACCGCATCTCGCCGATCGTGTACGCGATGACGGTGCCGATCGCGACGCAGCCGGCGAGTGCCGCGCCCACCCCGGTCCACACCCATCGCAGGTAGCTCCGCTTGTCGGTCTTGACCAGGAACGCGACGAGGACGCTGACGACCAGGGCGGCCTCCAGGCCCTCCCTGAGTCCGATCAGCGCGCTGCTGAACAGCACGGGTGCCTCCGAAGGTTGGTATGCCTAGCCTTAGTGAACATAGGTAAGGCTCACCTGAGTTGTCCAGGCGCGGCGGGCATCCGCGACCGATCCGCGAGCAAAACCGCCGGTTTTGGGGTATTTGCCCGGCTCGACGGCGGCGAAGAAGCGACGTACCGGGGCGGTTCGCGGGGCACAGCCGTCATCCCGAACGCGGGCGCCCGGCGCGATACGTAGCCTGGGTCGCGTGGCCGTACCTCCGAACCATCCGTCGACCACGCTCTTCGAGCCGCCGTCGGGCCCGCCGGTGCGGCGCAGGCGCCGGGTCGCGGGTCCGCTGCTGCTCGTCGCCGCCCTCGTCGCGGCGGTGGTGGCGGTGATCGTCGGGCTCGACAAGCCCGCGGAGCGCCCGCTCCCGCCGGTGGCCGTGCCGGACTTCCCGGTGCCCGAGCTCGACGTCCCGCCGGGCAGCGCGGTGCCGCACGACGCGGCCATCGCGCCGCGCTCGTCGCGCACCGCGACCCGGCCGACCACCGCGGCCGTGCGGGACTGGGCCAGCACGCTCGCGGAGAAGACGCAGATCCCGCAGCGGAGCCTGGTCGCCTACGCGGAGGCCGAGTTGACCGTCCGGACCAGCACGCCGGCCTGCGGCCTGAGCTGGGCCACGCTCGCCGGTGTCGGCCGCGTCGAGTCCCACCACGGCCGCTACGGAGGCTCCGACATCGGCGCCGACGGCCGCCTCTCGCCGCCGATCATCGGCATCCCGCTGGACGGCTCGCCGGGCGTGCGCGCGATCCCGGACACCGACGGCGGCCGGCTCGACGGGGACGTCCGGTGGGACCGCGCGGTGGGTGCGATGCAGTTCCTGCCCACGACCTGGCAGCGCTGGGGCGTGCGCGCGAGTGGCGACGGCCAGCCCCCGGACCCCCAGAACATCGACGACGCGGCCCTGTCCGCCGCCCGTTACCTGTGCGCGAGCGGCGGCGACCTGTCGACGGCCGCCGGCTGGTGGCACGCGGTGATGACCTACAACCGCTCGGTGCCCTACGGCCAGAAGGTCTTCAACGGCGCCGACGCCTACGCGAAGGCCGCCGCGGCGCTCGGTTAGCGGTCGTTGCGGTCGTTCTCGACGGCGAGGCGGGCGCTGACCTCGCCGAGCGCCTCCTGGTACTCCGGCAGCGGGCGCATGGCCACCGCCAGGCGGAACTGGGTCTGGGCCTCGGTCAGCCGGCTCTGCCGCTGCAACGCCTTGCCCAGCGCGAACCGCGCGTAGTGGTCGGTCGGGTCCAGCTCGAGCACCCGCAGGAAGGCCTTCTCCGCCCGGCGCAGCTGGGCCGAGCCGAGGTACGCGCGGCCGGCCAGGAGATGAACACTCGACGAATCCGGTTCCGCGTCGAGGACCGGCGCCAGGGCCGCCAGGGCGTCAAGGGGCCGGCGTTGCGCCACCAGCGACTCCGCGCGGCGGAACGCCTCGAACGTGCTCTGCCCGTCCTCAGCCATGGTTGCCGCCAACGCTACCGAATGACGCGCTGTTCCATAACCTCGTTCGCGCGTGCCTCCACCGGGTGGGAAAACCACCCCGCTACGCTCGATGCCGAGAGTCCCCGGAGCCGGTTGAGGAGCACGACGTGGCGGTTATCGAGCAGGTTGGCGCGCGCGAGATCCTGGATTCGCGTGGTAACCCCACCGTCGAGGTGGAGGTCGCGCTGGACGACGGCACGCTCGCCCGGGCGGCGGTGCCCTCGGGCGCGTCGACCGGCGAGCACGAGGCCGTCGAGCTGCGCGACAAGGACACGGGCCGGTACAACGGCAAGGGCGTCGAGAAGGCGGTCACCGCCGTGCTCGACGAGATCGGGCCGGAGATCACCGGCACCGACGCGGTCGACCAGCGCATCGTCGACCAGAAGCTCGTCGACCTCGACGGCACGCCGGACAAGTCCCGGCTGGGCGCCAACGCCATCCTCGGGGTCTCGCTCGCGGTCGCCAAGGCCGGCGCCGAGTCCAGCGGCCTGGAGCTGTTCCGCTACATCGGCGGGCCGAACGCGCACGTGCTGCCGGTGCCGATGCTCAACATCCTCAACGGTGGCGCGCACGCCGACACCGACGTGGACATCCAGGAGTTCATGATCGCGCCGATCGGCGCCGAGTCCTACCGCGAGGCGCTGCGCTGGGGCGTGGAGGTCTACCACTCGCTCAAGTCCGTGCTCAAGAGCCGCGGCCTGGCCACCGGCCTGGGCGACGAGGGCGGCTTCGCGCCGAGCCTGTCCAGCAACCGCGACGCGCTGGACCTCATCGTCACCGCCATCGAGAAGGCCGGCTACACGCCGGGCCGCGACATCGCGCTGGCGCTGGACGTGGCCGCCACCGAGTTCTTCGCCGACGGCGCGTACGTGTTCGAGGGCAGCAAGCGCAGCGCCGAGCAGATGATCGCGTACTACAGCGAGCTGCTCGACTCCTACCAGATGGTCTCCATCGAGGACCCGCTGGCCGAGGACGACTGGGACGGCTGGGTGCGGCTCACCGACGAGATCGGCGAGCGGGTCCAGCTGGTCGGCGACGACCTGTTCGTCACCAACCCGGAGCGGCTCGAGGAAGGCATCGCCCGCCGCGCGGCCAACGCGCTGCTGGTCAAGGTCAACCAGATCGGCACGCTGTCCGAGACGCTGGACGCGGTCGCGCTGGCCACCTCCTACGGCTACCGCAGCATGATGAGCCACCGCTCCGGCGAGACCGAGGACACCACGATCGCCGACCTCGCGGTGGCCACCGGCGTCGGGCAGATCAAGTCCGGCGCGCCGGCCCGCGGTGAGCGCACCGCCAAGTACAACCAGCTGCTGCGCATCGAGGAGATCCTCGGCGACGCCGCCCGCTACGCAGGTGACCTGGCCTTCCCCCGGTTCAACCCGGAGTCGTAATGCCCCCCGGCCGCGAGTCCGACCGTGGCCGGCGGCGCGGCACCGGAGCCACCGATGCCCGCGCCGGCCGTTCCGCGCGCCGGCCGCGGAGCGCGCGCCGGACCCGGCCCCGCGACGGGCGCCCGGGCCGGCCGGTCGGCCCGGACCGGGACAGCGAGCGCGACCGGGGTCGCGGCCGCACGGTCCGCGCGGCCGCCGCGTTCGGGCTGTCGACGACGCGCCGCGCGGCGGTGCTCGCGATCGTGGTCTGCGCGCTCGCGCTGTCGGTCGCCGTCCCGCTGCGGACCTACCTGTCGCAGCGGGACGAGGTGCAGATCCAGGAGCAGCGGCAGGCGAAGTTGCGGGACAAGGTCAACGCCCTCGAGCAGCGCAAGGCCCAGCTCGAGGACCCGGCCCAGGTGGAGGCCGAGGCCCGGCGGCGGTTGCGCTACGTGATGCCCGGCGAGACCCCGTACATGGTGGAGCTGCCCGGCGACGCGCAGGGCGGCGGCGGCAACGACAAGGCGCAGCGCCGCGTGCTCGACGAGTCCTGGTACCTGGAGCTGTGGAAATCGGTGTCCGGCGAATGAACCTCGTGCCCGTGTCCGACGTCGACCGGGAGACCGTCGCCGCGCAGCTCGGCCGGCCGCCGCGCGCCATCCGCGCGGTCGCCGCCCGCTGCCCGAGCGGCCACCCCGCGGTGGTGCAGACCAGCCCGCGGCTCGAGGACGGCACGCCGTTCCCGACGCTGTACTACCTGACCTGCCCGCGGCTGACGTCGCTGGTCAGCAGGCTGGAGGCGAGCGGGCTGATGCGGGAGATGACCGCGCGGCTCGGCGAGGACCCCGACCTCGCCGACGCCTACCTGGCCGCGCACCGGTCCTACCTCGCCGAGCGGGACGCGATCGACCCGCTCGGCACGGAGGTCAGCGCCGGCGGGATGCCGGGCCGGGTCAAGTGCCTGCACGTCCACGTCGCGCACTCGCTCGCGGTCGGCCCAGGGGTGAACCCGTTCGGCGACGAGGCGTTGCTCCAGTTGGCGGACAGCTGGCCGGCAGGCGACTGCGCGTCCTAGCCACCGGATGTTCCCGAAAGGGCAACCCCACGGCCAGTGATTTCCGTCAGTGATGCGAAGAGGATCTACTTGACTCACCGTTGACCTCTTTCTTGTGATGATGGTTCGTGAGACGGTGGCAGGCGGCGTACAGACTGCGACGGACCGCGACCCGGAGGTTGGGTCGGGTGTCGCTCGGGTCAGTGAAGGGAATCGGTACAGGTGAGTGCGGCGAAGAGCAGTAGATCGGCCGGCAACGAAGAGCGCCGGACGAGGCGGCGTCGTCGTAAGGCCGCGGCGGCCACCGGCACGATGTTGCTGGTCGCGGCCGCTGTCGCTGGTGAGCCGATCAGCCTCGCGAGCTCGGCGACGCAGGCCGCGGGTGGGGTGGGTGGTGGCCTGTTCGGCCTGACCGACCCGAACTCGGTGAGCGCGAACGGCCAGCCCGGCGGCGCCGACAAGATCGGCGACGAGGTCCTCGCGAGCGCGGGCAACATCGATCGGCTGCGCCAGCTCGCGCCGCCGGGTGACCTGCCGAGCGGTCCGGTGGGCATTCCGGGCAAGGTGCTCGAGGCGTACATGAACGCCGCGAACATCCTCGCGGCGGAGCAGCCGGGCTGCCGGTTGCACTGGTCGCTGCTCGCCGGCATCGGCCGCATCGAGTCCAACCACGCCCGCGGCGGCCGCGTCGACGGCGCCGGCAACACGACGCCCAACATCCTCGGCCCGGTCCTCAACGGCGGCGGCTTCGCGGCGATCATGGACACCGACGGCGGCCGGCTCGACGGCGACGCCCGCTGGGACCGCGCGGTCGGTGCCATGCAGTTCATCCCGTCCACGTGGCGTGGATACGCCTCGGACGGCAACCACGACGGCGTCTCGAACCCGCACAACGTCTTCGATGCCACCCTCGCGGCGGGCAAGTACCTGTGCTCGGGCGGCCTGAACCTGTCCGACCCCAAGGATCAAGCGACGGCCGTTTTCCGCTACAACCACTCGGACACGTATGTGAGCACGGTCCTGATCTGGGCCAACGCGTACGCCACGGGTGCGCAGCCGCTGGCGCAGACGGTGGTGCCGGATCCGGCGGCGCAGGCCGCGCTGGGCCCGAAGCCGGTCGTGCCCGCTCCGGCCGCGCACAAGCCAGGCACCACGAAGCCGAAGCCCGGCACGACGACGACGACCACCACGAGGGTGACGACCCCGACGACGACCACCACCACGACGACGACAACGACGACCTCGTGCACCCCGACGGCCCCGCCGACGACCACGTCGACGACGACGACGGTACCGACGACGACCACTTCGGACACGCCGCCGTCGCAGACGACCACCACGACGACGACGACCACGGACCCGCCGCCGACCCCGCCGAGCTGCTGAGCCGGATGGGTTGAGGCCGGCCACGGCGAGTCGAGGTCGAGCGAGGGCGGCCGTGGAGGGCTGAGGCCCGCCGAGCCGGGGCGCGGCAGTCCGGGCGGAGCGACGATGCGAAGCGAGCCGAGTACGCCAGCGCGAGGGTGAAGCGAGCCCGGTCCACGCGAGACCGCGGACCCGGCGAATAGAGTCACCGCCATGCCGAGGTTTGCCGCGATCGACTGTGGGACGAACTCCATCCGCCTCCTGGTGGCCGACGTGACCGTGCGCGAGGACGGCACCGCCCACCTCCGCGACGTCCACCGGGAGATGCGCATCGTCCGCCTCGGTGAGGGGGTCGACGCCACCGGGCAGCTGAGCCCCGCCGCGCTGCGGCGGACCAAGGACGCGCTCGTCGACTACACCGCGGTCTGCCGGCGCAAGGGAGCCGAGCGTGTGCGCATGGTCGCCACCTCCGCCACCCGGGACGCCCGCAACCGCGACGAGTTCTTCGGCATGACGCGGGACGTGCTCGGGGTCGAGGCCGAGGTGATCTCCGGGGACGAGGAGGCCCGCCTCAGTTTCACCGGCGCGGTCGGCGATCTCGAGCCCGACGACGGCCCCTTCGTCGTCACCGACATCGGGGGTGGCTCCACCGAGGTGGTCGTCGGCACGTGGGACGGTGTGCGTGCGGACATCATGGGCGCGCGGTCGGTGGACGTCGGCTGCGTGCGGGTCACCGAGCGCTGCCTCAGGTCAGACCCGCCGACGGACGCCGAGAAGACAGCCGCGCGCACACTCGTCGGCGACGTCCTCGCCGGCGCGTTCGCCAGCGTCCCCGTCGAGAAGGCCCGCACGTGGGTCGGCGTCGCCGGCACCATCACCACGCTTTCCGCTGTGGCGCAAGAGCTTCCGGAGTACGACTCCGAGCGCACCCACCTGTCCCGGCTCACCGGCCCGGAGCTCGACCGGACCGCACAGCGGCTGCTCGACGCCACGCACGACGAGCGCGCGGCCATCGGCTCCATGCACCCGGGCCGCGTCGACGTCATCGGCGCCGGCGCGCTGATCACGCAGGTCCTGGCCGAGAAGTTCGCGCACACCGCGGGCATCACCGAGCTGTTGGTGAGTGAGCACGACATCCTCGACGGAATCGCGCTTTCCCTGGTGTGACACCAATTCCCGAACCGAAAATATGCGCGGGAAAGTGCCCGATCGTCGCGCCTTCGTGACGCCTGAGAACACCGTTTTCGCGCATTGATGCCATTAACGTCCCGTCACATTCCGATTGGGAGGAGCTGACGGGATGTGTAGACCGCACCGGATTGCCGCGGGGTTACTGCCGATCGCGCTCGTCGTCGCCGGCTGTGGCAGCGGCGACGGGCCGAGCACTGGGAGCGGCGGTGACCCGCGGAAGAACGAGAACACCGAGATCACCATCTTCGGCACCGAGCCGGAGCGCCCGCTCGTCCCGGGCGACACCAGCGAGACCGGCGGCGGCAAGATCGTCGACGCGCTGTTCACCGGCCTGATGGACTACGACCCGGTCACCGGCGAGCCCCGCGCGGCCAACGCCGAGTCCTTCGAGCTCACCAAGCCCGACGAGTACACCGTGAAGCTGAAGAAGGACTGGACCTTCCACGACGGCACCCCGGTCCTCGCCAAGAACTACGTCGACGCCTGGAACTACACCGCCTACAGCCCCAACGGCCAGCAGCACGCCAGCTTCTTCGCCCAGATCGAGGGCTTCGACCAGGTCTTCACGGTCGACCCCGACGGCGACGGGCCGAAGCCGCCGCCGACCCCGCCGGCCAGGACGATGTCGGGCCTGAAGGTCGTCGACGACCACACGTTCACGATCACGTTCACCCAGCCGCACGCGGTCTTCAAGACCAAGACCGGCTACTCGGCCTACATGCCGCTGCCCGACAGTTTCTTCGCGGACAAGGAGAAGTTCCTCGCCCACCCGATCGGCAACGGCGCCTTCGAGTACGTCGACCGGGTGCCCCAGCAGGAGCTGCGGATGGCCCGGTACGAGGACTACAAGGGCACCGACAAGCCCAAGATCCGCCAGGTGAAGGTCCGCTTCATGGACTCCGACGCGGCCTACGTCGACATCAAGGGCAACCAGCTCGACTTCCTCGACACGCTGCCGCCGCAGGCGATCGCGGGCAACGTGTGGCGCGAGGACCTACCCGGCCGCGCCGACGTGGCCGCCGTGCTCGCCAACCAGACGATCGCGTTCCCCTTGTACGACAAGAAGTACCAGAACAAGGACTTCCGGCACGCGGTCTCCATGGCGATCAACCGCCAGGAGGTCGTCGACGTGATCTTCGAGGGCAACCGCGAGCCCGCCACCGGCTACGGCGTCCCGAAGCTGCCCGGCTGGCAGGAGGGCGCCTGCGGCACGTACTGCGAGTACAACCCGGAGGAGGCCAAGAAGCTCTTCGACAGGTCCGGCTGGACCGGCCCGATCGAGATCACCAGCAACGGCGACGGCGGGCACAAGGAGTGGGTCGAGGCGATCTGCGGCCAGATCTCCAACGTCCTCCAGACCGAGTGCGCGTTCGCGCCGGTGCAGGAGTTCAGCGAGATCCGCGAGGCCATCAACGCCCGCGAGATGACCCAGATCTACCGCGCGGGCTGGCTCGCCGACTACGCGCTGGTGGAGAACTTCCTCAACCCGCTGTACCGCACGGGTGGCTCGTCGAACGACAACGGCTACGCCAACCCCGCGGTCGACGCGAAGCTCGCCGAGGCGGACAGCGCGCCGACCGAGCAGGAGGCCTTCGCGCTCTACCACGAGGCCGAGAAGCTGATCGCCGAGGACATGCCGGCCGTGCCGCTGTGGAACACGCCGTCGATCTACGCGTGGTCCGAGCGGCTGACCAACGTGCGGCTGACCCCGAAGCGCGAGCTCGACCTGTCCTACGTCGAGGTCAGGTAACCGACCGGTGACCGGCCGGCCCGTGGCGCCGTCGCGGGCCGGCCGCGCACCGTGACCCCCGGGGGTGCACGAAGACATGGGCCGCTACGTCCTGCGCCGCCTGCTCCAGCTGGTTCCGGTGTTCGTCGGCACCACGTTCCTGATCTACCTGCTGGTGTGGTCGATCCCGGGCAACCCGTTCGCCGGCATGTGCGGCGAGCGCCCGTGCCCGGACTCGTTCATCGCGATGATGACCGACAAGTACAACCTCGACGACAACCTCTTCGTCCAGTACGTCAAGTACATGCGCGACCTCGTCACCGGCGACTTCGGACAGACGTTCTCCGGGCTCGACGTCGGCGAGCTGATCTCCTTGCGCTACCCCGTCTCCGTGCGGCTCGCACTCGTCGCGGTGGCCATCGAGGCGGTCATCGGCCTGTGCGCGGGCATCCTCACCGGCCTGCGCGGCCGCGGCTTCCTCGACAACCTGGTGCTGGTCTCGACGCTGTTCCTGATCGCCATCCCCACGTTCGTCACCGGGTTCGTGATCCAGATCCTGCTGGGCTTCCAGTGGGAGATCATGACGCCGACGGTGTCCTCGGCAGGCGGCTGGGCGGAGCTGATCATCCCCGGCTTCGTGCTCGGCAGCCTGTCGATGGCCTACGTGTCCCGGCTGACCCGGACCTCGATCGCGGAGAACAAGCACGCCGACTACATCCGCACCGCCCTCGCGAAGGGCCTGCCGCAACGCCGGATCGTGTGGGTGCACCTGCTGCGCAACTCGGTGATTCCGGTGCTCACCTTCCTCGGCACCGACGTCGGCGGGCTGATGGGCGGGGCCATCGTCACCGAGGGCATCTTCGGCGTCAACGGCATCGGCCGGCTCGTCTACACCGGGATCGTGTCCAAGGAAGGCGTCGTCGTGACCGGCGTCGTCGTGCTGCTGGTGATCGTGTTCCTGGTCGTCAACCTGATCATCGACCTGCTCTACGCCGTTCTCGACCCGAGGATCCGCTATGACTGACCCGACGGCGGCCGCGACCGGCGCCACCGTGACCCAGCCCGCCGAGTCCTATGTGGTCGCTGCCGGGCACGTGCCGGGCACGCCCGGCAGGCCACGCAGCCTGTGGTCGGACGCCTGGCGCGACCTGCGCCGCCGGCCACTGTTCGTCGTCGCCGGCGCGGTGATCCTGCTGCTGGTGGTCATCGCCCTGGTCCCGGGCCTGTTCACCTCGGCCGACCCGAACCTGAAGAGCCTCCCGCTGTCCCGGGACACCCCGTCCGGTGACGCGTGGTTCGGCTACGACACCCAGGGCCGCGACATCTACGCACGGGTGATCTACGGCACCCGCTGGACGCTGCTCGTGGGGGTCGCGGCGGCGCTGCTGACCGTGCTCGTCGGCGGCGTGCTCGGCATCCTCGCCGGCTTCTACGGCGGCTGGCTCGACGGCCTGCTGTCCCGGATCGGCGAGGTCTTCTTCGGCCTGCCGTTCGTGCTCGGCGCCATCGTGATCCTGAGCATGTTCCGCAACGCCGGGGTGCGCGGCGCGCTGCCGATCGTCGGTGTCGTGGTGGTCTCGCTCGGCGTCCTGTCCTGGCCGGTGGCCATGCGGATCATGCGGTCCGCGGCCATCGCGGCCAAGCAGCAGGACTACGTCAAGGCCGCGCGGGCACTGGGCGCGCGGCCGAGCCGGATCGTGTTCAAGCACCTGCTGCCCAACTGCCTCGCGCCGGTGCTGGTGTACGCGACGATCGCGCTCGGCGCGTTCGTCGGCGCGGAGGCCACGCTGTCGTTCCTGGGCATCGGCCTGCGTGACCCGGCGGTGTCCTGGGGCGTGATGATCGCCGACTCGCGCAACTACGTGCGGGTCGCGCCGCACATGCTGCTGTTCCCCGCCGGGTTCCTGACCGTCACCGTGCTCGCCTTCGTGATGCTGGGCGACGCCGTGCGGGAGGCCCTCGACCCGAAGCTGAGGTGACATGTCCGACACCGCTACCGGGCTGAGGCCCGAGCCGCCGCTGCTCGAGGTGGCCGACCTGGTCGTCGAGTTCCACACCCGCGACGGGGTGGCCAGGGTGCTCAACGGGGTCAGCTACCACGTCGACGCCGGCGAGACGCTGGCCGTTCTCGGCGAGTCCGGGTCCGGCAAGAGCGTCACCGCGCAGGCGGTCATGGGCATCCTCGACACCCCGCCCGCGGTGGTGCGCGGCGGGGAGATCCGCTACCGCGGCGAGAACCTGCTGACCGCCACCCCCGAGCGCCGCACCGGCGTGCGTGCCCAGGGCATCGCGATGATCTTCCAGGACGCGCTGTCCGCGCTGAACCCCGTGTTCACCGTCGGCTTCCAGATCGAGGAGCAGCTGCGGGTCCGCCTCGGCATGACCCGCAAGGAGGCCCGCGCCCGCGCGGTCGAGCTGCTCGACCTCGTGCGCATCCCCCACGCGCGGCGCCGGGTGCGGCAGTACCCGCACGAGTTCTCCGGCGGCATGCGCCAGCGCGCGATGATCGCGATGTCGCTGGCCCTGGACCCCGAGGTGCTGATCGCCGACGAGCCGACCACCGCGCTCGACGTCACCGTGCAGGCCCAGATCATGGACCTGCTCGCCGAGATCCAGGCCGAGCGGCGGATGGGCCTGATCCTCATCACCCATGACCTGGGCGTGGTCGCGGAGGTGGCCGACCGGATCGCGGTGATGTACGCGGGCCGGATCGTCGAGTACGCCGACGCGGTGTCGCTCTACCGCATGCCGGGCCATCCCTACACCGCCGCGTTACTGCAGTCGCTGCCGCGACTGGACCAGAAGGGTGCCGAGCTGAACACCATCAAGGGTCTCCCGCCGAGTTTGCTCGCGATTCCGTCCGGTTGCCCCTTCCATCCGAGGTGTCCGAAGGCGCAGGATCTCTGCCGGGTCGACAAGCCCGGGGACCACCGTCTCGGGCTGGGCAGGACGAGCAAGTGTCATTTCGCGGAGGAGCTGGTGCGTAGTGTCTGAGCAGACGCTGCCTGACCGGGCCTTCGTCGATGCTGCCCGCGAGCCGGTCCTCGAGGTCCGCGACCTGGTCAAGCACTTCCCGGTGCGGGTGGGGGTGCTGTTCAAGCACACGATCGGCCACGTGCGCGCGGTCGACGGCGTCTCCTTCGACCTCCACCGAGGCGAGACGCTCGGCGTGGTCGGCGAGTCCGGCTGCGGCAAGTCGACCCTGGCCCAGGTGCTGATGCGCCTCGAGCCGCCCACCAGCGGCTCCGCCCGGTACGAGGGCCGGGACATCTTCGCGATGCGCGGTGCCGAGCTGCGCAAGCTCCGCCGGAGCATCCAGATCGTGCTGCAGGACCCGTACACGTCGCTCAACCCGCGCATGACGGTCGGCGACATCGTCGGTGAGCCGTTCGAGATTCACCCGGAAGTGGCGCCGAAAGGGTCGCGCGCGGCGAAGGTCCGCGAGCTCCTCGACGTGGTCGGGCTCAACCCCGAGCACCTCAACCGCTACCCCCACCAGTTCTCCGGCGGGCAGCGCCAGCGCATCGGCATCGCCCGCGCGCTGGCCCTGCGCCCGGCCGTCATCATCTGCGACGAACCGGTGTCCGCATTGGACGTCTCGATCCAGGCGCAGGTGATGAACCTGTTGGGAGAGCTGCAGTCCGACCTCGGGTTGTCCTATGTGTTCATCGCGCACGACCTGTCGGTGGTGCGCCACCTGTCCGACCGGGTGGCGGTGATGTACCTCGGCAAGATCGTCGAGGTGGGCACCGAGGAGCAGATCTACGCACAACCCATGCATCCCTACACCCAGGCGTTGCTGTCGGCGGTCCCGGTGGCCGATCCCACCGTGCGCGGGCAGCGACAGGTCATCCGTCTGGAGGGTGACGTGCCGAGCCCGGTCGATCCGCCGTCCGGGTGTCGGTTCCGCACCAGGTGTTGGAAGGCGCAGGAGATCTGTGCCGATTCCGAACCCGAACTGGTCGTGCGCGGTGGGGGGCATCCCAGCGCGTGCCACTTCGCTGAGGAAAGATCAGTCGTGCCCTAACTGGAGGGCGGTCGGGGCGGTGTTAGTCGAGCGAGGAGGAAATGCGTGAAACGCAAGACAATGCTGGCATTGCTGGCCGTACCGGTGTTCGCCGTGGTCACGGTCGTGTCGATGCCCAGTGCCGCCGCGCAGCCGGAGCTGTCCGGTAAGACGGTCGAGTACAGCGTGCTCGCCCGGGACGGCGTCGCCGCAGGCAAGGCGGAGGCGGCGGTCAAGGCCGCGGGCGGCAAGGTCGTCCGCAGCAACCCGGCCGTCGGGCTGGTCACCGCGACCGCCCCGGAGAACGGCTTCAGCCAGCGGCTGGCCGGGTCGCAGGACGTGCTGTACGCCAGCCGCACCCGGGTCATCGGGCAGTCGCCGGACCGCGCCGCCGACAAGCGGGTGGTCAAGGAGGCCCAGGAGAAGGGTGCCAAGGGCGCGAAGGCCAAGGCCGCGCCGAAGGCCGGGATGGACCCGCTGGACGGTCAGCTGTGGGGCCTCACCGCGGTCCGCTCGAACCTGTCGCGCACGGAGCAGCCTGGTGACCGGCGGGTCAAGGTCGGCATCCTCGACACGGGTGTCGACGGCAGCCACCCGGACATCGCGCCGAACTTCGACGCCGCGCTGTCCCGCAACTTCACCCACGACATCCCGACCGACGAGCTCGGCCAGGTCGTCGACGGCCCGTGCGAGTTCCGCGGCTGCGTCGACCCGGCCAACTGGGACGACGGCGGGCACGGCACGCACGTCGCCGGCACCATCGCCGCGGCCGCCAACGGCTTCGGTGTCTCCGGTGTCGCGCCGAACGTGTCCATCGTGAACATCCGCGGTGGCCAGGACTCCGGCTTCTTCTTCCTCCAGCCGGTCGTCGACGCGCTCACCTACGCCGGTGACTCGGGCATCGACGTGGTCAACATGTCGTTCTTCGTGGACCCGTGGCTGTACAACTGCCCCGACAACCCGGCCGACTCGCCGGAGGAGCAGGCGCAGCAGCGGACCATCATCACGGCGATGACCCGGGCGCTGAACTACGCCCACCGCAAGGGCGTGACCAACGTGGTGGCGCTCGGCAACCAGCACGAGGACAACGGCAACCCGCTGCCCGACCGGACCAGCCCGGACTTCCCGGACAACACCGCGAAGGTGCGCACCGTCGACAACGCCACGTGCCGGAGCCTGCCGGTCGAGGGCCCGCACACGATCGGCGTGTCGGCGCTCGGCCCGTCGGGCGGCAAGGCGGACTTCTCGAGCTACGGTCTGGAGCAGATCTCGGTGTCCGCGCCGGGTGGCTACTTCCGCGACTACTTCGGCACGCCGCGGTTCCGCACCAACGAGAACCTGATCCTCTCGACGTACCCGAAGAACGTGGGCGTCGCGGACGGCAACATCGACGCCGACGGCAACGTGACACCCGACGGCGTGGCGGTCGGCGTGCAGAAGGCGTGCAAGGCCAACGGGGCCTGCGGGTACTACCAGTTCCTGCAGGGCACCTCGATGGCCTCGCCGCACGCGTCCGGCGTCGCCGCGCTGATCGTCAGCGAGTACGGCCGGTACAGCGGCAACAAGGTCACCATGGATCCGGACAAGGTGCAGCGCGTCCTCGAGGGCACCGCGTTCGAGACCCCGTGCCCCGAGCCGAGGACGGTCGACTACCTCGACGAGGGCCGGGACGCGACGTTCACCGCGACGTGCCAGGGTGACAAGAACTTCAACGGTTTCTACGGCAACGGCGTCGTCGACGCCTGGGCGGCTGTCACCCAGGGTGGGCGGTACGCGCACTAGTTTTCCAGCTGTTCGACAGGAACGCCCCGGGTCTTGGCAGGCCCGGGGCGTTCCGCTGGGTTGGCTTGCTGTCTCCCGAATCCGGCCGGCCGCACGGGTGAAGTTCGAGGCCGGTCGCCGGTGCCGCGGTCAGCGGTTCGAGGCGTCCGTTACGAAATCGGCCAGGTCCTTGGACTGTTGGATTCGCGAGGGCTCGTGCACGTACATCATGTGGCCCGCCTCGTAATAGGCGCTCGAGATGTTCCCGCGCAGCTCCTCGGGAATGTTCAGGTGCGCCAGCACGTGCTCGGACGCGAAGTACGGTGTCGCGCCGTCGAGGTAGCCGAAGGCCACGTGCACCTTCAGGTGCTGGTTCGCGCGCATCGCGGCGGAGAGCTTGTCCGTGACGGTCACGTGGGCGTTCTCGAACTCCTTGTACGACCACGTGTTGTTGACGCCCGTGCTCAGCACCTCGTACGGCAGGTCGTTCGGGTAGTCCAGCTCGGACCGCAGGTAGTGGTTCAGCGCCGCCGTGTACGCGCCCATGACCGCCGCGCTCGACGGGTCGTCGTCCATGTGCTCGCGGCCGTAGTCCGGGCCCCAGCCGGTGAACCGCGAGTCGAGCCGGCCGACCACCAGGCGCCTGTGCCGCAACAGCTCCGTGAAGAACCGCACGTGCTCGACGCGCAGGTCCACCCGGTCGACGTAGTCCTCGGACAGCCCGGTGAGCGCCGCGATCCGGGACACCGTCGCCGCCCGCTCCTCAGTGGACAGACGGCTGCCCTGCGCGAGCGCCCACGGGTAGTCGCGCGCGGCGAAGTCCTCGGCCTCGGACAGGACCTCCTCGAGCGGCCGGTCGCCGAGCAGGCCGTGGTAGTGCCCGATCGCCGCGTAGGTCGGCAGGAACAGCGCGTACGGCAGGTCGTTGCCGACGGTGAAGTCCAGCGTCGCGAAGTCGAGCACCGCGGAGATCAGCATCAGCCCGTTGAGGTACATGCCGTACCGGTTCTGCAGGTGGTGCGCGAGCCCGCCGGCGCGGGTGGTCCCGTAGGACTCGCCGGCCAGGAACTTCGGCGACATCCACCGGCCGTTGCGCGACGTCCACAGCCGGATGACCTCGCCGACGGACTCGATGTCGGCCTGGAAGCCGTGGTAGTCGCCGGGCTTCTCACCCTTCACCGCGCGCGAGTAGCCGGTGGACACCGGGTCGATGAACACGAGGTCGCTGTGCTGCAACAGCGTCTCGGTGTTGTCGACGAGCCCGTACGGCGGCGGCGCGAGGTCGCCGACGTCGCCGGAGACGACCCGGCGCGGGCCGAGCAGGCCGAGGTGCAGCCAGACGCTGGACGAGCCGGGCCCGCCGTTGAACGCGAAGGTCACCGGGCGCTTGGCCGGGTCCGCACCGTCCAGTGTGTACGCGGTGAGGAAGACCTCGGCCTTGGGCAGGTACCCGTCGAACTTGCCGTCGGTGAGCACCTCCTTGCGCAGCACGACGCGGCCGGTGGTGGCGGTGTAGTTCAGCTTGCGGCGTTTGACCGTGAGCGAGTGCGAGGTGGTGACGAGGTCATCGGTCGGTTCCGCCGGCTTCTCCTCGGTGGTGGACTCGGGTGGTGCCTCGTCAGTCGTCGCCATGATCCGCACCCTACGTGTTCTGATCAGCCGGGTGCCAAGCAGAATCAGCATGTGTCCGACCTGGCCTCGCTCGACCTGCAGGTGACCCGGTGCCGCGCGTGCCCGCGGCTGGTGGCCTGGCGCGAGGAGGTGGCCAGGGTCAAGCGCGCGGCCTTCGCCGACCAGGAGTACTGGGGCCGGCCGGTCCCCGGCTTCGGCCCCGCGGACGCCCCGCTGGCGATCGTCGGCCTCGCGCCCGCGGCCCACGGCGCCAACCGCACGGGCCGCATGTTCACCGGCGACCGCTCCGGCGACGTCCTCTACGCCGCGCTGCACGCCGTGGGCCTGGCCTCCCAACCGACGTCGACCCACCTCGGCGACGGCCTGGAGCTCCACGGCGTCCGCATCACCGCGCCGGTCCGCTGCGCCCCGCCGGCGAACAAGCCCACGCCGCGGGAACGGGACAACTGCCGCCCGTGGCTCGCGCGCGAGCTGTCGCTGCTGCCGGTGCGCGCGATCGTGGTGCTGGGGGCGTTCGGCTGGCAGGCGTTGCTGCCGGTCCTGTCCGAAGCCGGCTGGCACGTGCCGACGCCGCGCCCCCGCTTCGGCCACGGCGTCGAGGTCGAGCTCGCCGGCCCGCGGCCGCTGCACCTGCTGGGCTGCTACCACGTGAGCCAGCAGAACACCTTCACCGGAAAGCTCACCCCAGCGATGGTCGAGACCGTCCTGGCCCGGGCGAAGGAACTCGCGGGCCTGTAAAGGCCTGAGCATTCCGTCACCGAAGGGGCACCCTTCGCGAGCGCAGGCCAGTCCGTCGCGCCGAGTGGGTTTGTTCGGACAACTCCTGGCGGGCACAAGAAATCACCGGGAATGCACAGGCCGGGCACAGCAGGCGCCGTCGGCAGATATCGACTGGATAAAGTCCCGCCGTTCGGTGAATCGGTGAGGCATGCTGCGGGGGATGAGAAGCTCCCGGGTCGCCGTTCTGTGCACGGTCGCCGCATTGCTTCTGTTCGCGGTCATCGCCGCGCGGGGGACGTCGGCCGTGCCCGGCACCCTGCGGGACGTGCCGTTGGAGCGGGGCGTCGGCGGCGGTGTCCCCATGCACGGGTCCAACACGGACAAGAACGCGTTCCTGGTCGACATCACCGACGAGCTCGGGCTGGTCCAGACCTCCTTCGTCATCATCGCGTTGATGCTGCTGCTCGTCGCCTTCTCCCTGCTGCTCCGCCGCGTCCGCCGCCTCCGCAAGCGCAAGCAGCGGCTGGGTGTCGGGGTCGAGACCCACGAGGAACTGGGCGCGCTCGAGGTCACCATGCCGATGCGGCTGCGCAAGGCCGCCGAACGGGCCCGCGGCGAGCTCGCCCAGCGGCGGGGCGGCGCGCCGGGCGACGCGGTCATCGCCGCCTGGCTGCGGCTCGAGGAGGCCGCCGCGCACGAGGGCGCCGGCCGCGAGCCCCACCAGACCGCCACCGAGTTCACCGCCGCGCTGCTCGCCCACTACCTCACCAGCGAGCCGGCCCTCGACGAGCTCCGCACCCTCTACCAGCGCGCCCGCTTCGGCCCGCCCGGCCAGGTCGGCGACGCCGAGGCCGACGCCGCGCTCGCCGCCCTCGACCGGATCCTCAACGCCCTGGCAGCCAACAGCAGTCCCGCGGGGAGCCCCGCGTGAGCCCACTGCGCGCCACCCTCCTCGCCGTCCTGGCCGCCGTCGCGGTGGCGGTCACCGCCGTCGCCGCCATGGGCACGCCCGTCCCGTGGGCGGTCCTGCTCTCCCTCCCGGCCGGCGCCGCGGTGCTGCTCACCGCCCTGTTCTCCGGCGCGTTCGACGCCGACTGGACACCCGAGCCCGACCTCCCCGCGGCCAGCGTCTGCCTGCACGCGAGCTCCCTCACCGACCGGCTGACCCAGGCCGCCGGCGACCCTTACCGCTTCACCTCACGCGTCCAGCCGCGGCTGCGCAGGCTCGCGGTCAGCGCGCTGCGCCGCCACCCCGACACCAAGGACCTCGCCGACCTGCACGACCCGCGCGCCCGCGACCGGCTCGGCGCCGACCTGCACCGGCTGCTCACCGCCCCCGACGCAAGCCTGCCCAAGCCCGCTGAGCTCGCCGCGCTCGTGCGGCGCCTGGAGGAACTGCTATGACCTCACCGTCCACAGTGGACAACGTGCCGACGCCCGAGGTGATCCGCGCCGAGTCGGCCGCGGTGCTCGACGCGGTCGCCGGCGTGGTCGTCGGCCGGCAGCGCACGGTCCGGCTGGCGCTCGCCGCCGTGCTGGCCGGCGGGCACGTGATGTTCGAGGACGTCCCCGGGCTCGGCAAGACCCTCATGGCGCACACCCTCGCCCAGGCGCTCGGCCTGGACTTCCGGCGCATCCAGTGCACCCCCGACCTGCAGCCGGCCGACATCACCGGCTCGTTCATCTACGACCCCACCGAGCGGGACTTCAGCTTCCGCCAGGGCCCGGTCTTCGCCGGCATGCTGCTGGCCGACGAGATCAACCGCACGCCACCGAAGACGCAGGCCGCGCTGCTGGAGGCCATGCAGGAGCGCCAGGTCACCGTCGAGGGCCGCACCTTCCCGCTGCCCAAGTCCTTCCACGTGCTCGCCACCGCCAACCCCATCGAGTACGAGGGCACCTACCCGCTGCCCGAGGCCCAGCTCGACCGGTTCCTGCTGCGCCTGGACGTCGGCTACCCGCCGCCGGAGGAGGAGGCCGAGGTGCTCCGCCGCCGGATCGCCCGGCAGCGCGAGGCCGTGGTGATCGAGCCGGTGATCGACCCGACCCGGCTCGCCGAGCTGCAGGCCGGCCTGGAGCGGGTCGAGGTGGACGACGACGTGCTGCGCTACTGCGTCGACCTCGCCGGCTCCACCCGCGGCCACCGCTCGGTCGAGGTCGGCGCCTCCCCCCGTGGCTCGCAGGCGTTGCTGCTGGTCGCGCGCGCCCTCGCGGTGCTGGCCGGCCGCGACTTCGTGCTGCCCGAGGACGTCAAGGAGTGCGCGGTCCCCGCGCTCGCGCACCGGCTGACGCTGCGTGCCGAGACGTGGAGCTCGGGGATGTCCGGCGAGCAGGTCGTCGAGGAGATGCTCGGCGCCGTGCCCACCCCCAGCACGACCCGGTCCCGGCGTTGACCTCCTTCGAGCAGCAGGCGGCCATGCTGGAGCGCCGCCAGCGGGGGCTCGGCCACCGGGCGCGCCGCTGGTTCCTCGGCCGGCGGGAGGTGCGCACCCATGGCTGGCGGCGCACCGACGCGCTGGTCCGGGCGATCGCGTGCGGCTTCGGGCTCGCCGTCGCCGGCGTCGTGCTGCACCGCCTGGAGCTGCTGCTCGTCGGCGCGCCGCTACTGGTCAGCGTGTTGCTCGTGACACCGCCGACCGGCCGGCCGAAGGTCGAGGCGACGCGCCTCGCGGACACCGTCGACGCCGGTCGCAGGAGCCGGGTGACCGTGGCGATGGAGCCGGGCGAGGGCGCGCGGTTCATCGCGCTGCGAATGCCGGTCGCGTCCCGGTCCGGGGTCGGGCCGGTGCACCTGCTGCCGGCGGTCACCGGCGACGTGCACGCGACGATCACCTGGAACACCTGGGGCCTGTCGGACTATCTGCGCCCGGACCACCTGGTGGCGAGCCACGACGGGCTCTACGTGCTCGGCCCGATCGTCGGCCGCACGGCCAACCACACCGTGCTGCCGCCGATCGACCCGCTGCCGGGCGCGCCGGTGCCGCCGCGGGCCGCGGGCCTGGTCGGCGCGCACCGCTCGGCCCGCGCGGGCGACGGCATGGAGCTGCGCGACATCCGGCCGTTCCAGCTCGGCGACCGGCTGCGCCGGGTCGACTGGCGGGTGTCCCTGCGGGCCGCGGCGGCCGGCGGTGGCGTGCTGGCGCCGGGCACGCTGCACGTCCGCGAGCGGCACGCCGAGGCCGACGCCGACCTCGTGCTCGCCCTCGACACCACGCTCGACGTGAGCCGGGAGATCGCCGCCTGGTCGGAGCAGACGGTCGGCGCCGAGACGCGGGTGGGCGGCAGCCTCGACATCGGCGTGCGGGCGGTGACCTCGCTCGCCGCGGCGTTCCTGCGGCAGGGCGACCGGGTGGGGGTCATCGACATCGGGCACCCGCGCGGCGGCGTGCCGGTCGGCTCCGGGCGCCGGCAGCTGCAGCGGATCCGGCACTCGCTGGTGCTCTCCGCGCAGCGCGTGTCGGGCGCGGGGGAGCCGGTGCTGCGGGCGGCGCAGGTGCCGCCGGGCGCGACCGTCGTGGTCCTGTCCCCGTTCCTGGACGACAAGCTGGTCGAGCTCACCGTGCGGGGCGCGCGGCGCGGCAACCTGGTGCTGGCCGTGGACCTGCTCCCGCGGGACCTGGTGCCGGACGACGACACCCCGTGGGGCGAGGCGGTGCGTGGCGTCGTGGTCGCCGAGCAGCGGGTGCGCCTCGCGGTCCTCGGCGAGCACGGCGTCCCGGTCGTGCGCTGGGGCGAGGGCGGCGCGATCGGCGCGCTGCTCCAGTCGGCCCGGCGGCGGCCGCGGGTGCCCCGATGAGCACCGCCGGAATCGCCGGGACCGCCGACGCGCCGCGGCTCGGCCAGGGGCTGCCCGCCTGGACACTGCGTGCACTCGTCGCGCTGAGCGGGACGGGCGTCGTGCTCATCCCGGCGAGCGAGGGGGCCCTGTGGGGGGCGCTGTTCGTCCTCGGCCCCGCGATCCTCGCGTCCGTCTACGCGCCCGCCTCGCCCGTGCCGTCGGCCGTGGTGATCGGCGCCGCCGTCCTCGTCGCGCTCACCGGGGACGACCCGCTGCGGCCCGCGGTCCTCGCGATGATCCCCGTCGTCCACCTGTTCCACGTCAGCTGCGGGCTCGCCGGGGTGTTGCCGTCGCGTGGCCGGGTGCACCTGCGTGCCTTGCGCGGCACGGCCGTGCGGTTCGTCGTGGTGCAGGCGGTGGTGTTCGCGTTGGCCGGGCTGGCCGCGCTGATGCCGGTCGGGCCGACGCCGGCCGTGCTGGAGGTCACCGCGCTGGTGGCGCTGACGGCGATCGCGCTGGTCATCCTGCTCTGGCACCGGCAGCGCCGCGACCACTCTCACACGGGGGCAGGCGGGCGTGGCGACGGTGGAGGTGCCACCATGGACTCATGGGGCGAGGGAAATCCGCACCGACCCGGATCTTGATTCTCGGCGGTGGTTACGTCGGGCTGTACACGGCACTCGGCCTGCAGCGCAAGCTGCGCGGCAACGAGGCCTCCGTCACGGTCGTCGACCCGCAGCCGCACATGACCTACCAGCCGTTCCTCCCGGAGGCGGCGGCCGGCGCCATCGAGCCGCGGCACGTGGTGGTGCCGCTGCGTCGCGCGCTCAAGCGCTGCCACGTCCTCACCGCACGCGTCACCAAGATCGCGCACGGTGACAAGACGGTCACCATCGAGGCGCCGGACGGCCATCTCGAGGAGCTCGAGTACGACGTGCTCGTCGTGGCGCTCGGCTCGGTCGCCCGGCTGATGCCCATTCCCGGGCTCGCCGAACAGGGCATCTCGTTCAAGACCATCGGCGAGGCCATCTACCTGCGCAACCACGTGATGTCCAAACTGGACGCCGCCAGCAGCACAGTGGACCCCGAGCTGCGCCGCAAGCTGCTCACGTTCACCTTCGTCGGCGGCGGGTTCGCCGGCATCGAGGCGCTCGGCGAGCTCGAGGACATGGCCCGCTACGCCATTCGTTACTACGAGAACATCGAGCCCTCCGACCTGCGCTGGGTGCTCGTCGAGGCCGCCGGGCGGATCCTGCCCGAGGTGCGCGAGAGCCTCGGCGTCTACACCGTCCTGCAGCTGGAGCGGCGCGGCATCGAGGTCTATCTGTCCACTCTGGCGAAGTCGTTCGAGGACGGTCACGTGGTGCTCTCGGACGGCACCGAGTTCGACAGCGACACCATCGTCTGGACGGCCGGCGTCAAGGCCAACCCCGTGCTCGCCGCCTCGGACTTGCCGATCGACGGCCGCGGCCGGGTGCGCGCCACCGCCACGTTGCAGGTGGACGGTGTGGCCGACGCGTGGACCGCGGGCGACAACGCCGCGGTGCCCGACCTGTCGCGCACCGACGAGGACCCCGACGCGCTGTGCGCGCCCAGCGCCCAGCACGCCGTGCGCCAGGCCACCGTGCTGGCCAAGAACATCGTCGCCGTGCTGCGCGACCGCGCGCCCAAGCAGTACTTCCACAAGAACGTCGGCTCGGTCGCGAGCCTGGGCCTCCACAAGGGAGTCGCCGACGTCTACAACATCAAGGCCAAGGGGTTCATCGCCTGGGCGATGCACCGCGGCTACCACGTGGCGCGGGTGCCCACGTTCAACCGGAAATTCCGCGTAGTAGCCGACTGGTTACTGAGTGGACTGTTACGGCGTGAGGTCATCTCGATGGGCCAGATCAACAATCCGCGGGCCGAGTTCGACCGCGTGTCCCGGGACTGACTCGCGCAAATTCTCCGCAGCCGGACGGCGTTGCACCGGGTAGCCTTACCCGGCCCTGCCGGGTACAGCCAAAAGGCGTATCCCGGGTTGGGCCAGCGGACGCAAGTTCTGGAAAACCCGTCCGTAGCCTGGTGATCACGTCCTAGGCTGCGGCTGCCCCCGTAGCCCAACTGGCAGAGGCAGCCCCCTTAAAAGGGGTGGAGTGCCGGTTCGAATCCGGTCGGGGGCACACCGATGCTGTAATTCACTCGCCGTCGCTCCGCGACTGTTAGCAATTGATTTGACACTCAGCGTGGCGCCATTTTCCCGCGCCCATTTTCATCAGCCGTTCAACGGGCCCCGCCCGAGCCGGGGGTTGACAGCGCGCGCTCGCGCGGTACATTGAACCTGTCGGTTAATTAACTAGGTGGTTGAGTACATGAGCGTTGATCAGCTGAGCAGCACCTTCGCGGCGCTGGCCGACCCGACCCGCCGGGCGATCCTGGCCCGGCTGACCAAGGGGGAGGCGACGGTCACCGAGCTGGCCGAGCCGTTCGAGGTGAGCCTGCCGGCCATCTCCAAGCACCTGAAGGTGCTCGAGCGCGCCGGCCTGATCGCTCGCGGTCGCTCCGCGCAGTGGCGGCCGTGCCGGCTGGACGCGGCGCCGTTGCGGGACGCCAACGACTGGCTCGAGCGCTACCGGCAGTTCTGGGAGGGCAGCTTCGACCGGCTCGACGAGCACCTGCGGGAGCTCCGCGGACACGCCAAGCGGCGGGAGAAGAAGAAGGATGTCGACGATGAGTGACACCGCGTCCGAGCGCGAGCTCGTGGTCACCAGGGTGTTCGACGCCCCGCGTGAGCTGGTGTTCGAGTGCTGGACCGACCCGGACCACCTGGCGAAATGGTGGGGCCCGACCGGGTTCACCGCGCTGTCGGTGACGGTCGACGCGACCGGCGGCGGCGCCTGGCGGACCTGCATCCGCGACACCGCGGACGGCACCGACTACTGGGCCGGCGGCGTCTACCTCGAGATCGTCGCGCCGGAGCGGCTGGTGTTCAGCTTCTCCTGGGACCCACAGGGGGACCAGCCGGTGGAGGACACGCTGGTCACGGTCACCTTCGCCGACCGCGACGGCAAGACCGAGATGACCTTCCACCAGGCCGGCTTCGTCAGCGACCCGTCGCGCGACGGGCACGAGGACGGCTGGCGGCAGAGCTTCGCCGACCTCGCCGGCTACCTCGCGGGCGGTGCGCGATGACCGCCGCGCTGCGCCAGGGAGACCTTCGCCTGCTCGACACCGACGTGGCCCAGCGGCTCCTGCGCGAGGTGATCACCGCCCGGCTCGCCTACGTCGCGCGGGACGGCACCCCGCGGGTGCTGCCGATCAACTTCCACTGGACCGGCGAGGAGATCGTGATGGGTGGCTTCGCCACGTCGGCCAAGGTCCGCGCGCTGCGGGTCGACCCGGCGGTCGCGCTCACCATCGACACGCCCGAGCCGCCGCCGCGGGTGCTGCTGATCCGCGGCGTCGCGGAGGTCACCGAGGTCGACGACGTGGTGCCGGAGTACGAGGCGGTGATGCGCCGCACGATGCCGGCCGAGGCCGCCGACGCCTACTTCGCCGAGCTGCGCCGGCGCGACGTCCGGATGGAGCGCATCGCGGTGCGTCCGGCGTGGGTTGGTGTCGTCGACTTCCAGTCCCGGTTCCCGGGCGCGATGCCCGAGTGGCTCCGCTCGTAGCGAGGAGGGTTCGTGATGACGTTGCCCGAGATCGTCGCCATGCCGCAGTGGCAGGCCGCGCGCGCCGAGCTGCTGGTCAAGGAGAAGGCCGCCACCCGCGCGCTGGACGCGCTCAACGCCGAGCGCCGGCGGCTGCCGATGGTCGAGTTCCCGGACCACCGGTTCGAGGGGCCGGACGGCCCGCTGTCGCTGGTGGACCTGTTCGACGGCAGGCGGCAGCTGATCGTCTACCACTTCATGATGTTCGCCGGCGACGACCACCGGTGTCCCGGCTGCTCGATGCTGGCCGACGGGCTCGGCCACCTCGGGCACCTGAACGCGCGGGACACCACGCTGGTGCTCACCTCGCCCGCACCGCAGTCCCAGCTCCAGCCGTACCGGTCGCGGATGGGCTGGTCGGTGCCCTGGTACAGCGCGTCGACCGAGTTCACCGAGGACTGCGGCGCCGGCCACGGGTTCGGCGTGAGCGTGTTCCTGCGCGACGGCGACCAGGTGTACCGGACCTACTTCACCACCGGCCGCGGCGGCGACCTGATCAACACGACGCTGCGCTGGCTGGACCTCACGCCGCTGGGCCGGCAGGAGGCATGGGAGGAGGCCGGGCACGGGGACAGCGCGCCGAGCAGCTGGTGGCGGCTCCATGACGAGTATATGTAAATCGCGGTAACATGCTGGGTTATGAGTCGTCAGCCCATTGAGGTCGCGTTCGAGCGTCGGGGGAGCGGCAGCCCGCTCGTGTTGCTGCACGGCATCGGTCACCGATGGCAGGCCTGGGAGCCGGTGCTCGACCCGCTGGCCGAGTCACACGACGTGATCGCCGTCGACCTGCCGGGGTTCGGGAGGTCGCCACTGCTGCCGGACGGGCGCGGGTACGACATGCCGAGCGCGGTGCAGGCGTGCGCGGACATCTTCGAGGACCTCGGGCTGGAGCGGCCGCACGTGGCGGGCAACTCGCTGGGCGGGGTGCTGAGCCTGGAGCTCGCCTCGCGCGGGCTGGTGTCGTCGGCGACCGCGCTCGCGCCGGCCGGGTTCTGGACGCCGCGGGACCGGGCGTGGGCGCTGTGGGTGCTGCGGATGGTCCGGCTGTCCGGGCGGCTGCCGTTCGGGTCGACGCTGCTGCGGTGGCGGTACTTCCGGATGGTCGCGGGCGGGCTGCTCTACGGGCGCCCGTCGCGGCTGACCGCGGAGGTCATGCTCGCCGACCTGCTGTCGATGGTGGGCTCGCCGGCGTTCGACCTGGTGGCGGCGGCCGGGCGGGACTACGAGTTCGCCTCGCCCGCGCCCTCGGTGCCGGTCACCGTGGCGTGGGGGACGCGGGACCGGATCCTGTGGCCGCGGCAGGCCCGGCGGGCGGCCGAGCTGCTGCCGCGGGCCCGGCACGCGTGGCTGCACCGGTGTGGGCACGTGCCCATGACCGACGATCCCGACCGGGTGGCGGCGCTGATCCTCGAGACCTGCGCCGCCTCGTCCTCCTCGGCGGAGGCGGCTTGACCTCCGGTTCGGTGGAGGATGGAGAATCGCCGGCATGGAAGATCGTCTGCTGGCGTTGCTGAGCGGTACCCACGGCGGGGTGCTGACGACCATCAAGCGGGACGGGCGGCCGCAGCTGTCCAACGTCTCCTTCACCTTCGCGGACGGCGTCATCCGCATCTCGGTCACCGACGGCCGCGCGAAGACCGCCAACCTGCGCCGCGACCCGAGGGCGAGCTTCTACGTGACGTCCCCCGACTTCCGCGCCTACGCGGTGGCCGAGGGCATGGCCGAGCTGACCCCGGTGGCCGCCCACCCGAACGACCCGACGGTCGACGAGCTGGTCGAGGTCTACCGCTCGATCGGCGGCGAGCACCCCGACTGGGACGAGTACCGCGCGGCGATGGTGGCCGACCGCCGCATGGTGGTCCGTATCCCGGTGACCCGGGTGTACGGCATGGCCTGACGCTCAGCGCTTGGCGGGCTGGGACCTCTTGGCCCGCTGCGGCGGGACCGCGCCCTTCTCCTTCGCGGGCTCGGCCTCGGGGTCGGCCGGCTCCATGACCACCGTCGGCGGGGCGGTGGCCGGGGGCTCGGCGGCCGGCGGCTCGGTCGCCGGCGGCTCGGGCATCGGGAGCGGGTCCTGCCCGGTCAGTTCGGCCTCGGAGGTCATCGGCTCCAGCAGGGCGGCGCTGCGCTCCAGCAGCTCCTGGGTGCCCCGCAGCCGCTCCGACAGCTGCGTCCGCACCTCGGTCAGCTGCTTGACCTGCGCCGTCACCGAGTCGACCCGGCGCTGCGCCTCCACGTCGGCCGCCTGCAGCTTGGCGTCGACCTCGGCCACGCACGCGGCCCGGCGCTCCGTCAGCTCGCGGTCGAGGGCGGCCCGCTGGTGGGCCATCCGCTCGGAGAACTCGCGGTCGATCCGGATGCGGTCCCGCTCGGCCGCGGCGTCCAGCTCGCGGCGGCGGCGCTCGGCGCCGGTCGTCAGCTCCTCGGCCTGCGCCCGCGCGGTCGCGAGGATCGACTTGTGCGTCTGGCGGATCTCCGTGTGCTGCTCGTCGAGGTCGGCGAGCATCTTGCGGTACTTGTCGCGCAGCTCCGTCGACGCCCGCTCCGCCGCGGCCCACGTGCCGTCCGCGGCCGCGCGTGCTCGCGTCGTGATGTCGCTGGCCTGCGACTTCGCCACGTCGACCAGCCGCGCCGCGCTCTCCTCGTCGGCCGGCCGGCCGACCTCGTCGAGCCGCGAGGACAGCGCCGCGATCTCCCGGCGCGCGATCTCGAGCTCGCCCTGCAGCTCCGCGACCTGCGAGGCAACCTCGGAACGGTCGGCCTCGGCGCGCTGCGCACGCTCGGTCAGGGCCCGCACCTGCTGTCTGACCTCGGCACGATCGAAACCGTGGCGTGCCACGGTGAAGCTGACATCCGGCGCGGAGAGGTCATCAGCCATGACGTGACCGTACCGGTGTGAGCGGGGACCGCAACAGGATCAAATCCCGCGGTCCACAATGGACAAGACAGTTCTGGGTGGCACCTAGCACGCCACACCGACAGAAAAGCAAGCGACAAGGGCGGAATAGCCCGGGTTATCCACATCCGGGCCAGTTGTCCACAGTTGGCGCCGGTCCGCCGGCCCACGCGGGAACAGCGGGCACGATCGGAGGCATGAACGAAACGCCCCTCCCCGCCGCCCCGTCCCGTCCCGCACGGCCGTTCCGTTTGTCCATAGTGGACAGGCTGGTCCGCGCCGTGGCGCCGTCACCAGTGAAACCCGCGGGTCAGCCTGGCCAGCGCCATCGCCGCCGCACCCAGGTGCCGGTCACCCTTGCCTATCTTGACCCGCCCGCCGCCACCAGCCGCGGTGGAGTCCGGGAAGATCCGGTAGCCCTGGTAGGCGATCGCGTCGACCAGCCCGGGGGCCACCGTGTACGCGGCGGAGATCATCCGGCCGGTTGGCGTGCCGATGTGCTTGGGCCGCTTGAGCAGGGCCTCCAGCACCATGTCGGCGGCCTGCTCCGGCGACTTCGTCGGAAACGCGTCGTAGATCTTGGTCGGCCGGATCATCGGCGTGCGGACCAGCGGCATGTGCACGGTGGTGAACGTGATCCCGGCGCCGTGCGTCTCGGTGGCGACGATCTTGGAGAAGTAGTCCAGCGCCGCCTTCGACGCGACGTAGGCCGAGAACCGCGGCGCGATGCCCTGCACGCCGATCGAGGACACGTTCACGATGTGCCCGAACCGTCGCTCGATCATGTGCGGCAGCAGCCCGAGGATCAGCCGGACCGCGCCGAAGTAGTTGATCGCCATCGCACGCTCGTAGTCGTGCATCCGGTCATACGACAGCTGCACCGACCGCCGGATCGACCGGCCGGCATTGTTGACCAGCATGTCGATGCCCGGCTGCTCGTTGAGCATCGCCTCGACGGTCTTGGCCACGGACTCGTCGTCGGTGAGGTCGCACGGGTAGACGTAGGCCTGCCCGCCGGCTGCGGCGATCTCCGCCTGGACCTCCTCGAGCTCGGCCTGCCGGCGCGCGACCAGCAGCGGCACCCCGCCCGCGGCGGCGACCTTGAGCGCGGTGGCCCGGCCGATGCCCGAGGACGCGCCGGTGATCACCACACGCCGGCCGTCGAGCTCGCCGCGCTGGCCGTGCCGGCGGGCGCGGAACGGGTCGAGGTGCTCGCGCCAGTACCGCCAGAGCACGTCGGCGTAGTCCTCGAGCCGCGGCACGGCGATGCCCGCGCCGTTGTTGGCGCCGGCCAGGGCCTTGCGGGTCTCGGTGGAGTCGAAGCGCGGCTCGAAGGTGAGCGTGGACAGCAGGACCGGCGGGATGCCGAGCCGGTCGAGCACGGCGTCGCGGGCGATCGTCACGCCCGGCACGTGCTCGGCGAGCTTGACCAGGCTGATCAGCGGGTTCGACAGCCGGTGGTCGAGCTCGCCCGTGGCCACCGGGGCGCCGGCCGCGCGGGCGAAGCTGTTGTAGACGCTGCGGGCCGACTGCGGCTCGGGGTTGACCAGGTGGAAGGCGCGGCCGTCGAGACCGGGCTCGTTGACGAGGTGTGCCATCGCGGCGGCCACGTAGTCGACCGGGACGATGTTGGTGTCGCCGATGTCCGGGAAGACCAGCGGCACGCTCGGCACGGCGCTGAGCCGAGCGAGCGCGGCGAAGAAGTAGTACGGCCCGTCGATCTTGTCCATCTCACCGGTCGCCGAGTTGCCGACGACGATCGCCGGTCGGTAGATCCGCCAGGGCACGTCGGTCTGCGTGCGGACCAGCCGCTCGGACTCGAACTTGGTCCGGTGGTAGGCGGTGACCAGGCGCTGGCCCGCGTCGAACATCTCCTCGGTGAACCGCCCCCGGTGGTCCCCGGCGACGGCGACCGAGGACACGTGGTGCAGGCAGCCCGCGTCGATCCGCTCGGCCAGCTCGATGACGTGCCGCGTGCCGTCCACGTTGGCCGCGATGCTCGCGTCGTCGTCGGCCGCGATGTCGTACAGCGCGGCGAGGTGCACGAGGTGGTCGACGTGCCCGGTGAGCTCGTCGAGCTGCGCGTCCTTGACGCCGAGGCCGGGCTCGCGCACGTCGCCGACGACCGGCCGGGTCTTCCCGGCGTCGGGCCACTCCCGCGCCGCGGCGGCGAGCTTGTCCTGCGACCGCTCGCGGACGAGCAGCCACACCCGCTCGGTGTCCGGCCGGGCCAGCAACTCGGCGACGAAGTGCCTGCCGATCAGACCGGTCGCCCCGGTAACCAGGTAGGTCGCCATCGCCTCGTCCTTCCGTCGGGTCCCGCCGCCGCTCAGCATCCCACGGTAAAACCGGATGAGTTCGGTCGCCGCGACCAGGACCATCGGACCATGGTGTGGGACGGGAACGGCGGCAACCGGCTGGACTGGGCCGGGGTGCCCGGCGCGGTACGCGCGGCCATCGAGTCCGCCATGGGGGCGCCGGTCGTCGAGGCGGTGAGCCAGCCCGGCGGGTTCTCCCCGGGACTCGCGGCGCGGCTGCTGCTCGCCGACGGCAGGCGGGTGTTCGCCAAGGCGGTCGGCGACCCGCATTCCGTTCGGATGCATGAGCGTGAGGCCGAGATCGCCGGCCGGCTCCCTGCGAGTGTCGCCGCGCCGCGGCTGCTGTGGAGCAGCGTGGGCGACTGGGCCGTCCTCGTGTTCGAGGACGTCGAGGGGCACCCGCCGCCGCTGCCGTGGCGTCCCGGGGACTGGCGGCGGGTGCACGACGCGCTCGTCACGCTGTCCGCCGACCTCACCCCGGGCCCGTGGACGCCGGGCCGATCGGCCTGGACCCGGCCGCGTTCTCCGGCTGGCGCTCGCTGGCCGCCGACCCCGCGCTTGCCGCCCGGCTCGACCCGTGGAGCAGGGCCAACGTCGACCGGCTGGCCGCGCTGGAGGCCGACTGGGCGATCGCGGCGCGGGGCACCACGCTCCTGCACGGCGACCTGCGGGCGGACAACATCCTGCTCACCGACGACCGGGTGCTGTTCGTCGACTGGCCACAGGCGGCGCTCGGCGCGCCCTGGGTCGACCTGCTGTGCATGCTGCCGAGCGTGACCCTGCAGGGCGGCCCGGATCCGGCGGAGGTCTGGCGCACCTCGCCGGTCGCCGCCGGCGCCGACCCGGCCGCGGTCGACTCCGTGCTGGCCGCGGTCACCGGGTTCTTCGTCCACTCCGCGCTGCTGCGGGCGCCGCCGGGGTTGCCCCACCTGCGGCGGTTCCAGCGCCTGCAGGGCCGCCCGGCGCTCGCGTGGCTGCGCTCGCGGGTCAGGTGAGCTGGGCGGGCGGCATCGTGCGGAAGGTGTCCAGGACCTCCGGGTCCTGCAGCTTCATCCACTTGATGACCTGTGCGTACGTGGCGCACACGGTGTGCTCGCGCACGCAGACCTCGGCCATGAACTGTTCGGTCGCGTCGCTGAACGCGCCGCCCGACCAGTCGTTGAAGTGGTTGCCCACGGTCAGCGGCGCGCGGTTCGTGTTCAGCGCCGCCTGGTACGCGGCCCGGTAGGTGTCGAGGGTCACCGCGGTGAACTCCTTGTCCCGCGACGGTTCCTCCTGCGCGCCGTTGAGGGAGTACCAGAGGTTGTAGTCCATCATGATCACCTTCTTGCCGGCCAGCGCCGGCACCCGGACCACGGGGACCCGGAACTGCCAGATGCCGTCGCGCAGCTGCGGCCAGGTGATGCCGTCCGAGGTCAGGCTCGAGTCGTAGGCGAGACCGTGCGCGGCCAGCGCCGGGGCGAGTGCGGCGAAGTCGCCCTCCAGGCACGGGATCCGGCCGCCCTTGATCGTGTTCTCCGCGACCAGCAGGCCGCGCGTGGCGGCGTCGCGGACGAAGCCGAAGAACTGGTCGAGCTCCGCGGTCCACTGCGCGGTGCTCCACCGGCTGCCGCTCGGCTCGTTGCCGCTGCAGAAGTGACCGTTGTAGTGCGTGCCGATCTCGTGTCCGCGCGCCACCGCGTCGTTGAGGTCGGCGATGCGGTTGGCCACCTCCTGCTCGGTCCCGCCGAAGCCGATCGCCGCGCGGCCGGGGGCGTGGCCGGGGCCGGTGTACTCGCCGCGCCGGGTGTCCGGCAGCAGGTAGATGCCCGACAGGAAGCCGGTGACGTGCGCGTTCACCTTCTCCGCGAGCGGCAGGACGCGCTGCCAGTGCTCGTGCGAGCCGGCGCCGTCGAAGGAGAAGAGGACGAACTGCGGCGGCTTCTCACCGGGCCGGAGCTTGCGCATCCACGACGGCGGGGCGGCGGAGCCCTGCGCGGCCGGCGCGGGGTCGTCCCCGCCGGCAGCGGGTCCGACGGTGCCGAGCCCGACGAGGACCGCGAACGTCAGCGCCAGCGCGACACCGGTGACGATCGGCCCCCAGCGACGCGTCATCGAACCCTCCCGACTTAGCCGTCAGTAAAGGCTAGGGAGACTAGTAGCCGGGTTGGGGGACGCCAGGCCGGGCCCGCGGTCACGATTTTGTGGCTGCCAGTGATCACGACCCAGCGCCGTCCGCCGCGGAGTGGTCAGGCCGGATGGCTGTGACACCGGCTACTGTGAGGCCGCGATCACGGTTCACGGGTTCCCGGGTAACGATCACGCAATGTCGAGTAAAGTCACCTTTACTCACCGGGAACCGAACGGCATGGTTGGTCGTTGAACCCGGTGCAGGAGCCATCAGGCCCAGGAGGAACAGGTGCGTTCTACCAGTAATCCCGCGTTCCGGAACCTGCCGACCGGCGGGTTCGGCGGCGGCTACGCGGGCTTCCAGACCCAGCCCCAGCCCCAGGGCGGTATGCCGGGATACGGCGGCTACCAGGCCCCGCCGACCACGGCCGACCGCCCCATGACCGTCGACGACGTGGTCACCAAGTCCGCGGCCACCATCGGCCTCGCGCTGATCACCGGCATCATCACCGCCGTCGCCGTGCAGGCCGGGATGATCAGCCCGTTCCCGCCGATGATCATCGGTCTCATCGTCGGCCTCGTCCTCTCGCTGATCATCATCTTCAAGCGGATGCCCAACCCGGCGATGATCCTCACCTACTCGGCCGCCGAGGGCGTGTTCCTCGGTGCCATCACCGGGGTGTTCAACTACCTCGTGCCGGGCATCGCCATCCAGGCGGTCATGGGCACCGCGCTGGTGTTCATCACGATGCTGGTCGTCTACAAGACGGGTGCCATCCGGGTCACGCCCAAGCTCACCAAGTGGATCATCGGCGCCACGGTCGCCGCCGCGGGCTTGATGCTGATCAACCTGCTGCTGTCGATGTTCGGCGTGAACATGGGCATCCGCGACGGCAACAGCAGCATGGCGATCATCTTCAGCATCATCGTCATCGGCATCGCGGCCTTCAACTTCCTGCTCGACTTCGACATGGCGGACCAGATGATCCGCACCGGGATGCCGTCGAAGTGGGCGTGGTACGCCGCGTTCGGTCTGATGACCACGCTCGTGTGGCTGTACCTGGAGATCCTGCGTCTGCTGTACTACTTGCAGAGCGAGTAGGACTTTCCCCGGGGGAGGGGGCGCTCGGCCGTACGGTCGGGCGCCCCTTCTGTATTTCCAGCTATTTCCGGTTGTCTTTCCGGCGCTGGTTGTGCTGGTAGCGGGGGCACTTCGCACCCGGCCGGCGCGGCGGCCGCGGCCTCCCGCCCCCCGAGATCTGTGAGTGTCTTTGCGGCGCCCCTGGATGGCGGATCGGTGCGCCGGCGGTGCCCCCTGTGGGCCGGT
>NZ_DASWSJ010000166.1:0-1861 GCF_036402745.1 Actinophytocola sp. | reverse complement strand
GCGCTTCTTCGGCTCGGCGTAGATCTTCAACGCGTCGTCGAGCGTGACCGTGAACAGCTGGTCCTCGGTGACGAGCGAGCGCGAGTCCGTGCCCTTCTTCAGGTACGGCCCGTAGCGCCCGTTCTGCGCGGTGATCTCGGCCCCGGTCTCCGGGTCCTTGCCGACGACCCTGGGCAGCGAGAGCAGCTTCAGCGCGTCGTCGAGCGTCACGGTGTCCAGGGACATGTCCTTGAACAGGGAGCCGGTGCGCGGCTTGGCCGCCTTCTTGGCGGCCTTCTCGTCGGCGGGCTCCGGCAGGACCTCGGTCACGTACGGCCCGAAGCGGCCTTCCTTGGCGAGGATCTCGTTGCCGGTCACGGGGTCCGTGCCGAGCGAGCGCCCTTCCTGGGGCGTGGAGAACAGCTTCTCCGCGACCTCCAGCGTCAGCTCGTCCGGCGGCATGTCGTCCGGCAGGTTCGCGCGCTGCGCGGACGTCGTGCCGTCGTCGCCGACGATCTCCCGCTCGAGGTAGGGCCCGTAGCGGCCGACGCGGACGACGACCGGGCGGCCCTCGTCGTCGTCGAACAGCGCGATCGAGTTCACCAGGCGGGCGTCGATCGCCTCGACGCTCGACCCGACGAGCTTCTTCAGACCGCCGGAGCGGCCCACCGAGCTCTCCGGACCGACGCTGCCGCCGAAGTAGAAGCCGGACAGCCACGTGGTGCGCTGCTGGCGACCTGCGGCGATGCCGTCGAGCTCGTCCTCCAGCGCGGCCGTGAAGTCGTAGTCCACGAGTCTGCCGAAGTGCTGCTCCAGCAGGCCGACGACCGCGAAGGCGACCCATGAGGGCACCAGCGCGGAGCCCTTCTTCCACACGTACCCGCGGTCCTGGACCGTGCTGATGATCGACGCGTAGGTCGAGGGGCGACCGATGCCCAGCTCTTCCATCGTCTTGATCAGGCTGGCCTCGGTGAAGCGCGAGGGCGGGCTGGTCGAGTGGCCGTCCGCGGTCAGGTCCGTCGCGGTGATGGACTGGTCCTTGACCAGCTGCGGCAGGCGCGACTCGGCGTCGTCCGACTCGCCACCGGCCTCGGCGTCAACCGTCTCCACGTACGCCTTGAGGAAGCCCGCGAACGTGATCGTGCGGCCTGACGCGGCGAACGTGCACTCCTGACCGCCGCCGGCGGTTCCACCCGAGTTCGTGGTGCCGACGATCCGCACCGATGTCGTGTTGCCGCGCGCGTCGTTCATCTGGGACGCGATCGTGCGCTGCCAGATCATCTCGTAGAGCTTGAACTCGTCCGAGTCGAGCTCGCGGGCGACCTCGCCGGGGGTGCGGAACACCTCACCGGCGGGGCGGATCGCCTCGTGCGCCTCCTGCGCGTTCTTGACCTTGCGGGTGTACTGCCGCGGCTGGGCGGCGACGTACTCCGCGCCGTACAGCTGGGTGGCCTGGCTGCGCGCGGCCGTGATCGCGGTCTCCGACAGCGTGGTGCTGTCGGTACGCATATAAGTGATGTAGCCGTTCTCGTACAGCTTCTGCGCGGTGCGCATCGTGCGGTCCGCGGAGAAGCGGAGCTTGCGGCCCGCCTCCTGCTGCAACGTCGAGGTCATGAAGGGCGCGTACGGCTTGCGCGTGTACGGCTTCTCCTCGACGGACGCGACCCGCATCGGCACGTCGACCAGACCAGCGGCCAGGGCGCGCGCCTCGGCCTCGTCCAGCAGGCGCACCTCGGAGCCTGCCTTGAGCTTGCCGTCCGAGCCGAAGTCGCGGCCCAGCGCCAGCCGGGCGCCGTCGACGGCGACCATGCGCGCGCCGAAGTTGCGCGGCGTCGCCTCGGCGCCCGCGTCCATCGTGGCCGAGATGTCCCAGTACGAGGCG
>NZ_DASWSJ010000165.1:0-20033 GCF_036402745.1 Actinophytocola sp. | reverse complement strand
ATCTCCAACGCGAACCCGGACCAGATCCGGCTCGCCAACGACATCCTCGGCGGGCGGCTGGTGAGCGTGCAGAACCAGTTCTCGCCGGCGTTCCGCTCCAGCGAGCCCGAGCTCGAGCTGTGCACCGAGCTCGGCGTCGCGTTCCTGCCGTGGAGCCCGTTCGGCGGCATCTCGCGCGCCGGCGACCTCGGCTCGCACTTCGGCGCCTTCGCGGAGGTCGCCGAGGCGCACGGGGTGAGCCCGCAGCAGGTCTGCCTCGCGTGGATGCTGGCGAAATCTCCCACGATGGTCCCGATTCCCGGCTCGTCGCGTCCGGAAACCATCCGTGACTCGGTCAAAGCGATAGACCTGACCCTGTCCGCCGACGAGATCACCCGGCTCGACTCCGCCCGCTAGGACCTCTGCCAGACTCGACCGGTGGAGTTCGGGCTGCTGGGACCGGTGGTAGCCCGGCACAACGGGGTGGCGGTGCCGGCCGGCAGCGGCCGTGAGCGCTTCGTGCTGGCCACGTTGCTGCTCAACGCGGGCCGGCTCACCTCGCTCGACCGGCTGGTCGACGCGTTGTGGGACGACCCGCCGAGCACGGCCCGCGCCCAGGTGCACAACGTGATCAGCAGCATGCGCCGGCGGCTGCGCGGCTACGACAGCACGGCGGGCGACGACCTGATCCTCACCCGGGCGACCGGCTACGAGCTGCGGCTCGGCGACCACGACCTGGACGTGCTGCGGTTCCGCGCGCTGGTGGCGGCCGGCCGGCGGGCCGGCGTCGCCGGCGACCCGGCCCGGTCCGCCGACCTGCTGGCCGACGCGCTCGCGTTGTGGCGCGGGCCGGCGCTCGCCGACGTCGCCGACGAGCTGGCCGAGCCGATCCGCCAGGTGCTGCACGAGGAGCGGCTCGCCGCCGCCGAGGCCCGGCTCGACGCGCAGTTCGCGCTCGGCCGGTTCGAGGACGTGCTGGGCGAGGTCGACCCGCTGCTGGCCGAGCACCCGTACCGGGAGCGGCTGCACGAGCTGCGGATGTCCGCGCTCGACGCGGCCGGCCGGCGGGCCGACGCGCTGGCCGCGTACCGCCGGCTCTACCGCCGCCTCGCCGACGACCTCGGCGTCGAGCCCGGCGCGCCGCTGCGCGAGCTGGAGCGGCGGATCCTGCGCGGCGAGGGCGCCACCCCCGCCGGCCGGCCCACGCCTCGCCAGCTGCCGGCGGCGACGTCGGTGCTCACCGGGCGGGACAAGCTGATCGGCGAGATCTGCGCCGAGCTCACCCGCGACGACGAGACCGCGGGCCTGGTCCGGGTGCTCGTCGGGCCAGGCGGGGTGGGCAAGACCACGCTGGCGCTGGCGGCCGCGCACCGGCTCGCCGAGTCGTTCCCGGACGGCCAGCTCTTCGCCGACCTGCGCGGCACCCACGACCAGCCGGCCGACCCGCACACCGTGCTCGGCCGGCTGCTGCGCACGCTCGGCGTCGACGCGCCCAGCCTGCCCGACGACCGCGACGAGCGGGTCTCCGTCTACCGCAGCATGCTCGCCGAGCGGCGGATGCTCGTCGTGCTCGACGACGCGGGCGGCGAGGAGCAGGTCCGCCCGCTGCTGCCCACGACCGCCGGCTCGCGGGTGCTCGTGACCTCGCGGCGCCAGCTCGGCGCGCTCGTCGGCGCGGCCCGCTGGTCGATCCCGGTGCTGGCCGAGGACGACGCGGTGGCGTTGCTCGCCGCGGTGATCGGCGCCGAGCGCGCGTCCGCCGAGCCGGACGCCGCGGCCGAGGTCGTCCGGCTGTGCGGGAGCCTGCCGCTCGCGGTCTGCGTGGCCGCGGCCCGGCTCGCCGTCCATCCCGAGTGGACACTCGACGACTTCCGCCGGCGGCTCGCCCAGCAGTGGGGCCGGCTCGACGAGCTGGCGGTCGGCGACCTGAACGTGCGGGCCAGCATCGAGCTGAGCTACCAGGCACTCGACCCGGAGCTGCGCCGCCTCCTGCGCAGGCTGGGGCTCGGGCACGCCACGAACTGGCCGGCGTGGGTCGCCCAGGAGCTGGTGGGCGAGCCGGCCGTCGGGCGGGTCGAGCGGATGCTGGACCGGCTCGTCGAGGTGCACCTGATCGAGCCGGCCGGGCGGGACGCGGTGGGCCAGTCGCGTTACCAGCTGCACGACCTGATCCGCGACTTCGCCACCGAGCGGGCGGCCGCCGAGGAGCCCGAGGAGGAGCGCAGCACGGCGGTGTCCCGCGTGCTGTCCGGCTGGCTCGCGCTCGCCGGCGAGGCCGACCAGCGCGCCGAGCACCACACGATCTACAGCGCGGGCCTCGCCGAGGTCGCCGCGCGGGTGCCGGCCGGACCGGCCCGCGAGCAGCCGCGCGCGTGGCTGGAGACCGAGCGGCAGAGCCTGTCCACGGCCATCGAGCAGGCCGCCGCCGAGGGGCACGCGGAGCTGGCCGGCGAGCTGGCGCTGCGCGTGTCGGGCTTCCTCACGCTGCGCGCCTACGACGACGAGCGGGAGCAGGCGCTGCGGGTGGCGGCCGCGGCCTTGCGCACGCACGGCCCGGAACCGTTGCTGCTCAAGGTGTTGCAGGCGCTGTTCGGGGTGCACGCGCAGCTCGCCCGGATCGTCGACATGGCGTCGGTGGCCACCGAGGCGCTGGACTTGGCCCGCGCGCTCGGCGACCACACCCGGTTCGTCCGCTCGCTGCTGCACGCCGGCCTCGCGGTCCGCCGCCTCGGCCGGCTCGGCGAGGCGGAGCGGATGTTCGACGAGGCGCTGGCCGCCGTCGAGCCGGACGACCCCGGCACCGTGCGGGCGTCGCTGCTGATCAACCGGGCCGAGGTGGACCGCGACCGGGGCGCGCCGGAGCCCGCGCTGCCGCTGGTCGAGCGGGCGCTGGAGGTGCGCCGTGGCGCGGACAACCCCCGGCTCACCGCGCAGAACCTGATCATCTACGGCTACACCCTGATCGACGCCGGCCGCCTCGACGACGCCGTGGCCGCGCTCGACGAGGCCGAGGAGATCACCCGCGGGCTGGGTGACGACCTGCACACCACCTACGTCGAGCAGACCCGCGCCGACATCGACGTCCGGCGTGGCGACTGGGCGGCCGCGCAGGAGCGGCTCGACCGGGCGCTGCCGATGTTCGAGTCGCTCAACAACAAGGACGGGATCGCCGAGGCGCTGCGCTCGCGCGGTGAGCTGGCGCTGGCCCGCGGCGGGCCGGCCGAGGCCGTCGGGCCGCTCGAGCAGGCGCTCGCGATCTGGCGGCAGCTCACCGCACCCCTGGAGGAGGCGCGGCTGCTGGCCCGGCTGGCGCTCGCGCACGCCGCACTCGGCGAGGACGCGGCGGCGGGCGCGCGCCGCGCGGAGTGCCGGCAGATCGTCGACGGGCTCGGGCTCACCGACGCCTGCCTGCGCCTTCCCGGTCTGTGAGGCAGGAACCGGTCAGCTCGGTTGCCGGCGGTAACGCTCTGAATGACGCTGTTTGACATTCCCGGCCGACATTCGGAAAGGAAGTCACACATGCAGCGTCGAACCGCGCTCGCCGCACTCTGCGCCGCCACGGTGCTGGTGGCCACCGCGGCGGGCCTGGCCACAGCCGTCCCCGAGCAACCCGCGGCGCCAGCCACGGCAGCCGCCCGCTACGACTGGGGCACCCCGCTGCCGGAGTGGTCCGACGAGTTCGACTACGGCTCCGAGGCGAGCCCCGCCGTGCCCGACCAGGCCAAGTGGAGCCTCGCCGGCGGTGGCGCCGGCCAGTGCTGGCCGGGGCACGCGGGCAACGGGCGGCGCTGCGACAAGAACACCCGGGTGGTCGGCGGCCTGCTGCGCCAGACCGGCGAGGCCAACGGCGACTCCGGCTGGCTCGCGTCCAAGTTCGGCCAGCGGTACGGCCGCTGGGAGGCGCGGGTCCGCTCGCAGCCGACGGGCGAGGACAACGGCAGGCAGTACCACCCGCTGCTGATCCTGTGGCCGGACTCCGACGCCTGGCCCGAGGACGGCGAGTACGACTACCTGGAGAACGGCGCGCCCGGCGAGGGCTGCGCGGAGGCCTTCATCCACTACCCGCACGACGCGAACGCGCCGGTGCAGCAGGAGTTCGCCCAGCGGTGCGGGGTCGACCTGACCCAGTGGCACAACATCGGCATCGAGTGGACGCCCGACCACGTGAAGGGCTTCGTGGACGGCGTCGAGTGGTTCAGCTTCTCCGGCGGCGCCAACGACGTCCGCCAGTGCATCCAGTGCGCGCCGTCGATGCACCAGACCATCCAGCTGGACAACTTCTACGGCGGCAACCTGCAGCCCGCGGCCTACGAGATCGACTGGGCCCGGGTGTACACAGTGGACGGTGTGTAACGCGTCGTCGGCTGGGTCGCCCGGATGAGGGCCCGCAGCTCGGCGAGGTCGCCGCCGACCGCGCCGAGCGCGCGGGCCTGCACCAGCACGTTGCCCAGCGCCGTGGCCTCGACCGGGCCGGCGACCACCGGCAGCCCGCAGGCGTCCGCGGTCAGCTGGCACAGCAACGTGTTCCGCGCTCCCCCGCCGACCACGTGCACGACGTCGACCTCGCGCCCGGACAGCTCCTGGGCCGCCTCGACGGCCCGCCGGTGGGCCTGCGCGAGACTGTCCACAATGCACCGGACGGTCTCCGCGCGGGTCGCCGGCTCGGGGTGGCCGGCCCGCCGGCACGCGCCGGCGATCCGTGCCGGCATGTCGCCGGGCGGCAGGAACACCGGGTCGTCCGGGTCGATGACGGCCTTCGCCGGCAGGGTCGCGGCCTCGGCGAGCAGCGCGGCCTGGTCGGCGTCGGGCCAGGCCCGCAGGCATTCCTGGAGCAGCCACAGGCCCATCACGTTGCGCAGGTACCGAACCGTGCCGTCGACGCCCAGCTCGTTGGTGAAGTTGGCCCGCCTGCTGGCCTCGGTGAGCACCGGCGCGGCCAGCTCGACGCCGACCAGTGACCAGGTGCCGCAGGAGATGTAGGCGAACCGCTCGTTCGCCGCGGGCACGCCGGCCACGGCCGAGGCGGTGTCGTGCGAGCCGACCGCGATCACCGGCGTGCCGCCGAGGTCCGCGGCCGGGCCGATCACCGTGCCGGGCGCACGCAGCGGCGCCAGCAGCGCGGGGTCGACGCCGATCCGCTCGACCAGCTCGGTCGCCCACGTCCGCGTCCGCACGTCGAGCAGCTGGGTGGTCGACGCGTTCGTCAGCTCGGCGCCGACCTCCCCGGTCAGCCAGTACGCCAGCAGGTCCGGCACGAGCAGGAGGCGGCGCGCCACCCCCAGACGCGCGCCGCCTCGCTCGGCCACCAGCTGGTGGATCGTGTTGAACGGCAGGAACTGCAGGCCGGTGGTGGCGTAGAGGCCGGCCTCGCCGAGCCGGGCCGCGGTCTCGGCCGCGCCCTCGGTACGGCTGTCGCGGTAGTGCACGGGGTTGCCGAGCAGCGCGCCGTCGGCGTCGAGGAGCCCGTAGTCGACGGCCCAGGAGTCGATGCCGACGCCGTCGAGCCGGCCGGCCGCCCGCAGGCCGGCGAGCGTCTCGCGGTAGAGGCTCAGGATGTCCCAGTGCAGCGTGTCCCGGGTGCGCACCGGCCGGTTGGCGAAGCGGTGGACCTCGGTGAGCGTCAGCTCGCCCGCGCCGACCCGCCCGAGCATCACCCGCCCGCTCGCCGCGCCCAGGTCGGCCGCGGCGACCCGGACGGTCCGCGCTCCGGTCATCTCAGGAACGCCGCCGCGACGCCCGCGTCGACCGGCACGTGCAGGCCGGTGGTGAGCGACAGGTCCCCGGCGGTGAGCGCGACCACCGCCGCGGCGACGTGCTCGGGCAGCACCTCGCGCTTGAGCAGCGTGCGCTGGGCGTAGAACGCGCCGAGGTCCTCCTCGGCCACGCCGTACACGGCGGCCCGCTGCGCGCCCCAGCCGCCGGCGAAGATGCCGGAGCCGCGGACGACGCCGTCCGGGTTGATGCCGTTGACCCGGATGCCGTGCTCCCCCAGCTCGGCGGCGAGGAGGCGGACCTGGTGGGCCTGGTCGGCCTTCGCGGCGCCGTACGCGACGTTGTTGGGGCCGGCGAAGACCGCGTTCTTGCTGGAGATGTAGACGAGGTCGCCGCCGATGCCCTGCTCGATCATCACCCGGGCGGCCTCGCGCGAGACGAGGAAGGAGCCCTTGGCCATCACGTCGTGCTGGCGGTCCCAGTCGGCCTCGGTGGTCTCCAGCAGCGGCTTGGAGATCGACAGGCCGGCGTTGTTGACCACGAGGTCGACGCCGCCGTAGGCGAGCGCGGCCTGGCGGAACGCGGCGGCGACGGCGTTCTCGTCGGTGACGTCGACCGTGACCGCCAGCCCGCCGATCTCGCCGGCGACGGTCCGCGCGGCGGCGGTGTCGCGGTCGGCGACGACCACGCAGGCGCCCTCGGCGGCGAGCCTGCGGGCGGTGGCCCGGCCGATGCCCGAGCCGCCGCCGGTCACCAGCGCGACCCGGGCCGCGAACGGCCTGGCCGGTGGCAGCCGCCGGAGCTTGGCCTCCTCGAGCGCCCAGTACTCGATCCGGAACTTCTCGCGTTCCTCGATGGGCGCGTAGGTGGAGACGGACTCGGCGCCCCGCATCACGTTGACGGCGTTGACGTAGAACTCGCCGGCGACGCGGGCGGTCTGCGCGTCCTTGCCGAAGCTGAACATGCCGACGCCGGGTACGAGGACGATCGCGGGGTCGGCGCCGCGCATCGGTGGGGTGTCCGCGTCGGCGTAGCGCTCGTAGTAGGCGCGGTAGTCCGCGCGGTACTGCTCGTGCAGCTCCCCGAGCCTGCTCAGCAGCCGTTCGAGCGGCTCGGTCGGCGCGACGTCGAGGACGAGCGGGCGGACCTTGGTGCGCAGGAAGTGGTCCGGGCAGGAGGTGCCCTTCGCGGCCAGCTCGGGGAGCTTGGCGCGGGCGAGGAAGTCGAGGACGCCGGCGCTGTCGGTGAAGTGGCCGATCTGCGGGCGGTCGGTGGAGGCGAGGCCGCGGATGGCCGGCGCGAGGCGGGCGGCGAGCAGGTGCCGTTCGGCCGGTTCGAGGGTCTCGGTCGTGACCTCGCCGAACGGGTCCGGGCGGCCGTGCTCGTCGAGGAACCGTTGGGCCGTCTCGATGATCTCGCGGGAGTTGGCCTCGCACTCGTCGCTGCTGGCGCCCCACGCGGTGATGCCGTGCCCGCCGAGGATCACGCCGATGGCCTGCGGGTTGTCGCGCCTGACGGCCGCGATGTCGAGCCCGAGCCGGAAACCCGGGCGGCGCCAGGGCACCCAGAGGACCCGGTCGCCGAAGCACTGCTTCGTGAGCGCGGGCCCGTCGGCGGCGGTGGCGAGCGCGATGCCGGCGTCGGGGTGGAGGTGGTCGACGTGCGGTGCGTCGACGAGCCCGTGCATGGCGGTGTCGATCGAGGGCGCGGCGCCGCCCTTGCCGTGCAGGCAGTAGTCGAACGCGGCGACCATCTCGTCCTCGCGGTCGACACCGGGGTAGACGTCCTGGAGCGCGCGGAGCCGGTCGAGCCGCAGGACGGCAAGCCCCTGCTCGGTCAGCGTGCCGAGGTCGCCGCCGGACCCCTTGACGTAGAGGAGGTCGACGTCGGTCCCGGTGACGGGGTCGGGGGCGGTGGCCTTGGCGGAGGTGTTGCCACCGGCGTAGTTGGTGTTACGCGGATCCGCGCCGAGCCGGTTGCTGCGCCGCACGAGCGCCCCGACCTCGACGGATGCCGGCTTGAACGTTTCAACCATCGTGGCCCAGCATGCTGTCGCCGCCCGAGGGGTGTCAAGGACCGTCCCCGTGAAGCGTCAGCGGCGGACCCGGGTCGAGGCGCGGACCACCAGCTCCGGCCGGAAGCGGACCTGCTCGTGCACGTGCCCCGCGCCGCCGGCGGCCTCCTCGAACAGCAGGCGCGCGGCCGTGCGGCCGAGCAGCTCGCGCGGCTGCCGCACCGAGGTCAGGGGCACCGCGGCCGCCTCGGCGAACTCGATGTCGTCGTAGCCCACGACCGCGAGGTCCGCCGGCACCGACCTGCCCAGCCGGGTCATCGCCTGCAGCAGGCCGAGCGCGAGCAGGTCGTTGGCGCAGAAGGCGGCCGTCGGGCGGGTGGCGGCGGGCAGGCCGGCGAGCCGCTCCCCGGCGCGCCGGCCCTCGGCGACCTGCAGGGCCTCGGTCTCGAGCAGCACCAGCGCCGACGAAGGGCGACCGGCAGCGGCGAGGGCCCGCAGCGCGCCCCGGTACCGGTCGCGCACCTGGGGCACCGACCGCGGGCCGCCGACGAACGCGACGCGCTCGTGGCCGGCCTCCAGCAGGTGGGTCAGCGCGAGCTCGCCACCGAGCTCGTCGTCGACCGCGACCGAGCACCACGTCGCGTCCGGCGCCTGGCAGTCGACGAGCACGACCGGGGTGCCGCGGCCGGGCATCTCCGCGAGCTGCGCGCCGCGCGGGTCGATCGGGGTGATCAGCACGCCCTGCACCCGCTGCTCGCGCAGCCGCTCGAGGTACTCGCGCTCGCGGGCGGCGTCCTGGTTGCTGTTGCAGAGGTAGACGGCGATGTCCTCGGCGCGGGCGGCGTCCTCGACCCCGCGGGCGACGTCGTTGAAGAACGGGTTGGCCGCGTCCATCACGACGTAGGCGATGGTCCGGCTCCGCCCGGCCCGCAGCTGCCGCGCGGTCTCGTTGCGCACGAACCCCAGCTCGTCGATCGCCACCCGCACCCGCCGCCGGGTGGCCTCGCTGACGAGCTGCGGCCGGTTGAGCACATTGGACACGGTGCCGACGGACACGCCCGCGAGCGCGGCCACGTCCTTCATCCCCGGCGCACCGCTGGCCATCGACCCTCCCCGCCACCGCTCACTGGCGAAAGGCTAGATCAGATCCGGCCACCCGGCGTAGCGGCGCACTCGGGACTCAGTGCGCCGCGGCGGCGCTCTCCTCCGCGCGGGCCAGCAGCAAGGTCCGCTCGCGCTCGTTGCGCGTCAGCCCGGCCGCGCGGCTGAACTCGTCGCGCGCCTCCGCGTGCCGGTCCAGCTTCGCCAGCAGGTCACCGCGCACGCTCGGCAGCAGGTGGTAGTTCTTCAGCGACGGCTCCTGGTTCAGCTCGTCCACGATCTCCAGGCCGATCTCCGGGCCGAACGCCATCGACAGCGCCACCGCCCGGTTCAGCTCGATCACCGGCGACGGCACCAGCTGCACCAACCGCGCGTACCGGGCCGCGATCCGCGCCCAGTCCGTCTCCTCCGGGGTCCGCGCCCGCGCGTGGCACGCCGCGATCGCCGCCTGCAGCTCGTACGGCCCGGCCTCCCCGGGCAACGCGGCGGCACGGTCGAGGGCGGCGAGGCCGCGGCGGATCAGCAGCCGGTCCCACCGCGCGCGGTCCTGGTCGAACAGCAGCACCGGCTCGCCGTCCGGACCCAGCCGGGCCCGCGCGCGGGACGCCTGGATCTCCATCAGCGACACGAGCCCGTGCACCTCGCGCTCCCGCGGGACGAGCTCGGCCAGGATCCGGCCCAGCCGCAGCGCGTCCTCGCACAGCGTCGGGCGCATCCAGTCCGACCCGCCGGTGGCCGAGTAGCCCTCGTTGAACACCAGGTACACGACCTCGAGGACGGACGACAGCCGCGAGGTCAGCTCGTCGCCGGACGGGACCTCGAACGGGATCTTCTTCTGCGCCAGCGTCCGCTTCGCCCGCACGATCCGCTGCGAGATCGTCGAGTCCGGCACCAGGAACGCGCGCGCGATCTCCTCGGTGGTGAGCCCGCCGAGCAGCCGCAGCGTCAGCGCCACCCGCGCCTCGGTCGACAGCACCGGGTGGCAGGAGATGAACACCAGCCGCAGCATGTCGTCGCTGATGTTGCTGTCGATGGCGTCGAAGTCGGGCTCGGCCGAGGGCGCATGCCGCGTCTCGAGGTCGCGGCCGATCTCCTCGACCTTGCGCTCGAGGGTCTCCCGCCGGCGGAACTGGTCGATGGCCCGCCGCTTGGCGATGGCCATGAGCCAGGCGCCCGGGTTGTCCGGGACGCCCGACTCCGGCCACTGCTCCAGCGCCGCGACCAGCGCGTCCTGGGCCAGCTCCTCGGCCAGGCCGACGTCGTGCACCATGCGCGTCAGCCCGGCGATGAGCCGGGCCGACTCGATCCGCCAGACCGCGTCGATGGTCCGGTGAGCTTCCAACGTCGCCACGGCGTCATCAGAGCAGCTCGGCCGAACCCGCGGCAACCCGGTTCAGCGCTGGTGCTGCTCGGCGATCGTCTCCTGCATCCGGTCGTGCCGCTCGCGGACGTCCTCGGTGAAGGTCTCGCCCCAGTCCTCGGCCTCGAAGACCTGCCGGATCTCGATCTCGGACTCGATGTCCGGGTCGAAGGGGACCCGCTTGACCCACTCGATGGCCTCCTCGCGGGACTTCACCTCGAGCAGCCAGTAGCCCCCGACCACCTCCTTGGCCTCGGCGAACGGGCCGTCGACCACCGTCGGCTCGCCACCGGAGAACGTGACGAGCGCGCCCTTGCCGGTGTTCAGCAGGCCCGCGGCGTCGAGGAGCACGCCCGCCTTCACCAGCTCCTCGTTGTACTTCGCCATGGCGGCGAACAGCTCGGTGTCGCCCGGCGCACCCCCCTCGTAGGACTCGTCACCCTTGACCAGAATCATGAACCGCATCGCGTCGTCTCCTCTCGGTCAGTTCGGTGGGTTATCGCGCAGCTTGGCGAGCAGGTCGCGCTCCTGCTCCCGCAGCTCCGGGGAGAACTCGTCGCCGAAGTCGTCCGGCCCCGCCACCTGCCGGATCTCGATCGACACGTTGCCGCCGCCGTCGGCCTTCGGCCACTTCCGGACCCACTCGATCGCGTCGGCGAGCGAGCCGACCTCGATCATGCTGTAGCCCGCGATCAGCTCCTTGGCCTCGGCGAACGGCCCGTCGATCACGGTGGGCTTCCCTCTGCCGAACCGCACCTTCGCGCCCTTCGAGCTGGGCTGCAGGCCGGCCCCGTCGAGCATGACGCCGGCCTTCACCAGCTCCTCGTTGTACTTCGCCATGGCGTCGAACAGCTCGGCGCTCGGCGGCACGTTCGCCTCGGTCTCCTCGTCCGCCCTGCGGATGATCATGAAGCGCACAGTCGTTACCCCTTCCGGTCGGCGGTCAACCTAGCCGCTGCGAACGCGTCGAACGAGTCCCCAGAGAATCGACACGGCCGCTCGAGTTTTCTTCACCACCCGCCGCCCGGTGCGCCCGGCCGGCCACCATGCGCAGGTGGTCGACCAGCTCGGGAGGCTCGTGCACCGCCACCTCGCAGCCCAGCGTGAGCAGGCGGAACGCCAGCCACTCCAGCGTGTCCTCGGCACTCTCCCACCGGCATCGCCCGCCGTCGAGCGGTGTGGACTCACCGCCGAGATGCGCCGGTGCGGCCGGCAGGTCCAGCGTGGCCACGGCCCGGTAGGTCGGCGCCCCCGAGTACATCTTCGACGTCACGAACGCGGCCGGGTCCTTCTCCGGCAGCTCGCGCGGCACCGCGCGGGCGCCGGTCGCCACGAGCGAGCTCAGCCGGTCCACCCGGTAGATCCGCCAGTCGTCGCGGTCGGTGTCGAAGCCGACGAGGTACCAGCGGCGGCCGGCGGTGACCAGCCGGAGCGGCTCGACCAGCCGACGGCTCTCCACGCCGTCGCCGGTGAGGTAGCCGAACCGGACCCGCTCGTGGTTGGCGATCGCGGCGGCCAGCAGCGTCAGGTGGGCCGGGTCGACGGCCGGGGTCTCGGCGCTGCGCAGCGGCACGGTCGCCGCACCGAGCGCGCCCACGCGGTAGCGCAGCCGGGACGGGAGCACCTGCTCCAGCTTGGTGAGCGCGCGGACCGACGCCTCCTCGATGCCGGCCACCGCCTGCCCCGCCGACGCGCGCAGGCCGACCGCGATGGCCACCGCCTCCTCGTCGTCGAGCAGCAGCGGCGGCATCGCGGTGCCCGCCACCAGCCGGTATCCGCCCTCGGCCCCCATCGTGGCGTGCACCGGGTAGCCGAGGTCGCGCAGCCGCTCGACGTCGCGGCGGACCGTGCGCGCGCTGACCTCCAGCCGGCGGGCGAGCTCGCTGCCGGGCCACTCGCGCGGGGTCTGGAGCAACGACAGCAGCGCGAGGAGCCGGGCGGACGGGTCGCTCATGGGTTCCAGAATGCCAGCCATCTAGGACACGATCCGACCTACATGGCCGTTAGCGTCTGCGTCATGAAGACGATCCCGGACGGCTACACGACCGTCACGCCGTGGCTGATCAGCAAGGACACCAACCAGGAGCTCGAGTTCATCCGGGCCGCGTTCGGCGGCGAGGAGCTGGCGCGGGTGCAGAGCGAGGACGGCAGCATCGGGCACGCGGAGACCCGGATCGGCGACGCCGTCGTCATGCTGTTCGACGCGCCGGCCGACTGGCCGCCGACGCCGTGCTTCCTGCGCCTCTACGTCGAGGACGCCGACGAGACCTACCGGCGCGCGCAGGCGGCGGGCGCCGAGCCGGTGACCGAGCCGACCGAGCTGTTCTGGGGCGACCGGGTCGGCCGGGTCCGCGACCCGCTGGGCAACCTGTGGTGGATCCAGCAGCGGGTGGCCGAGCCGACCCCCGAGGAGCTGGCCGAGCGCGCCACGCGCCCGGAGTTCGTGGAGGCGATGCGCTATGTGCAGAGCGGCGAGCTGATCCGCTCATGACGACGCCGGCCTGGGCCGAGGTGTGTGCCCGCCGGCGGACACGCCCAGCGGCCCTGTGGACAACTCCCCGGCTGTGTCGGCCGCCGCCCCTAGAATCGCCGCGTGACCCTCCCCGACAGTGACATCGACACTGCGACCCAGGCCACGACCCAGGCCACCGTCGACACCCTGCGCCGCGTGTTCGGCTACGACAGTTTCCGGGGCGACCAGCAGGAGATCATCGACCACGTGGTCGGCGGCGGGGACGCGCTCGTCCTCATGCCCACCGGCGGCGGCAAGTCGCTCTGCTACCAGATCCCCGCGCTGGTCCGCGACGGCGTCGGCATCGTCGTCTCGCCGCTCATCGCGCTCATGCAGGACCAGGTCGACGCGCTCACCGCGCTCGGCGTGCGGGCCGGCTTCCTCAACTCCACGCAGGACTTCGGGCAGCGCCGCGAGGTCGAGGCCGCGTTCCTGTCCGGCGAGCTCGACCTGCTCTACCTCGCGCCGGAGCGGCTGAAGGTCGAGTCCACGCTGCGGCTGCTCGACCGGGGCACCATCGCGCTCTTCGCCATCGACGAGGCACACTGCGTCGCCCAGTGGGGCCACGACTTCCGGCCCGACTACCTCACCCTGTCCGCGCTGCACGAACGCTGGCCCACGGTCCCCCGCATCGCGCTCACCGCCACCGCGACGGCGGCCACCCGCGCCGAGATCGCCAGCCGGCTCAACCTCGAGGACGCCCGGCACTTCGTGTCGAGCTTCGACCGGCCCAACATCCAGTACCGGATCGTGTCCAAGAACAGGCCGGAGCAGCAGCTGCTGGAGCTGCTCACCACGGAGCACAAGGGCGACGCGGGCATCGTCTACTGCCTGTCCCGCGCGTCCACCGAGCGCACCGCCGCGTTCCTCACCCAGAACGGCATCGAGGCGCTGCCCTACCACGCGGGGCTCGACGCCCGCACCCGCGCCACGAACCAGTCCCGGTTCCTGCGGGAGGACGGCCTGGTCATCGTCGCCACCATCGCATTCGGCATGGGCATCGACAAGCCGGACGTGCGCTTCGTCGTGCACCTCGACCTGCCGAAGTCGGTCGAGGGCTACTACCAGGAGACCGGCCGCGCGGGCCGCGACGGGCTCGCGTCGACGGCGTGGCTCGCCTACGGCCTGCAGGACGTGGTGCAGCAGCGCAAGATGATCGCCACCTCCGAGGGCGACGACGCGCACCGGCGGCGCCTCGGCGTCCACCTCGACGCGATGCTGGCGCTGTGCGAGACGGTCGAGTGCCGGCGGGTGCAGCTGCTCAACTACTTCGGCCAGCAGGGCGAGCCGTGCGGCAACTGCGACACGTGCCTGTCGCCGCCGGAGTCGTGGGACGGCACGGTCGCGGCGCAGAAGGTGCTGTCCGCGGTCTTCCGGCTCGACCGCGAGCGGCGGCAGAAGTTCGGCGTCGGGCACGTCGTCGACATCCTGCTGGGCCGCACCACCGCCAAGGTCACGCAGTTCAACCACGAGTCGCTCACCGTGTTCGGCGTCGGCACCGAGCTGGCCGAGCAGGAGTGGCGCGGTGTCGTGCGCCAGCTCCTCGCGCAGGGCCTGCTCACCGTCGAGGGCGACCACGGCACGCTGGTCCTCACCGACGCCAGCGCCGAGGTGCTGGCCCGCAAGCGCGAGGTCCGCCTGCGCCACGAGCCGAAGCGGGCCGCGTCGAAGTCGTCCTCGCGCGGCAAGGCCGCGGCCGCCCAGGCCGAGCTGCCGGCCGAGGCCAAGCCCGTCTTCGAGCGCCTCCGCGCCTGGCGGGCCGCCACCGCCAAGGAGCAGGGCGTGCCGGCGTACGTCATCTTCCACGACGCCACGCTGCGCCAGATCGCGACGGAGTCCCCGGCCACCCTCGCCGCGCTGGGGTCGGTCAGCGGCGTCGGCGAGAACAAGCTCGCGAAGTACGGCCAGCAGATCCTCGACGCCCTCGCCGCCTGACCGACGGCGGCGAGGCAACGCCGGCTTCACCTGCTCGGTGACACCGTCTGAAGACGGGCCCGGGCGACGGAGGAGAGCTGGCGTGGTGACGAACATCGTCGGGGTGGTGCTGTTCGCGCTGGGCATCTGCCTGTCGCTGGCGCTGCACGAGGCGGGGCACCTCGTCGCCGCGAAGGCGTTCGGGATGAAGGTGCGGCGCTACTTCGTCGGCATGGGGCGCACGGTGTTCTCCTTCCGGCGCGGCGAGACCGAGTACGGCCTCAAGTGGCTGCCCATCGGCGGGTTCTGCGACATCGCCGGCATGACCACGCTCGACGAGCTCACGCCCGACGAGGAGCGCCGCGCGATGTGGCGGCAGAAGACGTGGAAGCGCACCACGGTCATGCTCGCCGGCCCCATCACGCACTTCTTCCTCGCGTTCGCGATCCTCTATCTGCTCGCCGTGTCGATCGGCCTGCCGAACCTCGCCGAGAAGCCCGTCGTGTCGACCGTCTCCTCCTGCGTCATCGATGCGCGGACCAGCGCGCAGCTCGCCAACCCGACCTGCCCGGCCGGCGCGGTCGGCCCCGCGCAGGCCGCCGGCATCCGCCCCGGCGACGAGATCGTCGGCGTCGGCGGCCACGCCACCCCGACGTGGACCGCGATGGTGGCCGCCGTGCGCGACTCCAGCGGCCCCACCGCGTTCGACGTCCGGCGCGGCGACGAGCGGCTGCGGCTCACCGTCGACGTGCCCCGCGTGGACCGCCCGCTGACCACCACCGGCGGCAAGAACGAGGTCGCCCCGGTCGGCGTCGCCGGGGTGACCGCCGCCCGGTCGTTCGACTACGGCCCGCTCGCCGCGGTGGGCGCCACCGCCTCGTTCTCCGGCGACATGCTGGCCCAGACCGCGACCAAGCTCGTGGAGTTCCCGCAGCGCATCCCGGCGGTCGTCAGCTCGATCTTCGGCGGCCAGCGCGACCCGAACACGCCGGTCAGCGTGGTCGGCGCCAGCCGCATCGGCGGCGACGCGGTCCAGGCCGGCCAGTGGCAGCTGTTCTTCATGCTGCTGGCCGGGCTGAACTTCTTCATGGGCGTGTTCAACCTGCTGCCCCTGCTGCCGATGGACGGCGGCCACATCGCGGTCACCTGGTACGAGCGGGTCCGCAACTGGCTGCGCGAGCGCAGGGGGAAGTCGGCCGCCGCGCCGGTGGACTACACCCGCCTGTCCGCGGTGACCATGGCCCTCGTCCTGGTCGGCGGCGCCGTCATGCTGCTCACCGTGACCGCGGACATCGTCAACCCGATCAGGCTCAGCTAACCGGCGCTTCCTCGTCGTGGACCCGGCCGACGACCCGCCGTCCCGGGTGAGGTAGCCGTCGACCAGACCGGCGGTGCTGTGCGGGGTGGCCAGCAGCCTGTCTCGTAGATGATCGTGTGAAGTCCCGCGCCGACCACCGGAACCTCAGGGGACCGTGACGGCACCCAGCCACCACCCACCCCGACACCCACACCATCCGCCGGAACGCAACGCACACTTTAAATCCCGGGGAGGCGGACTAGGTGAAGTCATGCGCCGACCACCGGAACCTCAGGGGACCGTGACGACACCCAGCCACCATCCACCCCCGATACCCGCACCATTCGCCGGGACGCAACGCACACTTCTAATCCCGGGGAGGCGGACCAGCCGCGCGGCGCCGAGCCGGCCCCGCCGTGCACCGCGAGAACCACCTCGTCGATCGACACGATGATGTGGCTCCTTTACCTTCGGCCACATTCCGGGTATGTCTTGGCCATGTTGCTGCGCCAACTGGAGTACCTGAGCGCGCTGGCGCGTGAGGGTCACTTCGGGCGGGCCGCTGAGGCGTGCCACGTCTCCCAGCCCGCGTTGTCGGCCGCCATCCGCAAGCTCGAGGCCGAGCTGGACGTCCAGATCGTCCAGCGCGGCCAGCGTTTCGAGGGCTTCACCCCGGAGGGCAAGCAGGTCCTCCTCTGGGCCCACCGCATCCTCGCCGAGCAGGACGCCATGCGCCACGAGCTTGCCAGCATGCGCGGCGGCCTCTCCGGCGTGCTGCGCATCGGCGCGATCCCCACCGCGCTCACCGTCGCCTCGCTGCTGACCACACCGATGTCCGAGCAGCACCCGCAGGTGCGCATCTCGATCGAGTCGCTGTCCTCGCGCGAGATCGTGCACCGGCTGGCCGAGTTCGACCTCGACATCGGCATGACCTACGTCGACGGCGAGCCGCTCGGCACCGTCCGCGTCGTCCCGCTCTACCGCGAGCGCTACATGCTCCTCACCCCCGCCGACGGCCCGTTCGCCCACCACGACTCGGTCGGCTGGGAGGAGCTCGCGGACACCCCGCTGTGCATGCTGTCCTCGGTCATGCAGAACCGGCGCATCATCGACCGCAACTTCGCCGAGGCCGGCATCACCGTCACCCCGTCGGTGGAGGCGGACACGGTCTCCGCCATCTACGCCCACGTCGGCACCAAGCGATGGTCCAGCGTCATCGCGCACGCCTGGCTGCACGTGTTCGGCGTGCCGGAGGGCCTGCGGGTGGTCCCGCTCAAGCGACCGCGGCGCGCGCACCAGGTGGGCCTGGTGCTGGCCGACCGCGACCCCGAGCCGATGCTCGCCCGCGCGCTGCTCGACACCACCCACCACGTCGACCTGCAGGCCGAGCTCGACGCGCTGCTCCAGCGCTATCTGGGCTGAGTCACGCGGTATCCGACAAACCAGGCCAAACCCGGACAGGTCACCGTGGGTGATAAACCGTACCTATCGCGTCATCACTCAGAATGTTTTGACCCTCAACCATCCAGCTCAGTAGCGTCCTGCATTACTCGCGCGGGATGCGGCGGCTGCGTCCAATCAGGACTCACGCGGCTCCCACTCCCACCCGGACCGCACACGGAGGTGCGTCTTGGCGCTGTCGTTCCTTGATCGTGAACACACGGTGGCGAGCCCCGGCTACAGCAGATGGCTGATCCCGCCCGCCGCCCTCGCGATCCACCTGTGCATCGGCCAGGCCTACGCCACGAGCGTCTACAAGACCGCGCTCGTGAAGCACTTCGGCACCAACCTCACCGCGATCGGCATCATCTTCTCGATCGCGATCGTGATGCTCGGCGTCTCCGCCGCGGTGATGGGCACCTGGGTGGAGCGGGTCGGCCCGCGGGCGGCGATGTTCACCGCCGCCTGCTTCTGGGCGTCCGGCTTCCTCATCGGCGCGCTCGGCATCGCCACCTCCCAGCTGTGGCTGGTGTACCTGGGCTACGGCTTCATCGGCGGCATCGGGCTCGGCATCGGCTACATCTCGCCGGTGTCCACGCTGATCAAGTGGTTCCCCGACCGGCCGGGCCTCGCCACCGGCATGGCGATCATGGGCTTCGGCGGCGGCGCGCTCATCGCCTCTCCCCTGTCCCGCCAGCTGATGGGGCTCTACGACCCGAGCTACGACTCGTCGGTGGCCTCCTCGGTCGCGTCCGGGAGCGCGGTCGCCAAGCTCTTCCTCACCCTGGGCATCGCCTACTTCCTCGTGATGATGCTGGGCGTGTTCAACGTCAAGGTGCCGCCGCCGGGCTGGAAGCCGGCCGGGTTCGACCCGGCAAAGCTCAAGGCCAAGCCGCTCGTCACCACGTCGAACGTCTCGGCCGGGAACGCGATCAAGACCCCGCAGTTCTGGCTCTTGTGGACGGTCCTGTTCTGCAACGTGACCGCTGGCATCGGCATCCTCGAGCAGGCCAGCCCGATGATCCAGGACTTCTTCCGCACCGGCGACGTGTCCACGGTGGCCGTCGCGTCCGCGACCGCGTTCGTCGGCCTGCTGTCCCTGTTCAACATGGCCGGCCGGTTCGTCTGGTCGTCCACATCGGACTTCCTCGGCCGCAAGCCGACGTACGTCATGTACCTCGGCGTCGGGATGATCTTGTACGTCCTGCTCGCCACGATCGGGCACAGCGCCACCGCGGTGTTCGTCCTGATCTGCGGCGTCATCATCTCCTTCTACGGCGGCGGGTTCGCCACCGTGCCGGCCTACCTGCGCGACCTGTTCGGCACCTACCAGGTCGGCGCCATCCACGGCCGGCTGCTCACCGCGTGGTCGGCCGCCGGCGTCGCCGGGCCGCTGATCATCAACGGCTTCCTCGACGCGCAGGGCAAGCCGGGCGAGCTGGTGTACACCGACTACCGGCCGGCGCTGTTCACGATGGTCGGCGTGCTCGCGATCGGCTTCGTCGCGAACCTGCTGATCCGCCCGGTCGCCGACCGGTTCCACGAGACCGCGGACCACACCGACGCGTTCCACGAGGCGGGCGCCGCCGGGTCCACATCGGACGAGACCAGCCCGACGGGGCGGAGGTGAACATGTCCCAGCCCGAGTCCTCGGCACCGTCGTCCCAGACCGTGCGGTTGGTCGTCTCCTGGCTGATCGTCGGCATCCCGCTGATCTACGGCCTGTACCAGACCATCAAGTCCGTCCTCCCCCTGTTCGGCGGCTGACCCCTGTTCGGCGGCCGGCCCCTGTTCGGCGGCTGACCAGACCCTCGACGCCGGCGCGCATGCCGTCGGCGTCGAGCTCGTCGCCGGTCACCAGCGCCTGCAGCAGCGCGCCGTCCACCAGCGCGGCGAGCGCGAACCCGCGCGCCGGGCCGCCGGCGAACCGCGCGCAGAGGCCACGCAGCCCGTCGATCCAGAGTTGGGCCACCGGCCGCAGCTCCGGCGTGCGCGTCGCGGCGAGGCAGAGCTCGTACTCGAGCAGCGCCTGCTCGCGGTTGTCGAGGTAGCGGCGGGCCAGCTCGACGAACGTGGTGGGCAGGTCCTGGCTCGCGAGGAGCTGGTCCGCCCACGCCTCCAGGTGTCCCCGCGCGGTCTCGGTCGCCTCCCGCAGCGCGGCCGAGACGAGGTCGTCCAGCGTCGGGAAGTAGTAGGTGGTGGAGCCGAGCGGGACCCCCGCCCGCGCCGCGATCCGCCGGTGCGTCACCTGCCCGACGCCCACCTCCGCGATCTCCTGCACCGCGGCCCGCACGATCGCCTGCCGCCGCCCCGCCGGGTCGCGTCGCGCGGTCAATGCGCCACCCCGCCCAGGTTGAGCGTCACCACGCCGCCGATCACCAGCAGCACGCCGGCGATCCTGGTGAGGCTGACCGACTCGTGGAGGAACACCACGCCGATCGCGAAGATCGCCGCGGTGCCGAGCCCGGACCACATCGCGTAGGCGACGCCGACCGGCACGTCGCGCACGACCACGGCCAGCAACGCGAACGCGGCCGCGTAGGCGGCGAGGCAGCCGACCGTCGGCCACAGTCTCGTGAACCCGTCGGTGAACCTGAGCAAGCTGGTTCCGGCCACCTCGACGGCGATGGCCAGGAACAGGTACACGTACGGCACGGCTCCTCCTCGTGTACATCTGTACATGGACAAATGTACAGCACGGGCG
>NZ_DASWSJ010000164.1:0-39564 GCF_036402745.1 Actinophytocola sp. | reverse complement strand
GTGGCCGTGCTGGCCGCCGGCGCCGTGATCGTCGCCCAGTCCGTGGCCGGCAGCCCGGACGGGTTCACCCCGGGCGCCCCGACCTCCACCACGGCGGCGCCGGGCGGGTCCGAGCTGGACCGCTGCTGGGCGGCCGTCGTCTCGGCCGGAAAGGCGAACCGGTACCCCGACCGGGCGCAGTGGCACGAAGTGGTCTCGACCGACTCCGACACGTCGCGGGTCACCGCGTTCCGCGCGGCGGGCAAGCCGGTGTTCTGCCAGACGATGGCCCGCACGGTGGTGGTCAGCGACCCGAACGCGGAACCGGCGCTCGCGCCCGGCACCGGGACCGGGTCGCTGCTGGCGACGAACATCGGGGGCCTCGGCGGGGTCGCCGACCCGTCGTGGACGCGGGTGGGCGTGGAGATCCACGACCAGAGCGGGTCGGACACGATGACGACCGCGACGGCCAAGGACGGGCTCTTCGTCGTGGCCGGGTGGTCCGACCGCGCGGTGCGGACGCGGGTCTACGACCAGATCGACGACGATCCGGCCCGGCTCGACACCGCGGCGATGCTGCCGACCGCGCCGCCGCCCCCGGTGTCGGTCGTCGACCGGCCCGCCGACGCCCCGCCGCAGGACGTCGAGTTCCTGAGCACGTGCCTGGGCAAGGCCGACCCCGCGGCGCCGGACGCGCACCTGTGGCAGCCGGGCGCGTCGGTGGCCACGGACCTCAGCACGGCGATGGTGGCACGCAACGCCGACAAGTTCGGCGTGTGCTACCACAACGCGACGTCCGACCGGTCGCACGACGACTACACCTTCGAGCCCGTCGACACGCCGAGGGCGGTCGACCCCGTCTCCCGCGTCCACGCCCAGCTGACCCTCAACTCGAGCGACGACGACCGGCCGCTGGTGCTGGGCGTGCTGCCCGAGCAGGCGACCTCGCTGCGCCTGGAGTTCGACGGCGGCACGAAGATCGACGCCGATGTCGCGAACGGCTCGTTCGCCGCGCTGCTCCCGCCGAGGTCGATCCACGACTCGGGGCAGCCGGTCGACGGCATGAAGCTGGTCCACGCCGTGGCCAGGGACGCGCGGGGCAAGGTCGTCTACGAGGGACCGGTCAGCTAGACCAACTCCAGCGGATCGAGCCGGACCCGGATCGGGTCCGGCTCCTTCCGGGCGGTCCGCATGTGCTGGGCCGTCGACAGCGCCGCGGCCAGCGCCCTGCCCTCCGCCCGCGACGCCCGCACCAGGGCGCGCTCCTTCTCCCCCTCCTGCCCGAGCGGCACCGGACCCAGGATCTCCCCGGACGCAGGGAGTTCGAGCTCCTCCAGGAACGTGGCCAGCGCCTTGGCCGGCCCGTCGACCGACGCCATCCGCACCGCGGGCGGGAAACCGAGCTCCTCGCGCGCACCCAGCTCCTGGCGCGCGTGCCACACCGGGTCCCACCGGACCAGCGCCTGCACCGGGGTCAGCGACGACTCGGCCAGCACCACCACGCGCCCACCGTCGCGCCCGGGCCGGACCAGCGCCGCGGCCAGCATCCACCGGCGCAGCGCCTCCTCCGACGCCCGCAGGTCGGCCCGGCCGAGCAGCGCCCAGCCGTCCAGCAGCAGCGCCGCCCCGTAGCCGCCGTCGGCGACCGGTTCCGCGCCCGGCGTCGCCACCACCAGCGCCGGCCGCGCCTCCACCGTCGACAGCACCTCGCTCGCCCCGGAGCCGAGCACGGGCACGTCGGCGAACGCGCGCCCCAGTTCCTCGGCCGTCCGCTTGGCGCCGACGACGATGGCCCGCAGCCGCCGCGACCCGCACGTCCCGCACTTGAACGCCGTGTCCGGCGCGCCGCACCACCGGCAGGTCGGCACGCCCGCGTCCGCGCCGGGCCGGCCCGGCGGCAGGCCCAGCGGCCCGGCGCAGCGCCGGCACCGGGCGGGCGTGCGGCACTGCTGGCACGCGAGCGCCGGCACGTACCCACCGCGCGGCACCTGCACGAGCACCGGCCGCCCGTCGGCGAGCGCGGCCCGCGCGGCCTCGAACGCCACCGAGGGGATCCGGGCCGCGCGTGCCGCCGGGTCCCGGGCCAGCTGCAGGTCGGTCTCGCCGAGGGAGACGATCCGCGGCGAGGCCGCGCGCAGCTCCTCGCGCGAGGCGACGATCTCCGGCGCCCACCCCGAGTCGACCAGCAGCTGCGCCTCGGCGGTACGCGCGAACCCGGCCACCACGACCGACGCGCCGACCGCGTGCGCCCGCTGGATGAGGACGTCGCGCACGTGCGGGTAGGGCGCGTGCGGGTCGGCGTGCAGGTCGTCGCCGTCGTCCCAGACCACGAACAGGCCTGGCCGGTGCACCGGGGCGAACACGCTCGCCCGGGTGCCGACGACGATCCGCGCGCCGCCGCGCAGCACCGACAGCCACCGCCGGTACCGCTTGGCCGGCCCGGCGTCGGCCGACAGCGCCACGACCGCGTCGTCACCGGCGAGCGCGACGCAGGCGGCGTGCAGCCGGGCCACGTCCCGGTAGTCCGGCACCACCAGCACCGCGCCCCGGTCGCCTGCCGCCGCGGTGATCGCCAGCTCGGCGAGCCGCACCGGCCAGTCCTCCCCCGGCAGCGCCTGCCACACCGCGTGCGCCTGCCGCCCGGCCCGCACGGCGTCGAGGAACGCCGGCCCGCGCGGGTAGCGCCGCCAGCCGTCGGTCTCCGGCGCCCGCGGCAGCGGCGCCGGCTCCGGCGGCGGCTCGGCCTCGACCTTGGCGTGCCGCGGCGGGATGGCCAGCCGCAGCACGTCGATCATCATGCCGGCGTAGCGGTCGGCCACGGCTCGCGCGAGCGCGGCGATCTCGGGGGCGAGCACCGGCTCGGCGGACACGACCTTGGTGAGGAAGCCGAGCCTGCCGGTGAACTCCGACTCCGCCACGCGCTCGGCGAGGAAGCCGTCGACCTGCTGGCCCGCGAACCGGACGCGCACCCGGCAGCCCGGCACCGCGACCTCGTCGAGCTGCTCGGGCACCAGGTAGTCGAACGGCCGGTCCAGGTGCGCGAGCGGGACGTCGACCAGCACCCGGGCGACCGGGAGCGTGGCCGCCGGCCGCTGCTCCCCCTTGCGCGCGGTCATGCGCGGTGTCTATCACGGGGCGCCGCCGGATGCCGCGTCAGACCAGCCAAGTCCGGTCGCGCATGAGGAGGCGCCCGGTGCGGTGGGCGAACGCGTCGGCCACCGGGGCATCCGGGGCGATCACCTCGACCGTGCCCTCGATCAGCACGACGTCCCGCGTCCCGCCGACGCCGACCTTGCCGGTCGTGGTCAGTCCTGGAGCAGGCCGATGACGTTGCCGTCGGCGTCCTTCACCGACCCGACGAGCCGGCCGCCGCCGACCTCCTTGATGTCGTCGTTGGCCGTGGCGCCCGCGTCGAGCAGCGCCTGGTGGGTGGCCTTGATGTCGGCGACGTGGTGGAAGGTGACGGGGCCGGTCATGCCCGTGGCGTGGCCGTTGGGGTTGAGCCCGATGTCCTGGCCGGCCACCTTGTAGCCGACGTAGTAGGGCGCCTCCACCTCCGGTGCCGTGCCCAGCAGCGCGTTGAACACCGCCTTCGCCTTGTCCAGATCGCTCACCGGGAAGATGATCGTCTTGAAGCCGTCCGTCATGTCGTCCTCCGTACTCGGTCGTTCCCCGTCACATCGACGGTGTCCCGTCGGTCAGCTACTTGACACAACGCGACGAGAAAGTGTGACCGATGGTCGAGGAAAACTCGCTGACCTCGCAGTTCGAGGCGCATCGCACGCATCTGCGGGCCGTGGCCCACCGGATGCTCGGCTCCTACGCCGAGGCCGACGACGCCCTGCAGGAGGCGTGGCTGCGGGTCAGCCGCGCGGACACGAGCGAGGTGGAGAACCTCGGTGGCTGGCTCACCACCGTCGTCGGGCGGGTGTGCCTCACCATGCTCCAGTCGCGCAGGTCCCGCCGGGAGACGCCCCTCGAGCTGGTGGCCGAGCAGGAGGCGGCCGCGAGCCCGGAGCACGAGGCGGTCCTCGCCGACTCGGTCGGCCTGGCCCTCCTCGTGGTGCTGGACACGCTGGCGCCGGCCGAGCGGCTCGCGTTCGTGCTGCACGACCTGTTCGCGGTGCCGTTCGACCAGATCGCGCCGATCGTGGACCGGACCCCCGCCGCCGCGCGTCAGCTCGCGAGCCGGGCGCGGCGGCGGGTGCAGGGCGCGGACGCGGCGCCCGACGTCTCCCGTCAGCGCGAGGTGGTCGAGGCGTTCCTCGCGGCATCGCGCGACGGGGACTTCGCCGGGCTGCTTGCCCTGCTCGATCCGGACATCGTGCTCCGTGCCGACGAGGCCACGGTGCGGACGGGCGCGACGGCCGAGGTCCGGGGCGCCGAATCCGTTGCGGAGACCTTCTCCGGCCGGGCCCGGGCCGCGCGCCCTGCTCTGATCGACGGCGAGCCCGGGGCCGTGTGGTCGGTCGGCGGGACCCCGCGCGTCGTGTTCGCGTTCACGATCGCCGGCGGCCACATCGTCGCGATCGAGATGCTCTCCGATCCCGAGTTGCTGGCCGGGCTGGAGATCAGCCGCTGACGACCACGTGCCCCGCGCCCCACACGGCCGCGGCCACCGCGAGCGGCCAGATCAGCAGCAGTGGCAGGAATCCCATGCCCGCCACCAGCAGGACGACGGCCGTGAGCGCGGTCGCGACGAGCCCGACGTTGGCGGAGACGTAGACCAGCCCGACGGGCCCGAAGAGCACGCTGAGCACGAACGCGAGCCCGACGGACTTGTGGCGGGGTTGCTCGATCGGGTAACGGCCGGGGCCGGTGGGCTCGGCCGGTGATCCGTGGTACCAGCCGCCGGACACGAGCGGTGGGTGCGGCGGGATGGCGGCCGGGGCCGCGGAGAAGGGCTTCGCATACCAGTCCGCCGCAACGGCCGTCGGGTTCAATGTCGAGCGAGTGGCCATCGTCATTTCCTCCACCCTCTGTATTTCGTCTGCATCAACCATGCTCGGCCCTGCGGAGAGCGGGTAATGTGTCATTTGGAACTTCCACGTCACCTCGGGTTGGGGGCCCGTTGGATGGCCACAGCGGCAAACGCAGAGCGTGGCACCGGCTCACCGCGGCGGAGCGGACCGCGCTCACCGAGTCCGGGTATGTCCGGGTGTGGAGCCCTGGTGAGATCCTTGCCCTGCAAGGGAGCCCGCCCAGCAGCATGTTCGTCATCCTCCGCGGCTGGGTGAAGATCACCGCCACCAACTACCGAGGCGACGACGCCCCCCTCGCGGCCCGCGGGCCGGCCGAGATCGTGGGCGAGCTGGCGCCCATCAGCGGTCTCCCCCGAACCGCGACAATCCAGGCGATGGACGAGGTTCAGGCACTCGTCATCCCCCGCGACCGGCTGATGGCCGTACTCCGCAGGCGCCCCAGGATCTCCGAGGAACTACTCCGAACGGCCGCGATCCGCCTGCAACAGTCGGATCGGCTGCGACTCGAGTCCGGCGGCCCGGACTTCAGCCAACGCCTGGCGGCGGTCCTGCTCGAACTGGCCCTGCAGTACGACCCCGACTGGGCGGCGGCGACGTCGCTGCCCCTGAACGTGACCCAGGAAGACTTGGCCAGCTATGCCCGGGTGTCCCGCAGCACGCTCATCCGGGGCCTGGACGAGCTGAAGAAACACGGAGTGGTCCACACCGCCCGCCACCGCATCACGATCCTGCGCCCGGACCTCCTCCGCGACCTGGCCGCCGGCACCACGACATCCGACGACCCGTAGATCAACCCTTCCGGATCCACGCTTGGTAAGCCATCATTGAAGAATCCTGCTCGAGCCAACCTGCGGGTGGAGGGGAACTCGACACATGAATTCGGCCGAAACCGACCATGGCATCGAATCGGAATTGATCGACCTCGGCACCATCCCGTTCCGCGAGTTACGCACGCTGGACAGTTCCTCGCTCCACCAGGCCGTACAGCACGTGGTGGACCGAACCAGCCAGGTACGGATCCTCTCGCGCAGCGGCAATAACGGTGGGGGCGAGAGAGTCGACTGACACTGGTCCCGCCGAGGAAATGGCCATCCCGAGTGATAGTCCGGTATTCCACCGGCTGTCGTGGGCCGACTTCGACGCGCTCGCCCGCGGAAAGGGCAGGCCGTCGGCAGTGCGACGGCTCCGCCGTGCGGAACGCAGCAGACGCCTGCTGTTGCTGCGTGCCCTGCTGGATGAGGTCACGAAGACACCGGACCTCTTCGGTCCGCTGCCCTCCCCCGAGGAGGCGTGGGACCTCCTGGCCCGCGTCGAAGCCAGGTCACCGGCCGCGTTCGACCTGATCCTCGCCCACCCGTACACCGGGAGCTGGGCGGGGTACACGATCCGGTTGCTCCGCAACGAGATCACCGGCACCTGGCCGCTTTGGGTCCACATCGGACACTTCCACGCCCTCGCCGCTGCGGCCGCCGTCCACGCGCGGCTCAACTTCCGGGCCGATGTCCCGCTGTGGAAGGGGATGGCGGCGCTGCCGTCGCTCGGCACCGTTCGGCTGCCGGCCGAGGGTGAGTGGTCCGTCGCGAAGATCCGCGGCAGTCCCGGCCAGGTCGACCTGGGCAACGACGCCGGTAGCGTGCGGCTGCCCGCAACACTCGACTCGGCAACGGATCAGTGGTGGCACATCCGGCGGATCACGGCTCAGGCGGGCCCGCACCACCTGTCGGTGCGACTCGACGATCTGGATCCCTATCGCGGCCTCTACGAACCGGTGCCACCGCAGCGGCTCGGCCCGACCGAACTCGCCGCCTGGCAGGTGCTGATCGACGAGGCGTGGCAACTGATCGTCGATCACGTTCCAGCCCTGGCCGACACCATGCCCGTCGGGCTCGACTCGATCGTGCCCCGGCCCGTGGTCACCTTCGGCAACGCGAGCGCCTCGACCGGCGAGGCATTCGGCAGCGCGATCATCGCGCGCCAGCTGGACGCGGCGTCACTGGCCGCGACCCTCGTCCACGAGTTCCGGCACATCGTGCTCGGCGGGATCCTGCATCTGACCCGGTTGCACGACGACGACCCGCGGGCGCGCTTCTACGTCCCGTGGCGCGACGACCCGCGCCCGCTGGACCGGGTGCTGCAAGGTGTCTACGCGTTCTTCGGGGTCACCGAGTTCTGGCGCGCGCTGTTCCGGGCGGACGGACCCGACAGCGGCCGGGCCGCACTGGAGTTCGCGTACTGGCGGGCCCAGACATGGCGTGCGCTCACCGCGATTCGCGGCGACACCAGCCTGACCGAGGCGGGACACCGGTTCGTCGACGGGGTCGCCGCCCGCCTCGAGCCGTGGAGGGCGGAGGCGGTCCCCACGTCGATGGCCGAGACGGCCGGCGCTCTGGCCGCGGACCATCACGCCGGATGGCGACTCCGCCATCTGCGACCGCGGCCCGACCTGGTCGCCAGGACGACCGAGGCCTGGCTGGCCGGGCGGTCCCGGCCGCCTGCCGTCGACGCCGCGCCGGATCCGGCTCCCACGCCGGTGCCGGACGGTGAGTGGTCGCACGCGCGGACCGACCTCATCCGGCTCGGGCTCGACCCGACCTCACGTACCGAGGCCCGGACGGCGGTGCCGGACGCCACTGATGCGGACCTCGCCTACGCGGCCGGCGAACACGCCGCGGCCGCCGCCGGTTACCGCGGGGAGCTCGCCGCGAACCCGGACCGGCCTACCGCCCTCGTCGGGCTCGGCCTCGCCTTGGCGGCACGCGGCATCGATCCCGCCGCGCGGGCCTTGCTCGGCCACCCGGAGCTGGTCCGCGCCGTGCACCGCGAGCTCAGGGCACAACCGCACCGGCTGCCGTCCCCGGAGGACCTGGCCGCCTGGATCGGCACGGTGGCGCACTGACCTCGGTACGCCGGCGCGATCAGAGCTGGATCGGGTCGATGTCACAGTCGGCCCTGGCCCCGCTGGCGGCCGCCGCGGTCGCCGGATGCGCCTCGCCGAACGTCTTGCGGTACCGCGCCACCAAGCCGCTGTAGAGCGCCTCCGCCTCGTCGCCGCGCCCGACGGCCCGTAGATCGCGGCTGTGGTTCAGGGTGACCGCGAGCGTGGTGGGGTGCTCGTCACCGAACACCCGGCGCGCGCGTTCCACCGCCTCCGCGTTCAACGCCAGCGCGGCCTGCACGTCGCCGAGGGCTGCGTGGTCGCTCGCCAGGTTGATGGCGGCGACGATGGCGAACGGGTTGTCGGCACCCACGAGCGTCCGGAACTGCTCGAGCGCGCGCTCGTCCAGCTCGCGCGCGCCGGCCGCGTCGCCGAGCAGGCGCAGTGTCACCGCCAGGTCGACCGTCGTCGCGATCGTGTGCGGATGCTCCTCGCCCAGCACCCGGCGGTACCGCTCGAACACCTCCTCACCCTGCTTGCGTGCCTCGGCCAGGTTGCCCTGGTGCCGCAGGTCGATCGAGTAGGCCAGCAAGCACACCATGGTGGTGGTGTCGTCGTCCCCGGAATGGGAGCTGAAGTAGTCCAGCGCTCGCTTCGACAGTTCCACCGCACCGGCGTGGTCGCCGTCCTTGCGCCGCGCCACCGCCAGCTGGAACAGCGAGATCCAGCAGTCGGCGCGGTCCTCGCCGAAGCGCTCCCACCACATGCCAGTGAGCTTCTCCTGCTCGATCCTGGCCCAGCTGTAGGCACCCGCCTCGCGCCGGTCGATGATGCGGCCCGTGTTGGCGATGTAGGCCCTGGGGTGATCGGGGCCGAACACCTCGACCGACCGGCGGAAGGCGTCCTCGTCCACGTCGGCGGCCGCGCTGTACTCACCGGAGAGCCGGAGGCTCAGGCCGTGCTGGTACGCGGCTGACAGCGTCACCGGATCGTCCTCACCGAAGAGCTTTCGCGACTTCCGCAGGATCTCCTCGCTGAGCTTGCGCGCCTCGGCGAAGGCGCCCTGGGACCTGTAGTCGATCACCACGTTGGTCTGTACGCCGAGGGTCTCCTCGCTGTTCTCCCCCGACACCTGAAGCCGCAGCTGGAGCGTGCGCTGGTTGAGCTCCGACGCCTCCTGGAACCGGCCGCGCGCCCACAGGAACAGACCCAGCCGCCCCGCCACCTCGAGGGTTTGTGGATGGCTCTCGCCGAGTGCTTCCGTCCAGCGCTCGAGGGCTTGCCGCCCGAGTGCGGCCGCCTCCTCGAAGTCACCCCACTGCGCCAGGAACCGCATGAGGTTGACCACGAGCTGGCGTACCCAGGCGTCATCGCAGTCGACGACGTCCGCCGCGTACGCGTGCGGCAGCAGCTCCCGGTACAGGCGCCAGTACCGCCCCGAGTCCGGGTCGTTCGGGTCCATGGTGGCGAGCAGCTGGTGCGCGCCGTGTTGCATCTGGACCTGCAGCTGCTTGGGCATCAGCCGGGTGCGCAGCACCAGCTGCACGAGCCGGTGCAGTTGCAGCGTGTTGTTGCCGTGGTCGATCTTCGCGAGGCTGTACCGGTTGATGTCCCGGATGGCCCGGGCGAGCTGAATCGGATCGCGTAGTGCCACATCGATCTCGGGCAGGATCGAGACACCACGGACCCCGGTGAACGTCTCCCGGGAGATCGGTTCGGGCGAGAAGAACGCACAGATCTGCAGAATCTGGTGCGCGGCGGGGTTGCGGGTACGCAGCTCATCGAAGGACACGTTCCAGGCCGCCGTCACGGACACCTCGTCATCGGGCGGCGCCGATGCCTCCAGGATCTCGTGAACCTTCTCGTCGAACAGCCGCAGGTATTCCTGGGCCGGCATTCCGGTCTCGGCCAGCCAGGCGGCGGCCTGCGCGATCGCGAGGGGCAGGTCTCCCAGCCGCTCGGCCACCTGGTCGGCGGCCGAGTCCCCGATCTCCGGGCCGCGGCTGCGCAGCAGTTCCCTGCTTTCCTCCCGCTTGAACAGGGCGATCTCGAGCGGCCGGGCCACACCGGCCCAGTCGGGGTTGCGTGAGGTGATGAGAATTTCTCCAGGGCCATTGGTGGGAAAGAAAGGGCGCACGCTGTCCGGGCTCTCCGCGGCGTCGAACACCAACAACCACCGCCGGTACGGGTGGCCTGTCCGCAACGCCTCTCGCACGGCGGGTATCGCCACCGAAGCATCGTTGCCGCCGGGTAGGTGCAGCTGGCGGGCGAGGTCGGTGAGCGCGGCCCGGATCTGCGTCGGGCGAGCCGCCTCGATCCACCAGATCACCTCGTAGTCCTGCAGATGCCGGTAGATGTATTCCACGGCCATCTGCGTCTTGCCGATACCACCCATCCCGTGCAGCGCCGCCGGTAGTACGGCGGTGGTGCCGCCGGCGGTGAGGCGCTTGCTCAACTGGTCGAGCAGCTCCGAGCGACCCGTGAAGCTCAGGTTCCGCTGAGGCACGTTTCCCCAGATCGGCGGCGCTTCGTCGGGCTGCCGCTCGCGAAGCCCACCCGACGTGAAGACCGGCGGGTGCGCCATCGGAGTCGTGACGGCGTCGAGCGCGTGGGGATTGTCCTGCTGCGCCGCCGCGATCCGGCTCGCGGTCGGCGGTTGTTCCGTCGACGCGGCAAGGCCGGTCGCGGAGAGGTCAGGGCGCTCAAGCCTGGGGGGCATGGTGGTGTCACTCTCGGGACGGTCGACGACGGGTGGTCCCGCCTTGGGCTGCATGGTCAACTGCGTCAGCCGGTCGGCACGAGAGCTGTACGGGCCGCTGAGGGCCCGCATGACCGTGCGTTCCAGTGCTACTTCGGCCGCGGTGTCCGGCGTCAGCTCGGGATCCGGCGTGTTGTGCGGATCGTCGATGGCGGCCCGAAGTCTCTCCAGGGCGCCTATGTGACGGCCGAAATGGTGGGCGGCCGTCCGCACGACGCGCGCGGTTTCCGTGCGTCGAGCGCCTTCCAGCAAAGATTCACGGACCTGCGCCGGAATGTCGAACTGGCGCGCGTCCGAAGTGGACGCGGAATCCGCGTCGGGACCATATCGCAGCAGTCCGGAGGCGAGGAGCTCGGCCACCACCTCCACGCCCGCCTGCGGCAGGAACTCCCGCTGGATAAGTTGCGCCACCGGCACACTCACGGGGACGGCCGCAAGCAGCTGGGCCAACCGCTGCGCCTCTGGGGAGGCAACGCTGCGGAACGTGTTCACCCGGGTCCGTGGGCTCTGCCCGCCGATGCCGTCGAACGCACTCACCCGCGGCCGCGGCTTGTCCGTGGCGAGCAGGACCGTGGCGTCGACCGCCTCGCGGTGCCGACCGGTGATCAGCTGGCTCCACCACCGCAACCATCGGGGTCCCAGCTCCAACAACGGGACCGGCACGGCGCCGTCCGGGAGCGCTGCCGCCGGATCGGGCTCCAACCACGCGTCGGGAAGCTCGACGGTCCACCGCCGGTTCGGTTTGAGGTCGTTGGGAGTTGACAGCCGGGCACGGTGGACGGCCATTCCACCGCTGCCCCACGCCGACTGCGGCAGCAGATGCACGATCGAGAGCGGCATGACGCTGCCCCACTGACGAAGCACCGGGCCGACGAGGTCGGTTCGCCACGCCGCCCCTACGCCGTCGGTCAGCACCAGGACGACCCGCCGCCCGGAGTGGTCGAGGATCTCGGCCGGGTGGCGGGGTGGGGCATCGGCCGCGCCACCCCGCAGTACCGGCGGGAGCGGCACGCCGTCGGCGGCCCTGTCCGTGTCGAGCAGCCGCACCTGAACCGCGCGGAACGCACCGAGTTGCTCGACCAGCGCGACGAACGCCGCGATCCTTGACCGCCACAGCACCATCGACGAGCCGCAGTCCACCACCAGGGTCAGGTCGAGCCATCGCTCCTTGCGGCGGCGCGTGACGGGCCACCACAACCCGTCCTGCGCCGCACGCTCGGCTGTCGCGACCTCGTCCACGACCACGTCATCGCTACGTGGGGACGCCACGTGTCTTTTGAGTGGCCGGAGCGCCCGGATGAGGTCCAGCCCGTGCGGTATGGGAAGCGTGCCATCCGGGGCGCCCGGGTGCTCGCCGGCGACCAGCCGCAGCACGGGCTCCTCGGCCGGTTCTCCTGCCTCGGCCGGCGGCGGCGCGGTCGGCGGAACGGCGTGCCCGGGTGCCTCGGCGTGGCCGCTGTTCCGGTCATCGGGCTCGTCGGGGTGCGAGTGAGCGGTGTTCGCGTCGTCAGACTCGTGCGTCCGGTTCGGCGGCGGCTCGGTTCCCGAGGCGTCGGCACGGGGCGCCGCGGGCGGCTCCTGCTCGGCCACCGACCGCGGCGACGCGCCTGTGGCCGAGGCCAGCCATACCGCGTCCGCCACCTCGGACCAGGTGAGATCGTCAACCCCGAGCCGGTCCGCCGGTACCTCCGGCACGGCAGCGTCCGACGATCCCGCCGCCTGGACGAGATCCTGCCCGGGTACGTCGGCCGGCCGGCTCACTCAAGGCGCCAAACTCAGCCGGCGCCACAGCGCGTCGACCAGGCGCGGCCATGCCAGATCGTCGTCCTCCCGATACGCGCCCGAAGTCGCGAGATACACCGCCTCCAGCAGGCGGTCCACCGGAAGTCCTTCGCCCGCCGCGCTTCTGGCCACGAACTCCTGGATCAACCGATCCCGATGCGTGCCATCCTGGTCGAGCATGTGGTTGGCCACCATCGCGGCCAACTGCTCGATACCCGGATCCTGCATCTCCAGCCGCAAGCACCGACGCAGGAACGCCGGCGGGAACTCCCGCTCGCCGTTGCTCGTGATCACGATCATCGGAAACGCATGGCAGGCGACCCGGCCGTCCACGACGGTGGCCTCGCCGTGCGGATCGTCGGTGTACACCGTGACTTCCGGCGACCCGGCTCGAACGCGCTCCAGCTCCGGTATGGCGAACTCGGCATCCTCGAAGATGCTCAGCAGGTCGTTGGGCAGGTCGGCCTCGCTCTTGTCGAGCTCGTCGATCAGCAACACCCTCGGTGACCTGCCGGGCAGGAACGCCGTCCCGAGCGGGCCGAGCCGGATGAACTCGCCGATCGGTGGCTCACCACCGGCATCCGGCGAACCGTTCGACGGGAACCCGTCCACGTTTCGTGCCGCGGCCGCATGCCTGGTCGCCGCCGCCTGCACTCGGCCGATGGCGTCATACCGGTACAACCCGGATTCCAGACCGGTATGGCTGGTGACGGCCCAACGCAGCACCCGCCCCAGCCGCAGTTCCCGAGCAATGCGATACGCGAGTGCCGATTTACCGGTCCCCGGCCGCCCGGTCACGAGAAGCGGCCGCCGCAAATACAACGCCGCGTTGACCATGTCGACCTCGACGGGATTCACGTCGCGTTCGGTCAGGTGAAACTCGGCGCCCAGCCGTCGCTCGGCGTCGCCGTCGTCGTCGGGTGGCGCCTCGCGTTCGGGGAGCGGACCGCCACGAAAGTTTCGCCACGGCGGCGGTGGTGGCAGCAGATCGGCGAGGTGAATGTCGTGGAGCGGGCGGCCCGTACCGCGGTAGATCCACCAATCGGGCGCGACAGCGGGAGGTGTCCGCCCCTCGGGCGGAACCTCGTCGAACTCGTTCGCGCTCATCCGCATTCCCCTACGGCGGCTGAGAACCGTTCAGCGGCTGATCGAGTGCGATTAGACGCCTCGGGTCGTCCCACAGTATCACCACATCACGCGCTACGTCGGTGTCGATCGGCAGTGTTGACGACCCGAAAGCCGCCCGGCGAGATACCTGCGTCCGCTCCGGAAGATCCGTCAAGTCACCGCCCTCGACCAGCCAATTCACAATTTCTCGAAGCTCTTCAGGGGCCACACCGGGACGCCACAGCAGTACAGGCAGACCGGATCGTAGCGCCGCCATCACATGATCATCTCGTGGCCCCTCCGGTTCGTCCGCCGGAGCCGCGGCCACCATTGAGACCCAGCGGGGATCGCTCAGGACCGCATCGACGCGGAGCGTGGAGCGATTTTCCGTTGGCGGGAAATGAATTCTCTCCACGGAGGGATCTTCGTACATCGAGTGCCAGCGCTCGCGCCATACCCGGTGCCAATGGACCGCCTTCATACGTTCGAGTGACCGAATGAGAATCTGATAATCAAGGCACAGCGGACGAGGATCACCCGAATCGTGCTCCTTGTGCCAACGGTGCACCGGAAGGTTCAGAAGCGTGCGGGGCAACAGGAACTCGAGTATCACCGAGGCACGCAGATCGGCCCACGCGCGTTCGGCCGCGACCACGATGTCGTCTACGACCCGCTCGACGGTGTCCAGGGCGACCTCACGCACCGGTCCGCGCACCGGTGGCCATTCGTCGGCGCTTTCCTGGCGCCAGAACGACAGTAGGAACCGATCTCGGTCGATGGCGTCGCGGTCGATGAGGATCAGCAGGTGCAGACGCGACTCGACGACCCGGGCCAGATCCCTGCACCGAGCCTCGAACGCGGCCCCGATCCGCAGCTGCCGCACCTGTCGATCAACCCAGACGGTCATCCCATGGCCTACCTCGCCCCCGACCTGCTTCGCGAGCGCGTGGAGGAACAACAGGCAGGGCGGTACCCCATCCGGGCCGACGGTGAAATCCGCGAGGTGAGTGAACGCGTGCCAAGGGTCGGCAAGTCGCGGTAAGGGGATCCCCGCTCCGGCCGCGCGCCGTGCGAGCTCCGACACGTTCGGAACCTCGATATCGGCGAGCCAACCGTGCACATGTTTCTGCTCCGCTTCCGACAGCAGGTCGAGTACGGGACCGTCGGTGGCGCTCCCGGCCACTGCCCCGATCACAGGCGCCGCCGGAGGCTGGTTCAACGCGACCGCACCAGGTAAACGTAACCACGCCTCACTCGAAAACCCCTTGACCTTAACCGGAATGCGATGATAATCGCTGGGGTCGGCTCCGGGATCTTGCGAAATCACGTCGCGATAGAACTCCATCGAGGCTATCAGTGCGAGCATTCCGCCGGACTGCCGCAGCTCCGCCTTCGCCGTCGGCGCATCAAGAAGGCGAAAGGCGTCGTTCAATGCCGGCCCCGCCGCCCCGTTCGAGTTGCGGCTGATCTCGCCGAAATGAAACACCACCCGCAGCTGAACCGCTGCTTCGGTGACGTGGATGGCGTTGTACCGGCGCAAACCGGCCATCAGCCGACCTGGGAGCCGGTCGGCGAGCAGACTCTTGGAGACCATCGCCGGCACGAGGATCATGACGCCGTCGCCGCGATCGTCCCGCGTGCAAGCGGCCCAGTTGACGCCGGCTTCGACAAAGGCTTCTTCCAGCAGGGCGTACATGCCCCGACGCACGGCTTCGTGATGCGTGGAGGTTCTGCCGGGGTTGGTGAAGTCGGCGACATCGACCAGGACGATCGTCCAATGGAACGTCGGCGACCCGTACGCCACGAGGCATCCCTCCCCAGGGGTCACGCTGGTCTCAGAATACGACCATCCGACATTCTTGATGATCGGACATCCAAAGACCAGCGGGAGGGAGGGGCGAGACGCGGCCGGTGAACGTCGTGCCGCGAGCTAGTGGCGGTAGTACGCCGCGTAGATGGCGGCCAGCTCGGCCCGTTGGTCCACACTGGACTCTTCACGGATCGTCCGGTTCAGGCCAGGCGGGAACCCGTGCTTCACCAGGCGGCGTTCGCACGCGTCTTCCATGAAGCTCAGGGAGAAGTAGAGCGACAGGAGGTAGCCCAGGGCCACCATCGACAGCCGCAGGGAGAGGGGGCCGGGGACCAGCAGGGCCAGCCACCAGGGCGCGAACAGGACCTGGACCCGGGCCAGGTGGCGGAAGACCCACGTGCCGCAGGTGAGGTCGTACAGGACCCACTCGTGGTACGCGGCCGGCAGCGTGCCGCCCACCGCGTACCACAGCCAGTGAGCCGGGTCCGGTCGGCGCATCAGGCGCCGGCGAGGGCCTTCAGCGAGTCGGCGCGGTCCGTGCGCTCCCAGGGCAGGTCCAGCTCCGGCCGGCCGAAGTGGCCGTACGCCGCGGTCTGGGCGTAGATCGGGCGCAGCAGGTCGAGGTCGCGGATGATCGCGGCCGGCCGGAGGTCGAAGACCTGGCCGATGGCCTGCTGGATCTTGATCGGGTCGACCGTCTCGGTGCCGAAGGTCTCGACGAACAGGCCGACCGGCGCCGCCTTGCCGATGGCGTAGGCCACCTGGACCTCGATGCGCGTCGCGAGGCCCGCGGCGACCGCGTTCTTCGCCACCCAGCGCATGGCGTACGCGGCCGAGCGGTCGACCTTCGACGGGTCCTTGCCGGAGAACGCGCCACCACCGTGGCGGGCCATGCCGCCGTAGGAGTCGACGATGATCTTGCGGCCGGTGAGGCCGGCGTCGCCCATGGGGCCGCCGACGACGAAGCGGCCGGTCGGGTTGACCAGCAGGCGCACGTTCTCGGTGTCGAGGTCGAGCTGGGCCAGCTCGGGCTTCACGACCTGCTCGAGCACGTCGACGGTGAGCAGCTTCTCCAGGTCGACACCCTCGGCGTGCTGCGAGGACACGACCACGGTGTCGAGGCGGACCGCCTGGTCGCCCGCGTACTCGATGGTGACCTGCGTCTTGCCGTCCGGGCGCAGGTAGGGCAGCGTGCCGTTCTTGCGGACCTCGGTGAGCTGCTTCGCCAGCCGGTGCGCGAGCGCGATCGGCAGCGGCATCAGCTCCGGCGTGTCGGTGCACGCGTAGCCGAACATCAGGCCCTGGTCGCCGGCGCCCTGCTTGGCGATCTCGTCCTCTTCGTTCTCCACCCGCGACTCGTAGGCGGTGTCCACGCCTTGCGCGATGTCGGGCGACTGCGAGCCGATCGCGATGTTGACGCCGCAGGAGTTGCCGTCGAAGCCCTTGGCCGACGAGTCGTAGCCGATCTTGAGGATCGTGTCGCGCACGATGTTGGGGATGTCCGCGTAGGCCTCGGTGGTCACCTCACCCGCGACGTGCACCTGGCCGGTGGTGACCATGGTCTCCACGGCTACCCGCGACCGCGGGTCCTTGGACAGCAGTGCGTCCAGGATCGAGTCGCTGATCGCGTCACAGATCTTGTCTGGGTGCCCCTCGGTCACCGATTCGCTGGTGAACAGCCTGCTCGCGGAGTCAGTCACGACGTATACCTACCCAATTCTCGCCTTGTTGTTGCAGATAAGCGTACTGATGGAACTCGAGAACCCATCACGCCTCGAGGAGCCCCACCACCGCGTCCCATATATCGGACGCCATGTGGGACTTGCTACCGAGCGCGACAGCGCGTTCCGCACCGTCGGCAGATAGTAGCCAGCCCGCGTTGTCCTCCATCTCGAAGGCCTTGCCCTCGCCGACGGCGTTGACCACGAGCAGGTCACAGCCCTTGCGCTTCAGCTTGGCGCGCGCGTGTTCGAGCACGTCGCCGGCGCTGTCCCCCGTCTCGGCCGCGAAGCCCACGATGACCTGGCCCGGCGTCCGTCGCTTGACGAGCTCGGCCAGCACGTCGGGGTTGCGGGTCAACGCGACCGGGTCGGGGTCGCGGTCGGTCTTCTTGATCTTGTACTCGGCGCGGTCGGTGGGCCGGAAGTCGGCCACCGCGGCGGCCATCACGATGACGTCGGCGCCCACGGCGGCCTCGTGCATCGCGTCACGCAGCTCCTCGGCCGTGCCGACGTCGACCAGTTCGGCGCCGGCGGGCTGGGACAACGCCACGGTGTGTGCGGACACCAGCGTGACGTGCGCGCCGCGCTGCACGGCGGTGCGGGCCAGCGCGTAGCCCTGCTTGCCGGACGAGCGGTTGCCGAGGTAGCGGACCGGGTCGAGCGGCTCCCGGGTGCCGCCCGCGGAAACGACGATCCGCAGTCCCTCGAGATCCCGGGGCAGCGCGTCCGGCCGGCGTAGCAACAGCCGGGCCAGGTCGACGATCTCGGCCGGGTCGGCCAGCCGGCCCTTGCCGGTGTCGACGCCGGTGAGCCGGCCGCTGGCGGGCTCGGTGACGATGACGCCGCGGCGGCGCAGCGTGGCCACGTTGTCCTTGGTGGCCGGGTGCTCCCACATCTCGGTGTGCATCGCGGGCGTCATCAGCACCGGGCACCGGGCGGTGAGCAAGGTGTTCGTGAGCAGGTCGTCGGCGAGGCCGTGCGCCGCCTTGGCCAGCAGGTCGGCCGTGGCGGGCACGACGAGGACGAGGTCGGCCGACTGGCCGATGCGCACGTGCGGCACCTCCGGCACGTCGGCGAACACCTCGGTGTGCACCGGGTGGCCCGAGAGCGCCTCGAAGGTGGCGGCACCGACGAACCGCAAGGCAGCCTCCGTCGGCACGACCCGGACGTCGTGTCCGGACTCGGTGAGCCGACGGAGCACCTCGCACGCCTTGTAGGCGGCGATCCCGCCCGCCACGCCTAGGACGACGCGGGGACGGCGATCGGCGTCGGTCACTCGCCTTCGGTGTGTTCGAGCAGGCCGGCGTGGATCTCGCGGAGCGCGATCGACAGCGGCTTCTCGCGCGGCCCAGGCTCGACCAGCGGACCGACGTACTCGAGCAGGCCCTCGCCGAGCTGCGCGTAGTAGTCGTTGATCTGCCGGGCGCGCTTGGCCGCGTAGATCACCAGGGCGTACTTCGAGCTGACCTTGTCGAGCAGGTCGTCGATCGGGGGGTTGGTGATGCCTTCGAGCTGCGGGCTCGTCGGGTCACCCAGTGCGCCCAACTCGGTGGGAGTGATCACTCGTGTTTCTCCAGCTGGTCAGACGATTTGTCAAGTACCAAGGTTAGCAACTCCGTGGCGGCGCTCTTCACGTCGGTGTTCACCACCACCGCGTCGAACTCGTCCTGGGCGGCCAGCTCCTCCTTGGCGGTGCGCAGCCGACGCTCGACGACCTCCGGCGACTCGGTGCCGCGACCGACGAGACGCTCGACCAGCGCTTCCCAGCTCGGGGGGCAGAGGAACACGAGGAAGGCCTCGGGCATCGTCCTGCGGAGCTCGCGGGCGCCCTGCAGGTCGACCTCGACCAGCGCCGGGAGTCCGGCGGCGAGGCGCTCCTCGATGGGCTTGCGCGGGGTGCCGGAGCGATGCGTGCCGCGATGGATGTCGGCCCATTCCAGCAGCTCACCCTGGGCGATCATGCGGTCGAACTCGGCGGGGCCGACGAACCGGTAGTCCACGCCGTCCTGCTCGCCCGGCCGCTGCTCGCGTGTCGTTGCCGAGACGCTGAACCACAGGTCGGGGTACAACTCGCGGAGCTCGCGCACCACGCTGCTCTTGCCGACGCCGGAGGGGCCGGCCAAAACCACCAGCCGGCCCCTCCGGGTGTCGCGTAGTGACTGACTCACTCGCCGCTGAACTCGGCGAGCAACGCCTTGCGCTGGCGGTCACCGAGGCCGCGCAGGCGGCGGCTGGGGGCGATCTCCAGTCGCTCGATGATCTGCTGGGCACGCACCTTCCCGACGCCCGGCAGGGCCTCGAGCAGTGCGGTGACCTTCATCTTGCCCAGGACCTCGTCTTTGTCAGCTTGGGCCAGCACGTCTTTGAGGGTGGTGCCACCTCGCTTAAGGCGCTCCTTGAGCTCAGCTCGGGCGCGACGGGCGGCAGCCGCCTTCTCCAGCGCTGCGGCCCGCTGCTCCTCGGTCAGCTGGGGAAGGGCCACGATTTCCTCCGGGGGGTGGGGTGTGTCTGTGGATCGGTGTCGCGACGTTACCGAGGTCGGAGCGGTCACGACAACGCGGGTCCACCTTAGTGCGCAACGTAGCGCTCACCGGAGCATAGATCTACTGTGCGTAGCGGCCAATCCCCGGACCTGCGGTAACCCCATCCGGGACCTTGATCATTTCGGGGAGATCCGCTACAAGGGGTGTCCGCGGCGAGTCGGCCAGCGGCACCTTCCGTCGACGGCCGGTGAGACACCACACTGCAAACTGCAATCTGCAAAGCGCCTGGAAGCGGCCTTTTCGTGACCTTTTGGACACCTGGTGGCCGCTTGGCGGTTTTGGGCGGGGTCGCTCGGCTGGGGGCGGGCTGCTGGCCGCCTGGTGATGCCCACTCGCCGCACCGGCCACGACTAGCCACGCTGTGGATCTCTGGACCACGGCGCCCACTCACCTGGCTCGCTATGGATGGCGGCCCTGTCAGCCGCGCCCGGCGCCCGAAGCTCGCCTTGCTGGCCCGGCGTGAGCCCACTCATCGATCGCTCGCACCCAGCCCCAACGAAGCCCCTGGCGGCCCCAACCAGCCAAAACCCCGACCGGGCGAATCGTGTCCGCGTCGCCGCCTCCGGATGGCAGCCCCCGCCCACTCCGGGGGCACCCCGTGCATCCATTCTATCAAGAAACGTGCTGGTCAAGGGGGGTGCGGCGGGGTTGTGGACAACTTCGGGGTGCGAGTGGAAGGTTTGGGCGGGCAGCGGTTACAGCGGGTGGGTCACGCCCAGGGAGTCGCGGACCCTCAAGGCCGCGTCCCGCAGTGCGGCAGGGTCCGGGCCGTGGCGGAGGATCTCTCTCGACGAGGACGGCAGCACGTGGCGCAGGCTCTCACCGAACACCGTGCGCAAGTCGGCCACCGTGGCGCCCTGGGCGCCGAAGCCCGGGGCCAGGATGGGGCCGTTCAGGCGGGACAGGTCCAGCTCCAGCCGCCCCACCGTCGCGCCGATGACCAGGCCCACCGGGCCCAGCGGGCTGGCGCCGGCGTTGCGGGCCGCGGCCTCGTCGGCGATCTCCTGGGCGACCGACGCCCCACCGCCGCCCGTCGCGCGCTGGATCGACGCGCCCTCCTTGTTCGAGGTCAGCGCCAGGACGAACGCGCCTCGACCCGTCCGCGAGGCCAGCTCGAGCGCCGGGTCGAGGGAACCGAACCCCAGGTACGGCGACAGGGTCACCGCGTCCGCCGCGAGCGGGGCGCCCTCCGCGAGGTAGGCCGCGGCATACGCATCCATCGTCGAGCCGATGTCGCCGCGTTTCACGTCCAGCAGGGTCAGCGCGCCGGCCTGCCGGGACGCCACGAGCAGCCGCTCCAGGACCGCGATGCCGGCCGAGCCGTACGTCTCGAAGAACGCCGACTGCGGCTTGAGCACCGCGATCTCCCCCGCCAGCGCCTCTACGCACGTCATCGCGAAGCGCTCGAGGCCCGCGGCCGACATCGGCAGGCCCCAGTCCGCCAGCAGCGACGGGTGCGGGTCGATCCCCACGCAGAGTGGCCCGCGCATCGACACGGCCGTCGTCAGCCGGGCCCCGAACGGCGCCCTCATCGCGTGCGCCGCAGCGTCGCCTGCAGGGACTGAAGTGACTCCACGCCGATGTCCTGTCTGATCAGGGCCTCGATGCCGTGCACCGCGGCCGCCGCGCCCTGGATGGTCGTGACGCACGGGATGTCGCGGGACACCGCCGCCGTGCGGATCTCGTAGCCGTCGACCCGCGGGCCGGGGTTGCCGTACGGCGTGTTGATCACCATGTCGACCCCGCCGTCGCGGATGATCTCGACGATATTGGGCTCCGCGTCGCGGGGGGTCTCGAAGTGCTTGCGGACCTCCGTGCACGGGATCCCGTTGCGCCGCAACACCTCCGCGGTTCCCGCCGTGGCCAGCACCTCGAAGCCGAGGTCGGCCAGCCGCTTCACCGGGAACACCATCGCCCGCTTGTCCCGGTTGGCCACCGACACGAACACCCGGCCCGAGGTCGGCAGCGAGCCGTAGGACGCCGTCTGCGACTTCGCGAACGCCTTGCCGAACGACGTGTCGATGCCCATCACCTCGCCCGTCGACTTCATCTCCGGCCCGAGCAGCGAGTCGACCCCGTGCCCCTCCGGCGTGCGGAACCGGTGGAACGGCAGCACCGCCTCCTTCACCGCGACCGGCGACGTGGGCGGCAGGTCGGACCCGTCCCCGGTCGGCGGCAGCATGCCCTCGGCCCGCAGCTCCGAGATCGTCGCGCCCAGCATGATCCGGGCCGCCGCCTTCGCCAGCGGCACCGCGGTCGCCTTCGACACGAACGGCACGGTCCGCGACGCCCGCGGGTTGGCCTCCAGCACGTACAGCACGTCGTCCTTGAGCGCGTACTGCACGTTGAGCAGCCCGCGCACCCCGATGCCGTGCGCGATCGCGGCGGTCGAGCGGCGGATCGCGGCCAGGTCGGTGCGGCCCAGCGTGATCGGCGGCAGCGCGCACGAGGAGTCGCCGGAGTGGATGCCGGCCTCCTCGATGTGCTCCATCACGCCGCCGAGGAACACGTCCTTGCCGTCGCACAGCGCGTCCACGTCGATCTCGATGGCGTCGTCGAGAAAGCGGTCGACGAGCACCGGGTGCTCGGGCGTGATCTCGGTGGCGCGCGCGATGTAGCCGGCCAGCGAGTCCTCGTCGTAGACGATCTCCATGCCCCGCCCACCGAGCACATAGGACGGCCGGACCAGCACCGGGTAGCCGATCTCGTCGGCGATCCGCTTGGCCGCGGCGAACGACGTCGCCATGCCGTACTTCGGCGCGGGCAGCCCGGCGTTGGTGAGCACCTCGCCGAACGCGCCGCGGTCCTCGGCCAGGTGGATGGCGTCGGGCGGGGTGCCGACCACCGGCACACCCGCCTCGGCCAGCCGGCGTGCGAGGCCGAGCGGGGTCTGCCCGCCCAGCTGCACGATGATCCCGACCACCGTGCCGGAGCGCCGCTCGGCGTGCACGACCTCGAGCACGTCCTCGAACGTCAGCGGCTCGAAGTAGAGCCGGTCGGAGGTGTCGTAGTCGGTGGACACGGTCTCGGGGTTGCAGTTGATCATCACGGCCTCGAACCCCGCGCCGCGCAACGCCATCGCGGCGTGCACGCAGGAGTAGTCGAACTCGATCCCCTGCCCGATCCGGTTGGGCCCCGACCCCAGGATCAGCACCTTGGGCCGGTCGCGCTGCTCGGTGACCTCCGACTCGGCCGCGGGGTCGAGCTCGTAGGCCGAGTAGTGGTACGGCGTGCGGGCCGCGAACTCGGCGGCACACGTGTCGACGGTCTTGAACACCGGCCGGATGCCGAGCCGGTGGCGCAGCGTCCGCACCCCGTCCTCGCCGGCGAGCTCCGGGCGCAGCGCCGCGACCTGCCGGTCGGAGAACCCGGCCCGCTTGGCCCGGCGCAGCAGCCGCTCGTCGAGCACCGGCGCGGCGCTGACCTCGGCACGCAGCTCGACCAGCGACGCGACCTGGTCGATGAACCACGGGTCGATGCCGGACGCCTCGCTGACCTCGGCGACGCTCACGCCCAGCCGCAGCGCCCGCTCCACCGTGTAGAGCCGGCCGTCGTGCGGGATGCGCAGCGCCTCGAGCACCGACCCGACGGTGATCGGGTCGGGGTCCGGGGTGGTCCAGAAGCCGGCGGCCTTGGTCTCCATCGAGCGCAGCGCTTTGCCGAGCGCCTCGACGAAGTTGCGGCCGAGCGCCATCGCCTCGCCGACCGACTTCATCGTCGTGGTGAGCGTCGGGTCCGCGCCCGGGAACTTCTCGAAGGCGAACCGCGGCACCTTCACCACGACGTAGTCCAGCGTCGGCTCGAACGACGCGGGTGTCTCGCCGGTGATGTCGTTGCGGATCTCGTCGAGCGTGTAGCCGATGGCGAGCTTGGCGGCGATCTTGGCGATGGGGAACCCGGTGGCCTTCGACGCGAGCGCCGAGGACCGCGACACGCGCGGGTTCATCTCGATGACGACCAGCCGGCCGGTCTGCGGGTGGACCGCGAACTGGATGTTGCAGCCGCCCGTGTCGACCCCGACCGCGCGCAGCACGTCGATGCCGACGTCGCGCATGTGCTGGTACTCGCGGTCGGTGAGGGTCATCGCGGGCGCGACCGTGACCGAGTCGCCGGTGTGCACGCCCATCGGGTCGATGTTCTCGATCGAGCAGATGACCACGACGTTGTCGCTGCGGTCACGCATCAGCTCGAGCTCGAACTCCTTCCAGCCCAGCACGCTCTCCTCGATGAGCACCTCGTGCACCGGGCTCTCGGTGAGCCCGGAGGCGCCCATCCGCTCGAGGTCCTCCTTGGTGTGCGCCAAGCCGGAACCGAGTCCGCCCATGGTGAACGACGGCCGGATGACGACCGGGAGGCCCAGCTCGTCCACCGCGGCGCGGACCTCGTCCATCGAGTGGCACACGGCGCTGCGCGGGGTCTCCGCGCCGACCGACGCGCAGATGTCCTTGAACCGCTGCCGGTCCTCGCCGCGCTGGATGGCCTCGATGTCGGCGCCGATCAGCTCGACGCCGTACTTCTCCAGCACGCCCCGCTCGTGCAGCGCGACCGCGGTGTTGAGCGCGGTCTGCCCGCCGAGCGTGGCGAGCAGCGCGTCCGGCCGCTCCTTGGCGATGACCTTCTCGACGAAGTCGGGGGTGATCGGCTCGATGTAGGTGGCGTCGGCGAACTCCGGGTCGGTCATGATCGTGGCCGGGTTGGAGTTCACGAGGCTGACCCGCAGGCCCTCCTCGCGCAGCACCCGGCAGGCCTGGGTGCCGGAGTAGTCGAACTCGCACGCCTGGCCGATGACGATCGGGCCGGACCCGATCACCATCACGTGCTCGATGTCGTCCCGCTTAGGCACTTCTCGCCTCCATCAGACCGACGAACTCGTCGAACAGCGGGGCGGCGTCGTGCGGACCGGCCGCCGCCTCGGGGTGGTACTGCACCGAGAAGGCCGGCACGTCGAGCGCCCGCACGCCCTCCACGCAGCCGTCGTTGGGGCAGTAGTGGCTGATCACGGCGTCGCCGAACGGAGTGCCGAACCGCTCCCCCGGCTCGCCGTCGAGCGCGAAGCCGTGGTTCTGCGCGGTGATCGCGACCCGGCCCGTCCGCGTGTCGATCACCGGGATGTTGATGCCTCGGTGGCCGTAGCGCAGCTTGTAGGTGCCGCGGCCGAGCGCGCGACCGAGGATCTGGTGGCCGAAGCAGATGCCGAACAGCGGGATGCGCCGCTCCAGCACCGCCTGGGTGAGCCGGACCGGGCCGTCGGCGGTGGCCGGGTCGCCCGGCCCGTTGGCGAGGAACACGCCGTCCGGCTCGACCGCGAGCACGTCGTCGATCGTGGCGCCGACCGGCAGCACGTGGGTCTCGATACCGCGGGCGGCCATCATCCGCGGCGTGTTGGTCTTGATGCCGAGGTCGAGCGCGGCGACCCGGAAGCGGCGCTCGCCGTCGGCCGGGACGACGTAGGTGGCCGCGGTGGTGACCTGGCCGGCGAGGTCCGCGCCGGCCATCCGCGGGCTCCGCAGCACCCGGTCGACCAGCTCGTCGGTGCCGGCGAGGTCGGCGCCGGAGAACACGCCGCCCCGCATCGCCCCGCGCTCGCGGATGTGCCTGGTGATCGAGCGGGTGTCGACCCCGCTGATGCCGACCACGCCCTGCTCGGCGAGGGCGGTGGCGAGCGGTCGGCGGGAGCGCCAGTTGGACGGGACCCGGGCCGGGTCGCGCACGACGTAGCCGGCGACCCAGATCCTGCGCGACTCGTCGTCCTCGTCGTTCCAGCCGGTGTTGCCGATCTGCGGGGCGGTGGCCACCACGATCTGGCGGTGGTAGGACGGGTCGGTGAGGGTCTCCTGGTAGCCGGTCATCCCGGTGCAGAAGACCACCTCGCCGAGCGTGGTGCCGACGGCGCCGAACGCCTCGCCGTGGAACACCCTGCCGTCCTCGAGGACGAGTGCGGCCTGACTCATCGAATTACCTCACCATCATGGGCGGTGACCCGCCCGCGCAGCAGTGTCGTGACGACCCGTCCGGGCAGCTCCATGCCCTCGTACGGGGTGTTGGCGGCGATGCTGGCGAGCTCCGCGCCGCGCACCGTCCAGCTCGCCTCCGGGTCGACCAGGGTGAGCGTGGCCGGCTCGCCGACCTCGAGCGGCCGGCCCTGGTCGGGCAGGCCGGCGATCTCCGCCGGCCGCTCGCTGAGTACCCGCGCCACACCGCGCCAGTCCAGCAGGCCCGGCTCGACCATCGTGCGCACCACCACGGCGAGCGCCGTCTGCAGGCCCAGCATTCCCGGGCGTGCCGCGGACCACTCGCAGTCCTTGTCCTGCGGCGCGTGCGGGGCGTGGTCGGTGGCCACGCAGTCGAGCACGCCCTCGGCCAGCGCTTCTCGCAGGACCTTGGTGTCGGCGGCGGTGCGCAGCGGCGGGTTGACCTTGTTCACCGGGTCGTAGGTCGACAGCCGCTCGTCGTCGAGCAGCAGGTGGTGCGGGGTGACCTCGGCCGACACCTCGATGCCCTGCGCCTTGGCCCAGCGCAGGATCTCGGCGGTGCCGGCGGTCGACACGTGGCAGACGTGCAGGCGGGCACCGGTGTGCCGGGCGAGCAGACAGTCGCGGGCGACGATCGACTCCTCGGCGACCGCGGGCCAGCCGGCGAGGCCGAGCCGGGCGGCCACCTCGCCCTCGTGCGCCTGGGCGCCGACGGTGAGCCGCGGCTCCTCCGCGTGCTGGGCGATGACCACGTCGAGCGCGGTCGAGTACTCCAGCGCACGGCGCATCAGCAGCGGGTCGTGCACGCACTTGCCGTCGTCGGAGAACATCCGGACCCGGGCCTGCGAGCGGGCCATCGTGCCGAGCTCGGCCAGCTTCTCGCCGCCGAGGCCGACGGTGACCGCGCCGACCGGGTGCACGTCGACCAGCCCGACCTCGCGGCCACGCCGCCAGACGTGCTCGACGATGACCGCGTTGTCGGCCACCGGGTCGGTGTTGGCCATGGCGAACACGGCGGTGAACCCGCCGAGCGCGGCCGCCGCCGAGCCGGTGCCGATGGTCTCGGTGTCCTCGCGGCCCGGCTCCCGCAGGTGAGTGTGCAGGTCGACGAAACCGGGCAGCGCCACCAGACCGGCCGCGTCGCGCACCTCCGCACCCGTTGTGTCCACATCGGACCCCAGGGCGGCGATCAGGCCGTCGCGGACCTCCAGGTCCACCGGGTCCCCGCCGTAGGGCCGGACCCCGCGCAGTACAAGGGCGGTCACGCCATCTCCTCCTCGTGCGCCAGCAGGTGGTAGAGCACGGCCATCCGGACATGGACGCCGTTGGCCACCTGCTGGGTGATCGCGGCGCGCGGCGAGTCGGCGACCGCGGAGGCGATCTCCATGCCGCGCAGCATCGGGCCGGGGTGCAGCACGACCGCGTGCTCGGGCAGGGCGGCCAGGCGCGCCTCGCTCATCCCGTAGGCGATCGCGTACTCGCGGACGGACGGGAAGAAGCCGCCGTGCATCCGCTCGGCCTGCACCCGCAGCATCATCACCGCGTCGACGCCGGGCAGCTCGGCATCGAGGGTGTGCGACACGGTGACCGGCCAGCGGTCCACGTGCGAGGGCAGCAGCGTGGGCGGCGCGACGAGGACGACCTCGGCGCCGAGCGTGGTGAGCAGGTGGACGTTGGACCGGGCGACCCGGCTGTGCAGGACATCGCCCACGATCGCGACCCGCCTGCCCTCGATGTCGCCGAGGCGTTCGCGCAGGGTGGCGGCGTCGAGCAGGGCCTGGGTGGGGTGCTCGTGCATGCCGTCGCCGGCGTTGACCACCGACGTGCCGACCTCGGCGAGCCAGCCGGCCAGCCGGTGCGCGGCGCCGGAGGCGGGATGGCGGACGATCACGCAGTCGGCGCCGGCCGCGGCCAGCGTCTGCGCGGTGTCCCGCAGCGACTCGCCCTTGCCGACGCTCGATCCGCTCGCCGACACGTTGACCACGTCCGCGCTCATCCACTTGCCGGCGATCTCGAAGGAGACCCGGGTGCGGGTGGACGCCTCGTAGAACATCGTGATGACGGTGCGGCCGCGCAGCGTGGGGAGCTTGCGGACCTCGCGGCCGAGCAGGGTGTGCTTGAGGCTGTCGGCGGTGTCGAGGATCGCCGTGGCCGAGGCCGCATCCAGTCCTTCGGTAGCCAGCAGATGCTTCACGACGTCCCCTCGCAGGCTCGGTGCCGCCGCTCGCGGTCGCCCTGTGACATTGGTTCGCTCGCAAGCTCACTCACGACAGCCCCCCGCGTTGCAGCAGGACCGCGTCGCGGCCGTCGGTCTCCTCCAGTTGTACGTGGACCTCCTCGGTGCGCGAGGTGGGCACGTTCTTGCCGACGTAGTCCGCGCGGATCGGCAGCTCGCGGTGCCCCCGGTCGACGAGGACGGCGAGCTGCACGGCACGCGGGCGGCCGGCGTCGCGCAGCGCGTCGAGCGCGGCGCGGATGGTGCGGCCGGAGAAGAGCACGTCGTCGACCAGGATGACCAGCCGCTCGTCGACCCCGCCGGGAGGCAGCTCGGTGGTGCCGAGCGGGCGGGTGGGGCGGCGGCGGAGGTCGTCGCGGTAGAGGGTGACGTCGAGAACACCGGTGGCGAGCTTGTCGCCGATGCCGATGCCGGAGAAGTCGGCGATGCGCGCGGCCAGCCTGCTGGCCAGCGGTGCGCCCCGGGTGGGGATGCCGAGGAGCACTACGGGTGCTGCGTCGGCTGCGCCGAGTGAGGTTCGCTCGATGACCTGATGGGCCATTCGAGCGACGGTGCGTGCGACGTCGCCGGCCGAGAGCAGCTCGCGCTGCCCAGCCGGTTCCGCCGCACCGCGGTTGCGCGGTGCCACGGTTGACCTCCTTCCCCGCCTCGCGGGACGGGTCGTTAAAGGACGTCTGAGCTGCGCCCAGATGGGCGCCGCTAGCACCGTACCAGGCGCAATGGATCCACCAACCGGGTGGTAATGATGCAAATGAACCGCACTTGTACACAGATCAGCTTGACCTGGTGACAACACTGGGTAACCATTACTCTGCGTGTTGATATGCGGCTACCCGCGGCGTACACAGATCGGCCAGCGGGGCGAATGAATGGAGAATCGCCATATGGGCGACTACGCCAAGGCGCTGGGGAGCAAGCTCCGCGGCATCCGCCAGCAGCAGGGGCTGTCCCTGCACGGCGTCGAACAGAAGTCCGGCGGCCGCTGGAAGGCCGTCGTGGTCGGCTCGTACGAGCGGGGCGACCGGGCCGTCACCGTGCAGAAGCTGGCGGAGCTCGCCGACTTCTACGGGGTGCCGGTGGTCGAGCTGCTGCCCGAGGGCAGAGTGCCCTCCGGTGCCGAGCCGGCGACCAAGATCGTGATAAACCTCGAGCGGCTGCAACAGCTGCCCGCGGAGAAGGTCGGGCCGCTGGCCAGGTACGCGGCGACGATCCAGAGCCAGCGCGGCGACTACAACGGCAAGGTGCTCTCGATCCGCACCGAGGACCTGCGCTCGCTGGCGATCATCTACGACATGACGCCGGGCGAGCTGACCGAGCAGCTCATCGACTGGGGCGTGCTGCCCCCCGAGGCGCGTCCGTCCAAAGAGGACTGACGGCGGCCGCGGTCAACACGTGTCGGCCGCGTTTGTGAGGACCTCCGGGTGGAGCCGGTGACTGGCGCACCGGCCCACATCTCCCGGAGGTTCTCGTGCCTCTGGCGGGTTTTGCCGGGCTCCGGCGGGTGTCGGCCGGGCCTCCGGCAGGTGTCGCTGCGGCGAACGGCTCGCCGCCATGACGCGAACGGGGGATCGAGCGAGCGCGAACGGGGGATGATCGTGCGGCCATCCGGAGGCTAGGTGGTGGCCGAGGCCGTCGGCTCGGACGGGGTGGTCGTCTCCACGGGTGGCCTGCGGCGGGGACGGGCCCGGGTGACCGCCACGCCGGCCAGGCACAGGACGCCGCCGGTGAGGGTGAGCCAGCCGGGGATCTCGTCGAGCACCACCCACGACATCACGATCACGAGCGCCGGCACCACGTACGTCGTGGCGCCCATCTTGGTGGCCGTCGTGCGGGCCAGGGCGTAGGCCCACGTGATGAACGCCAGCGCGGTGGGGAACACGCCGAGGTAGACCATGTTCAGCGTGGCCGACAGCGGCGCACCGTCCATCTCGGACACCAGCTGACCCGCGAACGGCGCGCACGCCACCATGCCGACGAGGCAGCCGAACGTGGTGACCTGCACCGCGGACGCGTGCCGCAGCGCCGGTTTCTGGGCCGTGACCCCGATGGCGTACGTGGCCGCCGCGACAACGCACAACAACACGCCGAGGACCGAGGCGCCTCCCCCGCCGGAGGTCGAGAAGCCGACCACCACGGCGCCCGCGAACGACACCGCGATCCCGAGCAGCACCCGCCGCGCGAAGCCCTCCTTGAGCAGCCACCCGCTGAGCAGCGCGATGAGCACCGGCCCGACGTTGACCACCATGGCCGCGGTGCCCGCGTCGACCTCCCGCTCCCCCCAGTTGAGCGCGACCATGTAGACGCCGAACCACAACACCCCCGACGCGACGATGCCCGGCCACGCGGCGCGGGCCGGCCACCCCTCGCGACGCACGAGAAGCACGACGACGAGCACGACGGACCCGGCGAGCAACCGCCCGAACGCCAACGCCCCCGGCGAGTAGTGCTGCCCAGCACTACGAATGGCGACGAAGGCCGAGGCCCACAACAGGACCGTGACACCAGCCGCGACCAGGCTGCGGCGGTCCACCGCGGCGGGCTGGGAGATCTCCATGGCGCCAACCTACGAGCCGGCACCGACAGTTCTCACGCGGATTTCGGCCAACGCGTCGCACGTCACACCACGGGTCTCACAGAGTGGCGCGCAGCCGCTCCGCGATGGTGGCCAGGCGGCCCAGGACCCCGTTCACGAACCGGGGTGAGTCGTCCGTCGACAGCGATCGGGCCAGCTGCACGGCTTCGTCGACGGCGACCGGGTCCGGGACGTCCTCCGCCCAGAGCAGCTCGTACACCCCCAGCCGCAGGATCGCGACGTCCACGAACGGCATCCGGTCCAGCGTCCAGCCCTCGGCGTGCTCGGTGAGCAGCTCGTCGATCCGCTCGCGGTGCGCCACAACGCCCTCGATGAGCGTGGTGGCGTAGTCGTTCGGTGCCGGGTGCTCGGTGACCTCCGTGCGCTCGGCGTGCAGCGTGCGCGGGTCGGCGTCGCGCACCGCCGCGGCGTAGAGGACGTCGACCGCGCGCTTGCGTGCCTTGCTGCGCGCGCCCATCTAGGAGGAGACGCGGCCGAGGTAGCGGCCGTCGCGGGTGTCGACCTTGACCTTCTCGCCGGTCGACAGGAACAGCGGCACCTGGATCTCGGCGCCGGTCTCCAGCGTGGCCGGCTTGGTGCCACCGGTGGACCGGTCGCCCTGCAGGCCCGGGTCGGTCTGCTTGATGACGAGCTCGACCGAGGTCGGCAGCTCGATGAACAGCGGCGCGCCCTCGTGCGTGGCCACCACCGCGGTCTGGTTCTCCAGCAGGAACCGGGCGTTGTCCGACACGACGTCGCCGTCGATGTGGATCTGCTCGTAGGTCTGGCCGTCCATGAAGACGAACTGCGTGCCGTCCTGGTACAGGTAGGTCATCTCGCGGCGGTCGACGGTGGCGGTCTCCACCTTGATGCCGGCGTTGAAGGTCTTGTCGACGACCTTGCCGGTGAGCACGTGCTTGAGCTTGGTGCGCACGAACGCCGGTCCCTTGCCGGGCTTCACGTGCTGGAACTCGACGACGGACCACAGCTGGCCCTCAAGGTTGAGCACCAGGCCGTTCTTCAGGTCGTTGGTGGAAGCCACGGGGTAGGTCTCTCCTGTAATCGCAACGCTTGGTGGGTCGTCACACGACTGCGGTCACACGACGACGAGCTGCTTGGTCGTCAGCGTGAGAAGCTCGGGATCGCCGTCCCGCACGACGAGCGTGTCCTCGATGCGGACCCCACCCTTGCCGGACAGGTACACGCCCGGTTCCACCGTGACGGCCATGCCGGCGGACAGTCTACCTTCACCGGTCTTGGCCAGGGCCGGGGCCTCGTGGATCTCCAGGCCGACCCCGTGCCCGAGCCCGTGGAGGAACTCCTCGCCCCGGCCGGCGTCCTCGACGACCTCCCGCGCGGCCGCGTCCACGTCGCGCACCTCGGCGTCCACCCGCAGCGCCGCGCGACCGGCCGCCTGCGCGGCGGCGACAAGGTCGTACAGCTCGCGCTGCCAGTCCGCCGGCGTGCCGAGGACGAACGTGCGGGTCATGTCCGAGTGGTAACCGTCGACGAGCGCGCCGAAGTCCAGCTTCACGAGGTCGCCCGCGTGCAGGACCGTGTCGGTGGGCCGGTGGTGCGGAACCGCGGAGTTGGCGCCGGCGGCCACGATCGACTCGAACGACGGGCCCGCCGCGCCGTGGTCGAGCATCCGGTTCTCGAGGTCGCGGGCCACCTCGCGCTCGGTGCGGCCGGCCCGCAGGCCACCGTGCTCGACGAGGTCGGCGAGCGCCCGGTCCGCGGCCGCGCACGCCATGCGCAGCGCCTCGATCTCGTTGTCGTCCTTGACCATGCGCAGCCGCTCGACCAGGCCGGGCGCGCGGACGAGCTCGACCCCGCCGGCGACACCGGACAGCGTGTCGAGGTCCTCGACGGTGACCCGGTGGCTCTCGTACCCGGTGCGCCGGTAGTCGGTGCTCGCCGCGGCCCGCTCGACGAGTGCGGGCGGGCAGGGGCGGTCGATCAGCCGCTCGAGGTCGGGCAGTTGCTGCGCGGACTGGGTGAGGTAGCGGCCGTCGGTGCAGAAGACGGTCCGGTCCTCGGTGCCCGGCTCGTCGCCCGCGTGCACGAGGAGCGCGGCGTTGGAGCCGGTGAACCCGGTGAGGTAGCGGACGTTGCGCAGGTCGACCACCAGCAGGGCGTCGAGGTCGCGCTCCCGCAGCTGGGAGCGCAGCGCCGCGCGGCGGCGGGCGTGCGTCTCGAGCATGCGTGCGAGCTTAGTGGCACCCGCTGGGTTGAATGGCTCGCTCCGCTCCCGGATACGCTGTGGCGATGCGAACCTGGCTTCTGCGCGGCATCGTGCTGGCCGTGGTGCACGCGGTCGCCGAGACGGTGCGGGCCGACTTCGGGGTGCACCACCCGACATCGCGCACGGTGTTCGAGGCGATCATGCTCGGGGTGCTCGTCGGCGTCGCCGCGGTGTGGGGGGCGGTCGACACCTGGCGGGACGTCCCCGAGCGCGGCAAGGTCTGGCTGATCGCCTCGCTCATCGCGGGCTGGGGCGCCGCGGTGCTCGGCATCATCGGCAAGTCGATCTTCGTCGACCAGACCGGCATCGCCGACCTGGGTGCGGCGCTCACCGGCGGGGCGGCGTTCACCGCGCTGCTGGTGGTGGTGCCGGCATGCGTGGGGTTCCTCGCCGGGCGGTGGATCCGGGTGCCGGGCCGCTCGCGCACCGAGGCCGACTAAGGCTCAGCTCAGCGGTTCCGGCGGCGGGGGCTCAGCGGGGCGGGCCCGTGAGGTCGGCGCCGCGTGTGTAGGCGTCCCACTCCGCGGCCGTCAGCCCGCCCACGACCGACGAGTTCAGCGCGGCGACGTCGGCCGAGCCCATCGGCCAGAGCGTGTCGTCGACCAGGAACGCCGTCCCGCGGCCCGGCGCCTGCCGCGCCTCCGCGCCCGGCCGCAGGGTCAGCGCGACCGGCGCGTGGGCCAGCGCGGGCACCGGATCGTCGAGGATGCGCACGGCGAGCTTCTCGGCCACCGCCCGCCGGTCGATCCGCACGAGCATGCCGTTGACCACGAGGTCGATGGTGCGCTTCGGCGAGGGCATGGCGAACCCGTTGAGCGCGAGCAGGGCGCGGCCCCGGTCCGCGCAGGCGTCGAACCCGCCGACGTCCAGGCCGAAGTGGCGCAGGTCCGACGGCCCGAAGCGGCCCTGCTTGGTGGCCCGCACGAGGTCGATCGACACGGTGCCGCACGGGTCGGCCGCCGACACGACCGCGTGCCCGTCCGGCCGGCGGACCAGGCCCGGGCCCTCGCGCCAGCTGCCCGGCACGAGCACCGGCTCGTAGGGGTTGTAGCGGAAGTCCCTGTCCCAGAAGGTGATCGTGGTGCCGTCGACGGTCTCGTGGGCGATGGCGAACGCGGCGAGCGAGTCGACCCACATCCAGTCGGCGCTGAACGCGTCGACCACCGTGCGCAGCCGCGCGCCGGTGTCCCGCACGGGCACGAAGCCGTCCGGGCCGAGCGCCTCGACGTCCTCGCCGAACGTGGGGTCCGGCGAGCGCAGGACGAACTGGCCGGCGCCGTTGTGCCCGGTCTCGCGGCCGGTGGTGTCGGTGAACATCAGGTAGAACTTGCCGGCGAGGAAGATCGCCGCCGGCTGGCCCGCGCCATAGGTGTTGCCGTTGGACACCTGGCGGGCCGACCGGACGATCGGCTTGCCGTTGTTGGCCCGCGTCCACACCCGGCCGTCGGGGCTGGTGGCGACGCCGATCGCGTTGCCGTGCGCGTGGTTGCCGGCCGCGCCGGTGTAGTACATGAAGTAGGCGCCGCCGGCGCGGATCACCGACGGGTCGCAGGTGTGCATGCCGTCGAAGCCGCCCGGGTGCCCGGAGAAGATCGGGGTGGCCGTCGAGCCGTCGGGGCCGCGGAACGGGCCGGCCATCGAGCGGGACTCGGCGAGCAGGATGTCGTCGCCGGGCGGGTTGGCGATGCCGAGCTGGCTGCACCACCACATCCGGTACCGCCCGCGGTCGTAGAGCACGGACGGCGCGTAGTTGTACGGCGCGTCGCCGCCGCCCGCCGCGATCACGCCGCGGCTCTGCCGGCCCTTGCTGGTGGCGAGCTTCACCGGATCGGGGTTCGATGCGGGTGGCGTCGCGGAGGGCTCGGCGGGCTGGGCCTCGGCCACCCTCGCGGGTTCGGCCTGCGGCGATGCCTCGCTGGTGGTGCAGGCGGCGACAAGGGTGAGGGCCAGCGAGACGGCGAACAACGCCGCTGGTCTTCGACGGTGCGTAGTGCGCATCGTGAAGTGCCCTCCGAACGTTGCCCTCGAGAATCCCCCGGACAGTGTAGGGATTACGGCGTGTGTTGGGCGACAACCAGCTCGACTTCGAAGCCGTCGTCGTTCTCCAGGTAGCCGGCGAGGTGCTCGGGACCGCCCGCGTGCGGGTGCTTGTCGGCGAACATCAGGTGCCAGCCGTGTTCGGGCGCGCCGGCGACGATGCGGTCCAGGTCCGCGCGGGTGGCGACGTGGAGGGCCAGGTGGTTGAGCCCAGGCCGGGTCCGTTCGTGCCGGTCGCCGCACCGGTCGGGCGAGTCCTCGACGACGACGTAGGCCGCGCCGCGGCGCCAGCTCACGCCGCGCGGCCAGCGCTGGTACTCGTGCCAGCCGAGCTCGGTGAACAGCCAGCCGAAGGTCCGCTCGGCGCTCGCGAGGTCGGCGGCCCACAGCTCGACGTGGTGCACGCCGGCCGGCTCGGCCAGGCTCACGAGCACGCGGTGGACGGCGCCGTAGTGGGTGCCGGAACCCACCTCGAGGAAGCCGAGCCGCTCGACGAACCGCTGGGCGCGCGGGTTCTCCTCGTGCACGAGCGCGAACACGGCCGGGACGCCGAGCGTGTGGTGCGCGTGGCCGAGAACGGCACGGGCGGCCTCCTCGGCCAGGCCGCTCCCCCAGTGCGCGCGGGCCAGGTACAAGCCGCATTCCAGGACGCCGCCGGGCAGCTCGGTCGAGGTGCGCAGGTGGCCGATGCCGACCATCGTGCCGTCGAGCTCGAAGACCCAGTCGCCGGTGCCCGCGGGCCCGCGGTAGTCGAGCCGGCGCCGGACGAGCGCGACGATCTCGTCCGGATCGGTGAGGTCGCCCGGGTGGTGCCGGCCGAGCTCCGGGTCGGTGAGCATGGCCAGCAGCGCGGCGGTGTCCTCGGCCTGGATGGGTCGCAGCGTGAGTCGTCGGGTGTGCAGGACGGTCATGCGTCGGTGGTCGCGTTGTCGGCCAACCAGCGCAGGGCGAGCCGGTAGCCGTCCACGCCGAGGCCGACGATCACGCCGCTCGCGACCGCGGAGATGTAGCTGTGGTGGCGGAACTCCTCGCGCTTGTGCACGTTCGTGATGTGCACCTCCACCAGCGGCGCGGTGAGCTGCGCGCACGCGTCCCGGACGGCGATCGAGTAGTGCGTCCAGGCGCCGGCGTTGAGCACCACGGGGATCCGCTGCGCGGCGGCCTCGTGCAGCCAGCCGAGCATCTCGCCCTCGTGGTCGGTCTGCCGGACGGTCACTTCGAGGGAGAGCTCGCGGCCGGTCCGCTCGCACAGCTCGACGAGGTCGGCGTAGGTGGTACGGCCGTAGATCTCCGGCTCACGCGTGCCCAGCCTGCCCAGGTTGGGTCCGTTGAGCACCAGCGCGTTCATGTGCCACTCCTGTTCTCGAGAATTGATCGCGCCAGGGTAGTCAGCCCCGCCAGGACACGCCCAGGTCCGACCGCCTCGTGCAGCGCCATTCGCTGGTCGGCGGCCAAGGGCGCGAGCAGGGCGTGCGCGAGGTAGTCGGCGTCCAGGTCGGGCCGCGCCGCCGCGATGAGCCCGGCGACGTGGCGGTGCCACTGGCGGTAGGCGCCGATGTCGTAGCGCGCGCCGGGCCGGGCGGTCTCGGACAGGTGCACGAGGTCGAGGTTCCCGTCGAGGAAGTCGACGTAGGCCTCGAGGAACGCGACCAGCCTGGCGGCCGGCTCGGCGCCGGGGCCGAGCGGCGGCGGACCGCTCAGGATGGCGGCCTCGAGGTCGCGCTCGTGCGTGTCGAGCAGGGCGACGGCGAGGCCGGCCTTGTCGCCGAACCGGCGGAACAGCGTGCCCTTGCCGACCCCGGCGGCGACCGCGACCTGGTCCATCGTCACCGCGCCCGCGCCGTGCTCGCGGAACAGCGCGCGGGCGGCCTGCAGGACGCGGGCACGGTTGCGTACGGCGTCGGCCCGTTCGGCTCGCTGCGGCTTGCCGGCCTGGGGCGGTTCCGGCTCGGATCGTGGTCCGCTGGTCTTGCTCATCTCATAGCGGACTATAGTCCGATTTCACGTCCGCCGCTCGACCGTGCCCCCAGCGGCCGGGCTCACCCGGTGCTGATCGCCGCGTAGGCGGCGGTCAGCAGCGCCGGCTCGGGTGCCTCGAGCCGACCCGGCTCGGCGAGCCCGTCGAGGACGACGAAGCGGAGCACGCCCGCGCGGGTCTTCTTGTCGCCCAGCATGCCCTGGAGCAGGTCGGGCAGCGCGTCGGCGGCGTAGCCGGTGGGCAGCCCGATCGAGTCGAGGACCGCGCGGTGCCGGTCGGCGGTGGCGTCGTCCAGGCGGCCGGCGTGCCGGGCCAGCTCGGCCGCGAACACGAGGCCGACGCTGACCGCGGCGCCGTGCCGCCACCGGTAGCCCTCGCGGCGCTCGATGGCGTGGCCGAGGGTGTGGCCGTAGTTGAGGATCTCGCGCAGGCTGGACTCGTGGAGGTCCGCGGCCACGACGTCGGCCTTCACCTGGACCTTGCGGCGCACCAGCTCGGCGAGCACGTCGCCGTCCGGGTCGAGCGCGGCCTTGGCGTCGGCCTCGACGAGCTCGAGGATCCGCGGGTCGGCGATGAAGCCGCCCTTGATCACCTCGGCCATGCCCGCGGCCAGGTCGTCGGCGGGCAGGGTGCGCAGCGTGTCCAGGTCGGCCAGCACGGCGGCCGGCTCGTGGAAGGCGCCCACGAGGTTCTTGCCGGCGTCGAGGTTGATGCCGGTCTTGCCGCCGACCGCGGCGTCCACCATGCCGAGGAGCGTGGTGGGCACGTTGACCAGCCGCACGCCGCGCATCCACGTGGCCGCCACGAACCCGCCGACGTCGGTGACCGCGCCGCCGCCGTACGCCACGACCGTGCCGCCGCGGTCCATGCCGAGCGCGGCGAGCGCGTCCCAGCACTGGCCGGCCACCCGCAGTGTCTTGCCGGCCTCGGCGTCCGGGATCGCGATCAGGTGCGCGTCGACACCCGCGTCGCGCAGCCGCTGCCGCATGACCTCGGCACCGTGGGCGAGCGTCGGCGGGTGGATGACCGCCACCTTGGGCGCGCCGGCCACCGCGTCGACGAGCTCGCCGGTGAGGTCGCGGCCGATCACGACCTCGTACGGCCGCTCGGTGGCCACTCCGATGCGCACCGGCTCCACTGCCTCAGCTCCTCACCGTTGTTTGGTGACGTGAGCATCGCACCGGACGGTTGCCCGTATTCAGCTGGGGATCAGTCCAGCTCCACCGCAGCCGTCCAGGAACCACCTGGGTCACGTCGCATCGACCATGATCCGCCAAACGGCCCTAATCGGTCGACACCTGCAGGCTGGCGAGGACGTCGACGAGGACGTCCTCGGGGGTGCGGTCGCTCGTCGGGACAGTGACGGCGGCGACGTGGGTGTAGACCGGCCGGCGGGTGTTGAGCAGCTCCTTGAGGTGGGCGCGTGGGTTGGGCATCAGCCACGGGTGCAGCGGCACCAGCCCTTCGCGGCGCAGGAGGTGCTCGAGGTCGACGTCGAGGAAGACCACGTGGTGCGGTTCGAGCAGCTCGGGGACGCCGGGCGCGGTGGGGGTGCCACCGCCGAGCGCGAGGACGCCGGTGAACTCGGGCAGGACCGTGGCGAGCAGTTCGTGCTCGGACTCCTGGAACCTCTCCCGGCCGAGCTGGACCACGAGCTCGCCCGGGGGCAGGCCGTGTGCGCGCTCCATGTCGTCGTCGAAGTCGCGGAAGTCGACGCCCAGGCGCTCGGCGGCCAGCCGCCCGACGGTGCTCTTACCCGAGCCGGGCGGGCCGACGAGGATCAGCACGGGACCACGCGCGGTCACTTGGCTACCACCGTTCCTGCAGTGCCTTGAGGTATCCCTCGGCGTTGCGCCGGGTCTCGGGAAGCGAGTCGCCGCCGAACTTCTCCAGCGCCGCCTCCGCGAGGACCAGGCCCATCACCGACTCCAGCACCACGCCCGCGCGCGGCACCGCGCACACGTCGGACCGCTGATGGATCGCGACCGCCGGCTCGCCCGTCGCCACGTCTACTGTGGACAGTGCACGTGGGACGGTCGAGATCGGCTTCATCGCCACCCGGGCACGCAGCGGCTCGCCGTTGGTGATGCCGCCCTCCAGGCCACCCGCGCGGTTGGAGCGCCGGCTGACGCCGGTGACGCCGCCCGCGGGGTCGATCTCGTCGTGGGCCTGGCTGCCCCAGCGGCGGGCCGTGGTGAACCCGTCGCCGATCTCGACACCCTTCATGGCCTGGACGCCCATGAGCGCGCCGGCCAGGCGGGCGTCGAGGCGGCGGTCCCAGTGCACGTGCGAGCCGAGCCCCGGCGGCAGACCGTAGGCGATGACCTCGATGACGCCGCCGACCGTGTCGCCGGCCTCCTTGACCGCCTCGACCTCGGCGACCATCGCCTCGGTGGCCTTGGGGTCGAACGCGCGGACCGGACTCTCGTCGATGCGCGCGAGGTCGCCGGGCTGCGGCGCCGGTCCGTCGGGCGCCTCGGCGGTGCCGATGGAGACGACGTGACTGATGACCTCGACGCCGAGGAGCTGGCGCAGGAAGGCGCGGGCGACGGTGCCGAGGGCGGTGCGGGCGGCGGTCTCGCGGGCGCTGGCGCGCTCGAGGACCGGGCGGGCCTCGTCGAAGCCGTACTTCTGCATGCCGGGCAGGTCGGCGTGGCCGGGGCGGGGCCGGGTGAGCGGCTCGTTGCGGGCGAGGCCGGCCAGCACGTCCGGGTCGACGGGGTCAGCCGCCATGACCTTCTCCCACTTGGGCCACTCGGCGTTGTCGATCCGCACGGCGATGGGGCCGCCCTGGGTGAGCCCGTGGCGCACCCCGCCGAGAAACTCGACGCGGTCGGTCTCGAAGCCCATGCGCGGACTGCGCCCGAACCCGAGACGGCGGCGCCCGAGCTGCTCGCCGAGCTCGGCGGTGGTGACCTCGACCCCGGCCACCATGCCCTCGAGCACAGCGACGAGCGCCGGGCCGTG
>NZ_DASWSJ010000163.1:0-5453 GCF_036402745.1 Actinophytocola sp. | reverse complement strand
CACCGGGTACGTGGCAGGCGGGATCTCGCCGCTCGGGCATCGCAAGCGGTTGCCGGTCGTGGTGGACAGCTCGGCGACCGGCTTCGAGACGGTCTTCTGCAGCGGTGGGCGGCGCGGGCTGGAGATCGAGCTGGCGCCGGGCGAGCTGGTCCGGCTCGCGGGTGCCACGGTGGCCTCGATCGCCGCGCGCGGCTGATCAGCGGGAACATGCCGGGTGGTCAGGATCGTCGGCAGGCGCTGTGTCGTGTTCGGAGCCACGGGTTATCCCGGCAGGCGGCTCCGCCCTGAGCTGCTCGACGCCGGTCATGGCGTGGCCGGCGCCAGTGATCCGGGCAAGCTCGACGAGGCCTGAGCCGACCGCGCATCACCTGAACCGCCCCGCTCATGCCGACCGAAGATCGCGTCAGCCACAACCGAGCCGACCGCGCATGACGCGAGCCGCTGCGGTCATGCGACCAGGCGGACCAGGGTCGCGGCGGCCAGAGCCGACCGGGTCGTGCGTGGCCCAGCCGCCGCGGCAAGGCGACCGACCGGAGTCGCGTCGTCCGGGCCGATCGGGTCGTGCGTGGGGTGAGCCGGCGCGGGTGGTGGAGTCAGGCGATGACCTGGCGGATCTCGATCGTCCCTATCGCGGCCCATGGGTGGGTCGCGGCCATGCGCAGGGCCTCCTCGCGGTTCGCGCACTCCAGGATGTTGACCCCGCCCATCTGTTCCTTCGTCTCGGCGAACGGGCCGTCGGTGTGCAGGACCTCGCCACCGCGGACCCGCACCGTGCTCGCCTCCTTCGGCGGGCGCAGGCCCATGCCGGCCAGCAGGACACCGCGCTCGGCCATCGCCTTCGACCACTCGGCGCAGCCGGGCAGGTAGTCGTTCTGGGGCGTGCTGTCGTCGCCGCACAGCATCATCAGGAACCTCACCGTGAACCTCCCGGCGTCACCGTGGGCGGCAGCCCGAACGCGTCGAACAGAGTGTTGTCGAACGTGGTGACCTCCGCGATCCGGTCGCCCGCGAACCGGACGACGTCGATCTTGAACGCGCGGTAGAGGTCGTCGCCGGGTGCGCGGAGGTAGTTGGCCGCCGCGAGCTGGCGGTTGGCGCTGGTCGGCACCAGCAGCCAGTCGCCGTGCGAGCCGCCGAACGCGGCCTGGAAGAGCGGCGCGAGCGACGCGATGCCGTCGTAGCACCACGGGCGCGGCGGCATCGTGATCCGGATGTCGTCGCGCACCAGCTCGGTGATCGCGCTCGGGTCACCGCGCTCGTGGGCGTCGATGTACCGCTGGAGCAGCGACCGCTCGAGGTCGGTCGGGTCGCTCGCCGGCCGGTGCTCGTCGCGCTCGGGCAGCCGGGTGCGCAGCGTCGCGCGGGCGCGCTGCAGCGCGCTGTTGACCCCGGCGACCGTGGTCTCGAGCAGGTCGGCGGCCTCCTTCGCCGACCAGTCCAGCACCTCCCGCAGGATCAGGATCGCCCGCTGCTGCGCGGGCAGCAGCTGGATCGCGGCCAGGAACGCCAGCTCGATCGTCTCCTTCGCGACGACCGTCGCCGCCGGCCCGGCCTCCACGGGCGCGACCTGGTCCAGCAGGTGGTCCGGGTACGGCTGCAACCACGGGACCTCGGCGAACGAGTCCAGCCGCGGCACCTGCCGCTGCTTGCGCCGGATCGTGTCCAGGCAGGCGTTGGTGGCGATCTTGTACAGCCACGCGCGGAACCCCGTACCGACGAAGGTGTCCTTCGCCCGCCACGCGCGCACCAGCGTGTCCTGCACGACGTCCTCCGCGTCCTCGAAGTTGCCGAGCATGCGGTAGCAGTGCACGTGCAGCTCGCGCCGGTGCCGCTGGGCGAGCTCGGCGAACGCGTGCTCGTCGCCCGAGGTCGCTGCCGCGATCACCGCCTCGTCGGTGGCCAGGTTGCTCATGCCGACGATTCTGCACCGATGAGTTCTCCCCGCGCCGACCGTCACATGATTCGCAAGGATGACGAGCGGACGGAGGGATCGCCATGGACACGGAGCCGGTCGAGGTGGTGACCGCCGCGCGCGGCGGCGACGAGTCGGCGTTCGCCGAGCTGACCGGCCGGTACCGGCGTGAGCTGCAGGTGCACTGCTACCGCATGCTGGGCTCGGTCGAGGACTCGGAGGACCTGGTGCAGGAGACGTTCCTGCGTGCCTGGCGCCGCCGCGAGACCTACGCGGGCCGCTCGACGTTCCGCGCGTGGCTGTACAAGATCGCCACGAACGCGTGCCTCGACCTGCTCGACCGCAAGCCGCGGCCCGCGCTGCCGACCGCACTGCCGACCACGCCGCCGACCGCCGCGTCACCACCCGCCGACCCGAGCGCCGCGCCGCTGCCCGCCGTGGTGGTGCCATGGCTGCAGCCGTGCCCGGACAGCGTGCTGGACCCTGACGAGGTCGTGATGTCCCGCGAGACGGTCGAGCTGGCGTTCCTCGCCGCGGTCCAGCACCTGCCCGCGCGCCAGCGTGCCGTGCTGATCCTGCGCGACGTCCTCGGCTGGTCGGCCAAGGAGTCGGCGGCGCTGCTGGAGACGACCGTGGCGTCGGCCAACAGCGCGTTGCAGCGGGCCCGCGTGACCATGCGTGCCCACCTGCCCGCGCGACGGCTGGACTGGTCGCCGTCGGCACCGTCGGAGGAGGTGCGGGCGGTGGTGACCCGGTACATGGACGCGCTGGAACGCGGCGACGACGCCGGTCTCGGCACGATGCTGCGTGAGGACGCCCGCTGCAGCCAGGCCCCGTGGGCCGGCGGCAACATGACCGACGACCCCGTTTGGTACGAGGGTCGGGACACCCTCGTCGAGGCGTGGCAGCCCGTGTTCCGTGGCGAGCACCGGCAGGAGTTCCGCTGCCTGCCGACGGCGGCCAACGGGCAGCCCGCGGTGGCGACGTACATCCGCCCGCCGGGCGGGACCCACTACCAGGCGTTCGGCCTGAGCGTGCTGCGTCTGGTCGACGGCCAGATCGCCGAGATCACCGTGTTCGGTGTGGAGATGTATCCGTTGTTCGGCCTCCCTTCGTCGGTCTGACCGTGGCTATTTCCCGCGGGCGGCGAGGAACCGGGCGCGGCCGTCGGCCAGGTCGACGATGGGCGCGGGGTAACCGCGCCGTTCGGCCGCCGGCAGCCGCCATGGTCGATGGACCTGTTTGTCGTCCACATGGGACAGTTCGGGGACGTAGCGGCGGACGTACTCGCCGTCGGGGTCGTAGCGTTCGGCCTGCAGCAGCGGGTTGAGCACGCGGTTGGGCCGGCTGTCGGTGCCCGTGCCCGCGACCCACTGCCAGTTGAGGCAGTTGTTGACGACGTCGCCGTCGAGGAGCCAGGTGAAGAAGTGTTCGGCGCCGGCGCGCCAGTCGAGGTAGAGGGTCTTGGTGAGGAAGCTGCCGGTGATGAGCCGGGCCCGGTTGTGCATCCAGCCCTCGGCGCGGAGCTGACGCATGCCGGCGTCGACGATGGGGATGCCGGTCCGGCCCTCCTGCCAGGCCTGCAGCGCGTTCTTGTCGTCGCGCCACCGGTCGCCGCGGTGGCGGTAGTCGCGGTGCGCGGCGTCGGGGCGGGCGGCGAGGACCTGGTGGTGGAAGTCGCGCCAGGCCAGCTGCCGGACGAAGGCCTCCGCTCCGGCCGACTTGCCCGCGCGGCGGGCCAGCTCGAGCGCCGAGACGCAGCCCAGGTGCAGGTACGGCGAGAGCCGGGAGGTGCGGTCGGCGGCGAGCACGTCGTGCTGGTCGACGTAGTGCTGGACGTCGGCGTGCAGCCACGCGTCCGCGCGGCAGCGGCCCGCGGTCTCGCCGCCGTGGCCCTTGGCCTTGGGCACGTCGCCCAGCTGGATCTTGGGCAACGTGATGCGCTCGGGCGCCGGTTGGAGACCGCGCCAGCCGTGGTCGCTCCAGCGCCGGTGGTAGGCGCTGAACACGGCGAAGTGGTCGCGGCTCTGGGGCCGGAGTGCGCCGGGTGGGACGACCGTGTGGACGTCGTGGTGCACGACGAGCTCGCGCCGGCCGAGCGCGCCGGCCAGCTCCGCCTCGCGGGCCTTGGCGAACGCCGACACGTCGCCGGCGATGTGCACGCGGGTGGCGTCGGTGGCGGTGGCGACGCGGCAGATCTCCTCGACCGGGCTTCCCTCGCGCAGGACGAGCCTGCCGCCCTTTGCGCGGAGTGAGGTGTCGAGGTCGGCCAGCGACTCGTCGAGGAAGCGCAGCCGGCCCGCGGCGAACCGGCTGGCGCCGATGCGGTGGTCGCGGACGAACAGCGGCACGACGTGGTCGGTGTCGCGGCTGGCGGCGGCCAGCATGGGGTTGTCGTGTATCCGCAGGTCGCGGGTGAACACGGCGATGGTGGTGCTCAACGTCTTCTCCGGGTGGTGATGGCCGACAGGGCGCACAGCGCGCCCCATCCGCCGGCGATGGTCATGACCTTGGTGCGTTCGGGCTTGCCGCGCAGGGCCTGGCCGAGGACGACGAGGTCGCCCATGTCGGAGGCGACCCGCACGGCGATGGCGGTGCATAACGCCTTCCGGCCGGGCGCGACGGATATGGCCACGCCGGAGGCGAAGTCGCGGACGCCGAGCGTGCGGACGAACGCCGCCTGTTCCGGCTCGGGCTCGCCGCCGCGCAGCATGCCGGAGGGGCCGAGGAGGAGCGCCGGCCTGGCGGTGATGGCGGCGCCGTAGAGGGCGGTCGCCGCACCGAGGACTCGGGGAAGCCAGTTCTTCGTCATGCCGCCGATACTGTCCGAGCCTTGCGACACGTGCAGATCCGCAAGGCCCGAAACGGGGTAGTTATCCACAGGAGAGGTGGTTGTCCACAGGCAAGATCGACATCGCGGGGATTGTCGGTGGGTGCCGGTAGACTGGAAGCACGGGGTGCCCCCGGAGAGGGTGGGGGCTGCATCGGGCACGAGCGCGCGAGCGCTTTGATTTTCGCGCGGATGCGTTGGGGGCCAAGGGCTTCGCTTGGGGCTGTGGGGCACGTGCTGGCGGGAACGCCCTGGTTCCGCGCGGATGCGTTGGGCGCCAATGGGTTGGTGCGGGGTACACGCTGGCGGCGGACGCCCTGGTTCCGCCCGCATGCGTTGAGCGCCCGGGTCGGGTTGGGGCCGCGGGACACGCGTGAGCGCTTTGATTTCGCGGATGCGTTGGAGGCTGGGAACTGGCTTGGCCGCAGAGGTGCGCGCCCGCGGGAGCGCTTTGATTCGCGTGGATGCGTTGGAGGCCAGGGAATCTGGCCACAGGGGCCGCGCGCCCACGGGAGCGGTTTGATTTCGCGTGGATGCGTTGGGCGCCAGGAACTTGGCTGGAGGCCATGCGGGCACGCGCCGGCGGGAACGCCTTGGTTCCGCGCGTGCGCTGGGCGCCGAGAGCGGGGTTGGGGCCGCGCAGGCAGGAGCGGTCAGGTATTCGTCAAGTGGTCTGTCAGGCGGGTCAGGAAGGGGCGTTGGCCGCCGATG
>NZ_DASWSJ010000162.1:0-31441 GCF_036402745.1 Actinophytocola sp. | reverse complement strand
CCGTGCTACGTGAGCAACGCAAGTATCGATCATGCGATCTTTTCGGGGCCGATTAATCGCTTTTGACAGGGATTTCCGGGCGTGCCTTCTCGGCTAGCCCGCCTCCCCGAGTTTAAAAGTGTGCGTTGCGTCCCGGCGAATAGTGCGGGGTATCGAGGTGGGTGGTGGCTGGGTGCCGTCACGGTCCCCTGAGGTTCCGGTGGTCGGCGCAGGGCTTCACACGATGATCTACGAGACAGGCCTTAACCGTTCCAGGCTCATTCCGGCCGGGACAGGGGCACGTCACGGCGGTGCGACCGCCGGTCCACATACCGGCGGCGCGGCCGTGGCCGGGCGGCGCATGGCATCCTCGCCGGCGTGAGCTACCCCACCCAGCTGCCTCGTGAGTTCCGGATGGCGTCCGGCGGCTTCGGCCGGATGGTCCTGCCGTTCGTGTTCGTGCTGGTCTTCTTCTTCGCGGTCATGCTGCTGCTCGGGTCGGTCTTCGGCGGGATGCTCGGCGGGATCATCGCGGCTGTGGTCGGGACCGGGGCGCTGGTCGGCGTGCTGTACCGCAAGTTCGCCCGGATGAGGTCGGGCACGGTCGTGCGGTTCTCCGAGTACGGGGTCGAGCTCACCGACACGCTCGGCTTCCGGGTGTGGCTCAGGTGGCCGGACATCACCCGGATGGGCCGGGTCGACACCAGGATGGCCGCGGCCGACAAGTTCGGCCCCGAAGACGGCCTGCAGGTCGGCGTCGGCGCGATGCGGTCCCTCGGCCTCATCGGCTGGGGCGAGCGGGTGGTCCCGCCGAACGCGCCGGGCTGGATGCGCGAGAACCTCGCCGCCCAGCCGAGGAACCCGATGGACGGCCGCCCCGAGGTCGCCATCCCGCTCGGCGGCATCGACCCGAACTGGACGCACGGCCCGATGGGCCAGTGGGTGCGGATGTACCGCCCGGACCTCCTCGGCCCGGGGACGGCGGCCCAGCCCGGCTACCCGCCGCAGCCCGGCTTCCCGGCACCGGGCCATCCGCCCCAGCCCGGCTACCCGCCCCAGCCCGGACAACAGGGATACCCGGGCCAGCCGTACTAACCCGCGAACGTCGGTACCGTCGGGGTTGTGTCGATCACCGTGGCCGGGCTGGGCATCAAGGCCGGCGAGCACTGGCTCTTCCGCGAGCTCGACCTCGCCGTCGGGCCGGCCGAGTGCCTCGTGCTCACCGGGGCCAACGGCAGTGGCAAGTCCACGCTCCTGCACTGCCTCTACGGCCTCCGCCACCCCACCGAGGGCACCGTCGAGGTCCTCGGCCGCACGCCCGACGAGCGGGACGTCGCCTTCCGCCGCCGGGTCGCCGTGTTGCTCGACGACTCCGACTTCTTCGCCGAGTTGTCGCCCCGGCAACACCTCGAGCTCCTCCAGAGCACCTTCGACGAGCCCGACCCCGACGTCGACCAGTGGCTCGACGAAGCCGGCCTCGGTGAGCGGGCCGACGTGCACGCCTACTACTTGTCCGCCGGGCAACGGCGGCGCCTGCTGCTCCTCGGCGCCATCGCCCGGCCGCACGACGTCCTCCTGCTCGACGAGCCCGAGCGGGCCCTCGACACGCAGGGCAAGAGCTGGCTCGCCGACATCGTCAAGGCCGAGCGCGACCGCAACCGCACCGTCGTCCTCGCCACGCACCACCCGCCGCTGCTCGAGGTCGCCGACCACGTGGTCCACCTGGGATGAAGGCCCTCGCCACGCGCTGGCTCTCCGGGGACGAGCGCACCCTCGGCCTGCTGCTGGCCGGCGGCGTGCTCACCATGGCCTTCTTCCGGCTCGACAACCTCCGCGCCGACCTCGGCGTCGCGCCCGGCCCGGCCTTCCCGCTCGTCCTGCTGCTCGTCGCCGGCGCGCTGGCCTGGCGGTCGCTGCTGTCCCGCGGCTTCGTCTGGCTCGAACCGGCCGTCCTCACCTGGCGTGACTTCGGCGGCGTCGACCGCGAGCAGCTCGTCGCCCGGCGGCTCGTGGCCGGGTGGGTCGGCCGGCAGCTCGCGCTCGGCTACCTCCTGGCCCTGCTCGCCGCGGTCGCCGCCGTCCCGCGGGCCTGGACGCTCGCCGGCGTGGCCGTGCTGTTCGCCGGTGGCGCGCTCACCCTCGGGGTGGCCCGGCAGGACCGCCGGGCCGGCGAGACCGCTGTCGTCACCACGCTCGCCGCCGCGGCGGTCATCGTCCGGCCGAACCCGGCGACCCTCCTCGTCCTGGCCGCCGCGGCGGCCCTGCTCGCCGTCCCGCTGCTGGCCGGCTCCGGACCGCCGGCCCGGCCGCACATCGCCACCCGCGCCGGCCGCCTGCGGCTGGTCGACGGCTGGCGCGGCCGGGTGCTGCGCACCACCGGCGTCCAGTTCCTCGACCTGGCGATGCTCCTGCCCGCCGCCCGCCCGGTCGGCCCGCGCCCGCTGCGCCGGCCGACCGGGCTGCGGCTGGCCTGGCTCGGCGTCCTGGGCCGCGCCCGGCACGTACCGACCGCGGCGCTGCTCGCGTTCACCGCCGTCGCCACCCACCTGGCGTTGCCCGCGCTGCCCGCCGAGGTCGTGTTCGCCCTGCTCGGCTACCTCGCGATGGTGCCGCTCGCCGCCGGGCTGGGGGAGCTGTGGCGCTCGCCGGGCCGGCGCCGCTGGGTCGGCCGGACCGACGCGGCCCTGCGCGCGGACCACCTCGTCGTGCTCACCGCCCTGGCCGCCGGGTGGGCCGCGGCCGTCCTCGGCCTGGCCGCGCTGGCCGGCCACGGCTGGCCGGCGACCGTCCTGCTCACCGTGCCACTGATGTCGGCCTGCGCGATCCGCACGGTCACCCGCAACCCGCCGACCTACGACAACCTCGCCCAGGTCGACACCCCGGTCGGCGCCATGCCGATGCGGCTGATCCTGCAGACCCTGCGCGGCCCGGACGTCGGCGTGCTGGCCGTGGTCCTCGTGCCCGCGCTGCCGACCCTCGCCGGCGTGGCGGTCGTCGCCGCCGTGGTCGCGTTGTGCGTGCTCAGGTGAGTCCGCTCGAGGATGGCCAGCGGCCGGCTCGGGCCGGCGGCGGCCGGGACCGTGATTCGGCCCACGTCGGGCGAGGTCGCCGGCCACCCGGCGGTGCCCGCTCCGGCCAGCACGGGCGCCGCCCGGGCCACCAGCAGGCCCGGCCGCAGGTGAACCCGCACGTCGCCGCAGGGGACGGGCACCCGAGGCCGACCGACATCGGCCGCGGGGGTCGCCGGTGATCGACAAGGACAGATCCTGCCAGCCCGAACAGCCCGGCCCAGGCGCACTCCCCGACACCGAGCGGGCTACGATCGCCAGCGAATCACGGCAAGGCGTGGTTGCAGACACGCAGGAGGCATGGAGTGACGGCAGTAGCCCCGAAGCCGATCGCCACGCGACCGTACCCGGCGCGCCCGACAGCCAAGGGTTCGTACCTGCTGCAGCTGTTCCGGGAGACCGATCCGAAGAAGATCGGCGTGATGTACCTCGTCACGGCGTTCGCCTTCTTCATGATCGGCGGCGCGATGGCCATGCTCATCCGCTCCGAGCTCGCGTTCCCCGGGCAGCAGTTCCTCTCGCAGGAGCAGTACAACCAGCTGTTCACCATGCACGGCACGATCATGCTGCTGCTGTACGCGACGCCGATCCTGTTCGGGTTCGCCAACTTCGTGCTGCCGCTGCAGATCGGCGCGCCGGACGTGGCCTTCCCCCGGCTGAACGCGTTCTCCTACTGGCTGTTCCTCTTCGGCGGCCTCATCGTGCTGTCCGGCTTCCTGACCCCGGGTGGCGCCGCCGACTTCGGCTGGTTCGCCTACACCCCGCTGTCGGACAAGATCCACTCGCCGGGGGTCGGCGGTGACCTGTGGATCGTCGGCCTGATCCTGGCCGGTCTGGGCACGATCCTCGGCGCGGTCAACATGCTGACCACCGTGGTCTGCCTGCGTGCGCCCGGCATGACGATGTTCCGGATGCCGATCTTCACCTGGAACATCCTGATCACGTCGATCCTGGTCCTCATCGCGTTCCCGATCCTCACCGCGGCGCTGTTCGGCCTGCTGGCGGACCGGCAGCTCGGCGCGCACGTCTTCGACCCGGCCAACGGCGGCGTGATCCTCTGGCAGCACCTGTTCTGGTTCTTCGGCCACCCAGAGGTCTATATCGTCGCTCTACCGTTCTTCGGCATCGTGTCCGAGATCTTCCCGGTGTTCAGCCGCAAGCCGCTGTTCGGCTACCGCGGGCTGATCTACGCGACGCTGGGCATCGGCGCGTTGTCGGTCGCGGTGTGGGCGCACCACATGTACGCCACCGGCGCGGTGCTGCTGCCGTTCTTCTCCTTCATGACCTTCCTCATCGCGGTGCCGACCGGGGTCAAGTTCTTCAACTGGATCGGCACGATGTGGAAGGGGCAGCTGACCTTCGAGACGCCGATGCTGTTCTCCGTCGGCTTCCTGGTCACGTTCCTCTTCGGCGGCCTCACCGGCATCCTGCTGGCCGCGCCCGCCATCGACTTCCACGTGTCGGACACCTACTTCGTGGTGGCGCACTTCCACTACGTGCTCTACGGGACCATCGCGTTCGCCACGTTCGCCGGCATCTACTTCTGGTTCCCGAAGATCACCGGCCGGTACCTCGACGAGTCGCTGGGCAAGCTGCACTTCTGGACCACGTTCCTGGGCTTCCACGGCACGTTCCTGGTGCAGCACTGGCTGGGCAACGAGGGCATGCCGCGCCGCTACGCCGACTACCTGGCGTCCGACGGGTTCACCACGCTGAACACGATCTCCACGATCGGCGCGTACATCCTCGGCGCGTCCACGCTGCCGTTCATCTGGAACGTGTTCAAGAGCTACCGCTACGGCGAGACCACCACCGCGGACGACCCGTGGGGCTACGGCAACTCGCTGGAGTGGGCCACGAGCACCCCGCCGCCGCGGCACAACTTCACCGAGCTGCCCCGGATCCGGTCCGAGCGCCCGGCGTTCGACCTGCACTACCCGCACATGGTCGAGCAGGCACACGCCGACAAGTACATCGGCCCGTTCAGCGGCAACCACGCCGGCGACGCGCCACCCGCGCCGTCCGAGGTGCTCGCCGGGACGATGAACCCGGACGACATCTCCAAGGGTGACCCGAAGAACCCGAACTGAGCCCAGCCTTGGTCGCACAGCCGAGTACCCCGGTCCTCATCACGGTCTCCGGGCCGGACAAGCCGGGCGTCTCCTCGGTCCTGTTCGCCCTGCTCACCCGGCACGGCGTCGAGATCCTCGACGTCGAGCAGGTGGTCATCCGGGGTCAGCTGGTGCTGGGCGTGCTCGTCGGCACCGACCACGACCCGGAGGGCCTGCAGGAGGCCGTCGAGCAGGCCATGGCCACGGTCGCGATGTCCGTCACGGTCGAGGTCGGTGCCGACCCGCTCTCGCCCGCGCGGCTCGGGTCCAGCCACGTGCTCATCGTGCTCGGCCGGCCGGTCACCGCCCGCGCGTTCGCCGAGGTCGCCCGCCGGCTCGCGGCCCTGGACGCCAACATCGACGCGATCCGGCGGGTCGCCGACTACCCGGTCACCGGCCTCGAGCTGCGCGTGTCGGTGGCCCAGGACACCCGCGAGGCCGACGCCGACCTGCGCTCGGCGCTCGCCGAGGTGTCCGCGCGGGTCGGGCTGGACGTCGCCGTCGAGCGCGAGGGCCTCACCCGGCGGGCGAAGCGGCTCGTCGTGTTCGACGTCGACTCCACGCTGATCCAGGGCGAGGTCATCGAGATGCTCGCCGCGCGGGCCGGCTGCGAGGACGAGGTCCGCGAGGTCACCGAGGCCACGATGCGGGGTGAGCTCGACTTCGCCGAGTCGCTGCGGCGGCGGGTCGCGGTGCTGGCCGGGCTGCCGGAGACGGTGCTCGACGAGGTGGCCGACTCGATCATGCTGATGCCCGGCGCGCGCACGACCATCCGCACGCTCAAGAGGCTCGGCTTCCGGTGCGGGGTGGTCTCCGGCGGGTTCACCCGGATCATCGACCGGCTCGCGGCCGACCTCGGGCTGGACTTCAGCGTCGCGAACGAGCTGGAGATCGAGGACGGCAAGATCGCCGGCCGGCTGGTGGGCGACATCGTCGACCGGGCCGGGAAGGCCACCGCGCTGCGGGAGGCCGCCGCCCGGTTCGACGTGCCGCTGGCCCAGTGCGTGGCCATCGGCGACGGCGCGAACGACATCGACATGCTCTCGGCCGCGGGCCTCGGCGTGGCGTTCAACGCGAAGCCGGCGCTGCGCGAGGTGGCCGACACCGCGCTGTCGCACCCGTACCTCGACGTCGTGCTGTTCATCCTCGGGATCACCCGGGCCGAGGTCGAGGCGGCCGACGCCGCCGACGGCCTCGACCTCATGCGCCCGTGAGCACCGTTCTCGATCCTCTCGGGGCGCGGTACGCCGAGTGGCTGCGACTCCCCGCCTCCGCCACCGCCGACGTCGCCGCCGAGGACCCCGAACAGGTCCGCGCGATGCCGGTGATCCTGCGGATCGAGCGGGCGGAGCCGCCCGCGCGGACCGCCGTCCTGGAGGCCGCGGCGGCCGCGGCCGTCGCCGTGTGCCTGGACGAGCGCTCGGCCCCGGGCGGCGAGTGGCACGAGGCCGTGTCGTCGTGGGTCGACGCCCGCATCCGCAAGGTCGCCCGCCGCGCCCGCGGCGCGCACTGGCAAGCCGTCCAGGCGCTGCCCGGCGTCACCGTGGCGGTCGACGGCGCCGAGGTTCGCGCGCTGGTGCCCGGCCGCGTCGTGGCGACGCCCAAGGAGGTCAGCCGGCTGCAGATCACCGGCAGCGACCTGCCCGCGGACGAACCCGGCCCGCCGCCCGCGGGCGTGCCGGTGCTGTGGCTCAACCCGGTGATCGAGATGACCGCCGGCAAGGCGGCGGCCCAGGTGGGCCACGCGACGATGTTGCTGGCGGCCCTGTGGCCGGACGCGTCCTCGTGGGCCGCCAACGACTTCCGGGTGGCCGTCCGCACGCCGTCCGAGCGGCGGTGGGCCGAGCTGCTGCCCGGCGACGACCCTGCGGCGGCCTGGCGCGAGCGCGGCATCGTGGCGGTCCGCGACGCCGGCTTCACCGAGATCGACCCGGGCACCGTCACCGTGCTGGCCCAGCGGCCGTAGCTACTGGTCGCGTTGCCAGACCACGAAAAGGCCGTCCTCCGGGGTGGTCATGGCCTCCACGAACGCGTCGTTGTCGAAGCCCGGCATCGACTGCAGGCGGGTCATCAGGTCGTCGGCCGACGGGTCGCCCGCGGGGACCGCGCAGCCCCCTCCGCCGGTGCGCACCAGGAGGAAGAACACGTCCTCCTTCCACGGGCCCTCGGGCGTGGTCCTGATCGCCACCTCGGCGAGGTCGGCCCAGGTCACCGCCTCCTCGGTGCCGTCGGCGAGCAACCGGCGGACGCCGTCGTCGTCGACGGTGATACCGGAGTTTGTGGACACGCGAGTCTCCCTGGAGCTGTTCGGTTGAGGCATATTGGATCAGTTCGCCGAATCCAGCCTGCGCAGGGCCGCCCGAACGACCTCGGCGTCGGACGTGGTCCAGTAGCCGGGCAGCGACGCACGCAGGAAGCCGCCGTAACGCGCCGTGGCCAGCCGGGGGTCGAGGACGGCCACCACGCCCCGGTCGTCGGTGGACCGCAGCAGCCGGCCGGTGCCCTGGGCGAGCAGCAGCGCCGCGTGCGTGGCCGCCACGGACAGGAAACCGTTGCCGCCGCGTGCCTCCACCGCCCGCTGCCGCGCCGACGCGAGCGGGTCGTCCGGCCGCGGGAACGGGATCCGGTCGACGACCACGAGCTGCAGCGACGGCCCCGGCACGTCCACGCCCTGCCACAGCGACAGCGTGCCGAACAGGCACGTGGCCGGGTCCTCGGCGAACTTGCGCACCAGCAGCGCCGTGGAGTCCTCGCCCTGGCACAGGATTGGCACGTCGGCCCGCTTGCGCAGCGCCTCGGTGGCCTGCTTGGCCGCCCGCATCGAGGAGAACAGGCCCAGCGTGCGCCCGCCGGCCGCCTCCATGAGCGCCGCCAGCTCGTCCAGATAGGACGGTGGCAGCCCGTCGCGGCCCGGTGGCGGCAGGTGCTTGGCGAGGTAGAGGATGCCGCTGCGGGCGTGGTCGAACGGCGAGCCGACGTCCAGTCCGGTCCACTTCGGACCCTCGATCGACTTGTCCGTGGCCGCGCCCTCCACCTTGGCGCTCTCGCCCTGCTCGGCCGGCAGGCCCCACGAGCGGGCCATGGTGTCGAACGTGCCGCCGAGGGTGAGCGTGGCCGACGTGAGCACCGTGGTGTGCTGGCCGAACAGCCGCTCCCGCAGCAGCCCGGACACCGCCAAGGGCGCCGCCTTGAGCGCGGGCGGGCGCGGCGCGCCGACCCCGGAGTCGCCGGTGCGCCACACGACGTCGCGGCGGTGCGCGTCGTCGGCCTCGAACGCGCGGAGCAGCCGCACGGCGGTGTCGTGCACGTCGTCGAGCTGGGACTGGGCGAGCTTGCGCGCGGTGGCCACCTCGACGTCGCCCGACCGCTCCGAGCCCAGGCCCGACAGGCACGCGTACGCGGCGTCGCGGATGACCGACAGCGCGCCGGACAGCGGCGTGGGCAGCGCGTCCATCCGGCCTGCGGGCAGGTCCTCGAGGATCAGCGTGAACCCGTCACCCGCCTCGAGCAGCCGGTCGGCGAGCTCCTGGTCGACGACCCGCCCGGCGCGCCGCGCGGCCGCCGCGACCGACGCCGACGTGAGCTCGGCGGTGGCCGCCGAGGTGACCCGGTCGACGAGGTCGTGTGCCTCGTCGACGATGACCAGGTCGTGCTCGGGCAGCACCTGGAAGCCTTGCAGCGCGTCGATAGCGAGCAGCGCGTGGTTGGTGACGATGAGGTCCGCCCGGCCGGCCTCGGCACGCGCCTTCTCGGCGTAGCAGTCGGTGCCGATGGGGCAGCGGGACGCGCCGAGGCACTCCCGCGCGGAGACCGACACCTGGCGCCAGGCGTTCTCGGTGACACCCGGCACGAGCTCGTCGCGGTCGCCGGTCTCGGTGTCGGACACCCACTCGCGCAGCCGGGTGACCTCGCGGCCGAGCGCGGAGACGGCGAACGGGTCGAACAGCGCCGCGTCGTCGGGCTCGTCCTGCACGCCGCTGTCGAGCTTGTTGAGGCACAGGTAGTTGCGCCGGCCCTTGAGGATGGCGAACGTGGGCTTGCGGCCGAGGGGTCCGGCGAGCGCCTTCTCCAGGCGGGGCAGGTCGCGGTCGACGAGCTGGCGCTGCAGGGCGATGGTGGCGGTGGAGACGACGACCGTGGCCTCGCGCTCGACCGCGTGGCGCAGCGCCGGGACCAGGTAGGCGAGCGACTTGCCGGTGCCGGTGCCGGCCTGCACGGCGAGGTGGTCGCCGGTGCGGATGGCCCGCGAGACCGCCTCGGCCATGGCCAGCTGACCGGGTCGCTCGGTGCCCCCCACCGCCGTGACCGCCGTCGCCAGCAACTCGGACACGCCTGGGAGTTCGGTGGAGGATCGCGGCACAGCCGAACGGTACCTCTGCCCACCGTCAATCCTGCGCATGCACCCTCGTCGCCCGGACGGGTTGTCCCTTCGCCTCGACCGGGTGGCAGTCGGGCCGGGCTCTGGCGCGGGGCGTCGCGGGCGCGCTGTTCTCGGGGCATGACCATGAGATATGCCAGACGCACCGGCGTCGTCGGGCTCGCCGTCGCCGGTGTCTGCGTCGCCGTCTGCCTCGCCGGTCTCGCGCCGGCGCAGGCCGCCGACTGGGAGTCGATCGCGGGCGGCTCGCTCGGCGCCGTGGACCTCGTGCTCGACGGCGACCCGGCCGAGATCGCGCCCATCGCCGAGTGCGGCACCGACGGCGTCGAGGACGCCACCAGCTCCGGGGCCGAGGTGGCCGGCTTCGTGCAGTTCAGCGGCGGTACCTCGACGTGCACGGTCGACCAGGCCACCGGGGTGGCCACCGCGTCGGTCACCGGCGCCCGGTTCCGCCTGGACGGCCTGCGCCAGTACGGCGGCCCGCGCACGATCCGGATGACGAGCTTCACCGCCACCTGCCACACGACGGAGACCGGCAGCAGCGCGAGCTTCCAGTTCCGCGGCCTGACGGGCCTCACGGTGCCGTCGAGCATCCCGCCGAACCACGTGATCACCATCCCCGGCGCGGCAGGCGCCCCACCGGTCGCGACGGTGACCCTGAACGAGACGATCGTGCCCAGCCCGCCGGACGGCAGCATGACGGTGAACCTGATGCACTTCCACCTGTTCCCGCAGGGGCCCGCGGACAAGGCGAGCGGCGACATCGTCGTCGGCTCGGTGAACTGCGCCCCCTTCTGATCCCTGACGACCTGATTCCTGACGACCTCATCTGACGACGGCAACGGCGCCCCACCTCGGTGCGGGCGCCGTTGCCGTTGCTGTTGCCGGGTCAGTGGTCCACTGCCACCACTGCGGCGTGGGACTCGGTGTTCCGGCGGGTCTTCACCCAGCCGTTGCGCTTGCGGATCAGCCGGAACAGGGCGCGCCACGAGGTGATGTAGAACGTGTAGATGTAGAGCGCGTACGCGAAGCCGTACGCGATGCCGCGCAGGCGGCCCACCGTCGGCTCGCACTTCGCGCGGTAGATCGGGCCCCAGATCAGGAACGGCAGCAGGCCGAACGACCCGTACACCGCGAACAGGACCCACGCGCCGCCCGAGAACCACGACCACACCTCGCCCGGGTCGCCGCCGGCGCGGATGCCCAGCAGCAGGAACGGGATCGGGTACACCAGCGTGCCCAGCAGCTGCAACCACGGCTGCGCCAGGTAGTACAGCATCTCCGCGGCCCCGATCGTCGACAGGTGCGCCGAGTCGAAGATCCGCCGCACGTACCGGGCGCACTGCATCGTCCCCTGACCCCACCGCGTCCGCTGGGACAGGAACCGCCGCAGGCTGTACAGGCCCTCCTGCGCCACGTGCGTGTCCCGGGTGAAGCCCGTGCGCCACCCCGCGGTCAGCAGGTGCACACCCAGCTCGAAGTCCTCCAGCAGCGCGCCGCGCCACGGGCCGCCGGTGCCGGCGATCGAGGTCAGCGCGGACAGCCGGGTGAACTGGCCGTTACCGCCCATCGAGATCGTCCCGGTGAGGCCGCGGGAGGTCTGGATCGCCGCGATCGCGGTGCGGAACTCCAGGTCCTGCATCCGCACCAGGCCCGCGCCGAACCGCTTGCCCAGCCGGCTGCCGCCCGCCTGCGGCCGGCCCCGGTTGGACATCCACACGTCGACCTGCACCGCGCCGATCGACGCGTCGCCGAACAGGTGCTCGGCGGCACAGGCGGCCAGGCAGTTCCGCGCCGGCCGGCCGTCCGCGTCGACCACCACCACGATCGTGCGGTTGTCGTCGACGTGCTCGCCCAGTGACGCACGCAGCGCGCGGTACGCGGCGTTGAGCGCGTCACCCTTGCCGGTCCGCGCTCGCGGCCGCCGGCGCGACACCAGCCGCAGGCGCGACTCGGCCGACGCGATCCCGGACACCACCGCGGCCGTGGCGTCCTCGGAGTGGTCGTCGACCACCCACACCTTGGCCGTGGGGAAGCTGTCCAGCAGGTAGCGCACGGTGCCGGCGATCACCGGCTCCTCGTCCCGGCACGGCACGAAGAAGTGCCAGTCGAACTCGCCGGGGTCGCCGGGCTTCGCCGGCACGTGCCGCAGGTAGGGCACCACGATCAGGCACACGTAGGTGAGGAAGGCGACGCTCATCGTGAGCGCCAGGGCCTGGGTCAGGCCGAGCAGCACGGGAAGGCTCACGCGGACTCCCGAGGACGCGGCGATCGGGTGGCGAGCCACACGAACGTCACCAGCGCGGCCGCGCCGCCGAGCACGCTGATCAGCGAGCCGAACATGGTGTGCCCCAGGTAGTAGCCCTGGTCGGTGCCCAGCCAGTTGATCAGCCCGACGAGCACCAGCAGCCGCAGCTGGTTGACCAGGATCAGCGCCACCACCGCGACGCCGAGCGCGAACAGCACCTGCCCGGCGATCCGCGGCCGGAGCACGATCATCACCGCGCCGACCACCAGCAGCGGCAGCAGCAGGAACGCCGAGGTGCACTCCGGGCTCATCCGCAGCCCGAAGGGAGTGTCCGAGCCGAGTCCGAAGTAGACGGACTGGCGGGAGGCGGCGACGTAGACGCCGTCGGAGGTGAACAGCCGGATGACGCCACCGGCCAGCATCATCTCGACGGTGCGGTACGTGCGTTGCCAGATGATGAGGGCAGCGGCGATCGCGAGCAGGAGAACGGCGAGGGCCTTCGGCCAGCCGGCGGTTCTCGGCCCGGGCGCCGGCAGTGCGCCGACAAGCGTCACCGCGGCTCCTTTCGAGCGAGGCGAGGGCGTAGGACAGCGACGATCTTCCGGCTATAACACCGGATGGGGATATCCCTGAATCGGGTGATCCATGCGGGGCCTGCATCGCTGTGCGTCAACAAAGGCAGGCGCCGCCGCCACTCGAAAGTGAATCATGATCCCGTTACGGTCAAAGTGGATCAACTCTGTTTACCCTTTTGCCTTCTCCTTCGATACGCATTCGCACGGCTAAGGCCGTGCCGTCACAACAAAATTCGGAGGAACACACAATGCGCATGCGATCTGTGCGCCGCGGCGGCGCCCTCGGCGCCGTCGTGGCGGCATCGCTCATTCTCGGGGCCATGCCCGCCTCGGCCGCGCCAGGAGACGGCTCGGCGTTCGCGGCCAAGGTGTCGGTGACGCTGCTCGGGCAGCCGGCCGCGAACGTCGGACCGCTGGCGCCGTCGAACACCAACGGGCCCACCAGTGCCTCGGTGGCCAGCATCAACGCCGCCGGGCTCGTCACCGCCGGCCTCGTCACCAGCAAGGCCGAGCTCAACGAGGAGACGGGCGAGGTGCACGCGCAGGCCGACCTGGCCAACGTGGGCATCGCGCTCGGCGCGCTCAGCGGCAAGATCAGTGCCGTCAACGCGACCTGTGACGCCACCCAGGCGGGCACCAAGGGCTCCAGCACGCTGGCCGGCGTCTCGCTGCCGGGCGTGAGCGTGCCGGTGAACCCGGCGCCGAACACCACGATCGACCTCGTGCTGGCGAAGATCATCTTCAACGAGCAGATCAGCGGCCCCGACGGCAGCCTCACGGTCAACGCCGTGCACGTGAAGCTCAACGCGCTGGTGGGCAAGGGTGACGTCATCCTGGCTCAGGCCAAGTGCGGCCCGGCGGCACCACCCGTGCCGCTGGCCTCCGGCCTCGGGCTCTGGGTCGGCCTCGGGCTCGTCGGTCTCGCCGCGATCCCGGTCGGCGGCATGGTGATCCGCAAGCGCCGGACCGCGACCGCGGCCGCGTAGGCGAGGAGACCGACGTGTACCGAGCACCGACCGGAGGAGCCATCGGCGGCGCCGGTGGCCTCGCGTTCACCGGCGCGAACGTCAGCTGGTGGATAGCGCTCGGGATCGTCCTGCTGGTCGCCGGGCTGCTGCTGATGCACGCGGCCCGGCGCCGCAGGCGGCTCGCCGGGAGCGAGCAGCCGAGCGCCGAGTAGATCCGCGGGGGTGGTTCCGGCCGGGCTGGCGCCGGCCGGGACCACTTCCCGGGCAACCCATCCACCCGCTGAGCACGTATGGGAAGTAATGGACGAGATTCTGCTGCTGGTCGGCACTCGGCCGGAGGCGGTCAAGGCCGCCCCGGTCGCGCTCGCCCTCGCCGAACAACCCGGCCTCCGCCCCGTGTTGGTCCACAGTGGACAACACGCGGCGATGGTCGAGCAGGCGCTGGCGCCGTTCGGGCTGGCGCCCGACGAGCGGCTGGCGCTCACCCGCACCACCGGTGGCCAGGCCGAGCTCTTCGCGGGCCTGCTGCCCGCGCTGGACGAGCTGCTGACCCGCCGCCCGCCGGCCGCCCTGCTGGTCCAGGGCGACACGTCGACCGCGCTGGCCGGCGCGCTCGCCGCGTTCTGGCGCGGGATCCCCGTCGTGCACCTCGAGGCGGGGCTGCGCACCGGCGATCTCACCGCGCCGTTCCCCGAGGAGGCCAACCGCCAGCTCGTGGCCCGGATCGCCGCGCTGCACCTGGCCCCGACCGCCGTCGCCGCCGGCGCGCTCGCCGGCGAGTCGCTCGCGCACCCGCGGATCGTGGTCACCGGCAACACCGTCGTCGACGCCGCGCTGCGGATCGCCGCGCTCGAGGCACCCGCGGTCAACCCGGACCTCGTCGCCGTCGAGCGCGAGCTCGAGGCACACGGCGGCCGGCTCGTGCTGGTCACCGCGCACCGCCGGGAGTCCTGGGGCGCCCCGTTGGACGAGGTCCTCGGCGCGGTCGCGGTGCTCGCCGACCGGCACCCCGATGTCCACGTCCTGCTGCCCATGCACCCGAACCCCGCCGTCCGCGGGCAGGTGGTCGCCGCGCTCGGCGGCCATCCGCGGGTGACGCTCACCGAACCGCTGGCCTACCCCGACCTCGTGCGCGTGCTGCGCCGGGCCGCGCTGGTGCTCACCGACTCCGGCGGGATCCAGGAGGAGGCGCCGAGCTTCGGCGTGCCGGTGCTGGTGCTGCGGGAGGTGACCGAGCGGACGGAGGCGGTGCACGCCGGCTGCGCGTGGCTCGTCGGCACCGACCGCCCCCGGATCCTGGTGGAGGCCGACCGGATGCTGCAGGCGAGTCTGCGGATCCCCTTGCACAGCAACCCCTTCGGCGACGGCCGCGCGGCCGAGCGGGTGTGCGCGGCCATCGCCGACCTGCTCACCCGTCCCGGCCGCAACCCCGGCGACGTGCTCGAGTCCGTGTCCTGACCCGCTGCGGCGGAGCGTGGTCACATCCCGGCGAGCAGCAGGAACAGCGGCGGCGCGACGATCGTCATGCCGAGGCCGCACAGGAGGCCCCGGTTGCGGCGCTTGGCGTTCGAGCGGTCCACCGGCGTCCGGCGGCGGTCCAGGGTGAGGCCCGCCAGCCACGCGATGGCGGCCGACCCGGCGATCAGCGGCAGCCACATCAGGCCGGCCGGCAGGTAGAGCAGCGAGGTCAGGTCGGCGTCGCGGTCGGTGGGGCGTTGGAGCTCGATGAACGTGACGGCGATCGGCCACCACAGGACCAGCGGCACGGTGATCGCCCAGCCGGCCGAGACGGGGAAGCGGCTCACGCGACGTGCGGGGTGCCGGCCAGCCGGACCGCGTTCGACGTCAGCTCGCGCAGGGCCGCGTCGACCGTCGCGCGGGCCACGCCCGCGGTGAGGTCCAGCAGCACGGTCGTCGCGAAGCCCGCGCGGGTCGCGTCCAGGGCGGTGGCCCGCACGCAGTGGTCGGTCGCGATGCCCACGACGTCCACAGTGGACACGTCGCGGGCGCGCAGCCAGTCGGCGAGCGGGGTGCCGTCCGGGGCGGCACCCTCGAAGCCCGAGTACGCCGCCGCGTGCGCGCCCTTCGAGAACACCGCCTCGATCCCCCCGACGTCCAGCGACGGGTGGAACGACGCGCCCGGCGTGCCGGCCCGGCAGTGCGGCGGCCACGTGTCGACGAAGTCCGGCGTCGCGGAGAAGTGCGCGCCCGGGTCGATGTGGTAGTCCCGCGTCGCCACGACGTGGTCGTGCCCGCCGGACCGCACGAGCGAGGTGATGGCCGCCGCCACCCCGGCCCCGCCCGCCACGGCGAGCGAGCCGCCCTCACAGAAGTCGTTCTGCACGTCCACGACGATCAGCGCGTTGGCCACTGCGTGCTCCTCAGGAGTAGACGGTCGGGATGGCCGGCTCACCCTGGGACAGCTTGAGGCCCTCCCACGGCAGGCTCACCAGCCCGTCCCGCACCCGTTGCCGGCTCTGCTCCAGGGTGGGCAGCTCACCCACCGGTTGTCCACCACGCAGCAGCGCCACCACGAGCTGCCGGTCGTGCTCGCCGGCCTTCGGCATGTCGTCGCCGACCACGTACACGACCTCCTCCAGCGCCGTGCCGGTCGGCTTGTGCCGGCGCAGCGCCGCCTTGCGCCCGGCCCGGGACTCCTTGTGCGAGCTGCGTTTCGCCACCGGCCGACCGTCCACTTCGACCAGCTTGTAGACCATCCCGGCGGTCGGCGAGCCGGACCCGGTGACGAGCGACGTGCCGACCCCGTAGGCGTCGACCGGCTCGGCCCGCAGCGCGGCGATCGCGTACTCGTCGAGGTCGCCGGACACCACGATCCGGGTGTTGCGCGCGCCCAGCTCGTCGAGCTGCACACGGGCCTGCCGGGCCAGCACGCCGACGTCGCCGGAGTCGATCCGGATGGCGCCGAGCGACGGCCCGGCGACCTCGATGGCCGTCCGGATGCCGGCGGTGATGTCGTAGGTGTCGACCAGCAGCGTCGTGTCCGTGCCCAGCGCGTTGACCTGCGCGGTGAACGCGGCCTGCTCGCTGTCGTGCAGGAGGGTGAACGCGTGCGCGCAGGTCCCGGCGGTGGGGATGCCGTAGGTGCGGCCGGCCTCCAGGTTCGACGTCGTCGCGAAGCCCGCCAGGTAGGCCGCACGTGCCGCGCTGACCGCGGCCGCCTCGTGCGTGCGCCGGCCACCCATCTCGATGATTGGCCGGCCGTTCGCCGCGCTCACCATCCGCGCGGCGGCGGACATGATCGCGCTGTCGTGGTTGAGCACCGACAGCACGAGCGTCTCCAGCAGCACCGCCTCGGCGAACGTGCCGCGCACGGTGAACAGCGGCGAGCCGGGGAAGTACAGCTCGCCCTCGGGGTAGCCGTCGACGTCGCCGGTGAACCGGTAGTCCGCGAGCCAGTCGAGGGTGGCCGCGTCGACGACCTCGCGGTCGGCGAGCTCACGCAGCTCGTCGTCGCCGAAGGTGAACCGGCTGATGGCCTCGACCACCCGCGCGGTGCCGCCGACGATGCCGTAGCGCCGCCCGTTCGGCAGGCGCCGGGCGAAGGTCTCGAACACGCACTGCCGCCGCGCCGTGCCCGCGGCCAGGGACGCGGCCAGCATGGTCAGCTCGTAGTGGTCGGTGAGCAGCGCGGTGCTGGTGCCGGTCATGAACCGTGAGCCTAGACATGCCACCATGGACGGCATGCCGGTCCATCTGTCCATGCCCGTGGAACAGGAGCAGACACAGGCCGAGCCGGTCGGCTCGGAGGTCGCGGCCGAGGACAAGCCGTGGCAGACCATCGTGTGGAACGACCCGGTCAACCTGATGTCCTATGTGACCTATGTGTTCCAGAAGCTGTTCGGCTACTCGCGGGAGCAGGCCACCAAGCTGATGCTGGACGTGCACCACAAGGGCCGGGCCATCGTGTCCTCCGGCTCCAAGGAGAAGGTCGAGGGCGACGTCGCGAAGCTGCACGCGGCGGGCCTGTGGGCGACGATGCAGCACCAGTCGTGATCCCCTGGGAGCGCGTCGGCGACACGGTCACCACCAAGCTCGACCGGCGGGAGGCCACCGTGCTGCGCGGGCTCATCACCCAGATCGACGGCATGCTGCAGGCCCGGCTCGAGGCCACCCCGCAGGACGAGCTCGCCGAGCTCACCGGCATCCGCACCGGCATGACCTCGGCGCCCGACGACCCGATCCTGGCCCGGCTGCTGCCCGACTTCCACCGCATGGACCGCGAGGACGAGCCGTCCAAGGAGGAACGGGACTCGGCCGCGGCGCTGCGTTCGCTGCACGAGCCCGAGCTGCTCGACCTCAAGACCGGGGTGGCCGGCGTCGTGCTCGACACCTGCCCGCCCGACGGCGGCACGGTGAAGCTGTCGCTCGAGCAGGCCGACGCGTGGCTCTCCGCGGTCAACGACGTGCGGCTGGCGCTCGGCACCACGCTGGACGTCAGCGAGGACATGCCCGAGGAGCTGCCCGAGGACGACCCGCGCAGCCCGCACCTGGGGGTCTACCAGTGGCTGACGTGGATGCAGGAGCACCTGGTGCTGGCCCTCTCGCCCGATGACCTTTAACGCGATCACCGACGTCGAGGGCGTGCTGGTGGGCCACCACCAGCGCATCGGCGACGGCTGGGCCACCGGGACCACCGTCGTGCTGCTGCCACCGGGGTCCACCGGCGCGGTCGACGGCCGGGGCGGTGCGCCGGGGACACGGGAGACCGACCTGTTGCTGCCGGAGAACCTGGTCGCGCAGGTCGACGCCATCTGTCTGTCCGGCGGGAGCGCCTACGGGCTCGCGGCGGCCGACGGCGTGATGTCGTGGCTCGGGTCGCACAACCAGGGGTTCCGGGTCGGCGCGGGCGAGCACGAGGTCGTGCCGATCGTTCCCGCGGCCGTCCTGTTCGACCTGCCGCGCGGCGAGTGGGGCAACCGGCCGTCGGCCGAGTTCGGGTCGCTGGCCTGCTCGGTGGCCGCGTCCGGGCCGGTCGCGCAGGGCTGCGTCGGCGCGGGGACCGGCGCGAAGGTCGGGTCGCTCAAGGGCGGCGTCGGGACGGCCGGTGTCGCGGTCGACGGCTTCACCGTGGGCGCGCTGGCCGCGGTGAACGCGGCCGGCGAGGCGGTCGACGTGGCGACCGGCACGCCGTGGGCGGCCGACCACGAGGTCGACGGCGAGTTCGGCAGGTCGTGGCCGGGTCGCCCGGGGGTGCTGCCGCCGGTGACGCCGACGGACCTGAACACGACGATCGGCGTGGTCGCGGTCGACGCGGACCTGTCGAAGGCGGAGTGCCGCCGGCTGGCGGTCGCCGCCCAGGACGGCCTGGCGCGCGCGGTCCGCCCGGCCCACTCGATGTTCGACGGCGACACGGTGTTCGCCGTCGCCACCCGGTCCCGCCCCCTGGTGCCGGCCGACGCCCCGTTCGGCCCGATGGCCCGCGCGGCCGCGCTCGACCACCTGTGCGCGGCCGCCGCCGAGGTCTTCGCGAGGGCCGTCGTGCACGGCGTGCTGGCGGCGACCCGCCTGGCCGGCCTACCGGCCTACCGCGACGTGTGGCCCGCCGACGGGCGCTGAGTCACCCGTACTGGACATGCACGGGGTGGGCCAGCACCGAGTGCTGGAGGTAGCCCAGCTCGTTCCACGTCGAGGAGTCCGGCTGGGTGTTGCCCTGGTCGTCGGTGGCGCGCACGCGGAGAACGTGGTCGCCGGGGGCCGGGTTCCAGTCGAACTGCCAGCGCACCCACGCCCCCGGCAGGTGCGGTGACGTGATCGGCGCGTCCTGCCAGGGACCGTCGTCGATGCGGTACCGCACCGACACGACCCGGTTCTCGCCCGCGAACGCCCGGCCGCGGACCAGCTGCGGTTCCGGCCGCAGCCGCGCCGGCCATGGCAGCTCCACCAGGCTCGCCACCGGGAGCGCGGTGATCACCGGGCCGTGGGCGGGCCCGCGGGCGGGGAAGTCCGGGCCGATCAGCACGTAGTCCTCGGTGTTCCAGGGCACGTACAGGGCGTCCTCGGAGACCTCGAGCCGGCCCAGCCACTTGATGCTGGCCGCACCGAGCCAGCCGGACACCACCAGGCGGGCGGGGAACCCGTGGTCGGGCGGGAGCGCCCCGCCGTTCATGGCCAGCGCGACCAGGGTGTCGTCGGCGTACGCCTTGGCCAGCGGCATCGGCCGGCGGGCGCGGATCTCGTCGAGCGACTCAGGCATGACCTCGCACGCGCCGGGGGTGATCCCGGCCGGCTCGAGGAGGTCGCGCAGCCGGACACCGGTCCACTCGGCGGTGCTGATCGCGCCGCGCCCCCACTGCGTGCCGTGGAAGGTGCGGCCGAACTGCTGACCCAGCAGGACACGGCGGTTGCCCGCGCACTCGAGCGTGCGGGTCACCGAGACGAGTGGGAAGCGGTGCCACAGGTCGTCGTAGGTGTAGGCGAGCGGTTCGCGTACGCCGTTCCCCTCGACCCGCAGCGTCCAGGTCGCCGCGTCCAGGTGTGGCGTGGGCGCGTGGCTGCGGATGAAGAACCGGTCGGTCGGGGTGAGGTAGCCCGGCATGCGGTCCGGCCGGGTCCCGTAGTCCAGGCCCGTGCCCGTGTCCTCCATCAGGTCGGCGGGGGTGGCCTTGACGACCTTCCGGGCGACCTTCCCGGCGACCTTCCGGGGTGCCATGGGTGCGACGACGTCCATGACCTCCAGCGTCGTCCTCCGGCGGGGCCGTGTCGTCGCGGCTACCGCCCAGCTGCGGTTCGGGTGACCTGCACCCCGCGCATACCTGCCAGCCGGAATGATCCAGCTCTCACAAGGTGGGAGGCAGGTGCCCACCACGTAGGATTGCGTTGTGCTTCGGATACGCCGTGACCTGGTCGACGCGATGGTCGGGCACGCCCGCCGGGACCACCCGGACGAGGCGTGCGGTCTGCTCGTAGGGCCGGAGGGGTCCGACAGCCCCGAGCGCTTCGTGCCGATGCTCAACGCGGCCCGCTCGCCCACGTACTACGAGTTCGACACCACCGAGTGGAACGCCGTGTACCAGCAGCTCGCGCGCGACGACGAGGAGCCGGTGGTCATCTACCACTCGCACACGGCGACCGACCCGTACCCGTCGCGCACCGACATCGCCCGGGCCGGTGAGTACGCCCAGCTGCTGCCCTCGCCGCATTACGTCCTCATCGCCACCCGCGATCCAGAGGAACACGAGCTGCGCTCATACCGCATCGCCGACGGTGAGGTAACCGAGGAGCCCGTCCACGTCGTCGAAGTGGCGGACCACGGCTGAAATACGCACGCGATCCAGAACGTCTTCCTATCAGAGCCAGTACACAGCGGAGGTTCCACATGGCCGTCACCGTCTCCATCCCGACCATCCTGCGCACCCACACCGGCGGGCAGAAGTTGGTCGAGGCGAAGGGTTCCACCCTCGCCGAGGTCATCGACAGCATCGAGGCCGACCACGGCGGCCTCAAGGCACGCCTGGTCAAGGAGGGTTCGCTGCACCGCTTCGTGAACGTCTACGTCAACGACGAGGACGTGCGCTTCGCGGGCGGCCTCGAGGCGGCGATCGCCGACGGCGACAACGTCACGATCCTGCCGGCCGTCGCCGGCGGCTGACCCGTGGCCCGATTCGACTCACTGCTCGACGCCCTCGGCAACACGCCGCTGGTCGGCCTGCCCAGGCTGTCGCCGTCGGAGGACGTGCGGATCTGGGCCAAGCTCGAGGACAGAAACCCGACGGGGTCCATCAAGGACCGGGTGGCCCTGCGGATGATCGAGGCCGCCGAGCAGGAGGGCACCCTCCGTCCCGGCTGCACCATCCTCGAGCCGACCTCGGGCAATACCGGTATCTCGCTCGCCATGGCCGCCAAGCTCAAGGGCTACGGCCTGGTGTGCGTGATGCCGGAGAACACGTCCGAGGAGCGCCGGCTGATCCTGCAGGCCTACGGGGCACGCATCGTGAGCTCCCCGGCCGCCGGCGGTTCCAACGAGGCGGTTCGCAGGGCCAAGGAGCTGGCGAAGCAGAACCCCGACTGGGTGATGCTCTACCAGTACGGCAACCCGAACAACGCGGGCGCGCACTACCACGGCACAGGCCCGGAGATCCTCCGCGACCTCCCGACGGTGACCCACTTCGTCGCCGGCCTGGGCACCACCGGCACCCTGGTCGGCGCCGGCCGGTACCTGCGCGAGCACAAGCCGGACGTGCAGATCGTCGCCGCCGAGCCGAGGTACGGAGAGCTGGTCTACGGCCTGCGCAACCTCGACGAGGGCTTCGTCCCGGAGCTGTACGACCCCGAGGTCCTGACCGGCAGGTACTCGGTCGGCTCGTACGACGCCCTGCGCCGGACGAGGCAGCTGCTGGAGACGGAGGGCATCTTCGCGGGCATCTCGACGGGCGCGATCCTGCACGCAGCCCTTGCGGTGGCGGAGAAGGCAGCGGCCAACGGTGAGAAGGCGGACGTGGTGTTCGTGGTGGCGGACGGCGGCTGGAAGTACCTGTCGACGGGAGCTTTCACGGGCTCGCTGGACGAGGCGGCAGAACGCCTGGACGGCCACCTCTGGGCATGAGCACAGTGCCCAGCGCCTGACCCTCGGCGAAGCGAAGCGGGCAGCCGACAGCTCGGCCCAGCCCCTCATGGTGCGTGGCAGGAGACGGCGCGGACCGGCAGAGCGAGCAATCCTCAGGGAGATGTCAGGGTTCGTCCGGACCCGGGGACCCGAGAACGCACGTAATCTCGAAGACGTGAGCACTCTGCCGATCAAGCCGGCCGACAAGCCGAAGGCCCCAGCGAACCGGATCGTGCCGCCCAACCCCGTGCAGGCGGCGATCGTCATCGGGGCGTTCACCGCCCTGCTTTACCTGATCGAAGCCGTCGACGCCGTCCTCCCGGCCAACCTCGACAACCTCGGCATCCAGCCGCGCACGCTCGGTGGCCTCGACGGCATCGTCTGGGCGCCCCTACTGCACCACGGCTGGGCCCACCTGTTCGCCAACACCCTCGCCATCCTCGTCTTCGGCTTTCTCGCCATGGCCAACGGCATCGGGCAGTGGGTCGCGGTCACGATCACCGTCTGGCTCGTCAGCGGCATCGGCGTCTGGCTCACCGGCGGGGTCGGCGTCACGGTCGGCGCGTCCGGCATCGCGTTCGGGTGGCTCGCGTTCCTGCTGGTCCGCGGCCTGTTCAACCGCAGCTTCGGCCAGCTCGCGGTCGCCGTCGTGCTGTTCCTGTACTGGGGCAGCACGCTGCTCGGCGTCCTCCCGGGCAACCCGGGCGTCTCCTGGCAGGGCCACCTCTTCGGCGCCCTCGGCGGCATCCTCGCCGCCTGGCTCGTCTCCATGGCCACCCGCCGCGCCGAGGCCAAGCCGGCCGCCGCCGCGCCACTGTGACCGCCCCGATCGGCATCTTCGACTCCGGCGTGGGCGGCCTCACGGTCGCCCGCGCCATCGCCGACCAGCTGCCCGGCGAGCGGCTGCGCTACGTCGGCGACACGGCCAACGGACCCTACGGCCCGCTGCCCATCGCCGAGGTCCGCCGGCACGCGCTCGCCATCGCCGACGAGCTCGTCGCCGGCGGGGTGAAGCTCCTGGTCCTGGCCTGCAACACGGCGTCCGCGGCCTGCCTGCGCGACGCGCGCGAGCGCTACGACATCCCCGTCGTCGAGGTCGTCGTGCCGGCCGTGCGCCGCGCGGTCGCCACCACGCGCAACGGCCGGGTCGGGGTCATCGGCACCGCCGGCACCGTCCGCTCCCGCGCCTACGACGACGCGTTCGCCGCCGCCCCGGACATCGAGCTCACCACCGCCGCCTGCCCGCGGTTCGTCGACTTCGTCGAGCGCGGCATCACCTCCGGCCGCCAGGTCCTCGGCCTCGCGCAGGGCTACCTCGAGCCGCTGCAGCAGGCCGACGTGGACACCGTGGTACTCGGCTGCACGCACTATCCGCTGCTCACCGGGGTCCTGCAGATCGTCATGGGCAACGACGTCACGCTCGTGTCCAGCGCCGAGGAGACGGCCAAGGACGTCTACCGGGTGCTCACCGAGCGCGACCTGCTGGCCGAGCCCGGCGACGACGTCCGCCACGAGCTCGTCGCCACCGGCCCGGCCGAGCCCTTCGCCCGGCTGGCCCGCCGGTTCCTCGGGCCGGAGCTTGGCGCGTTCGTCCCGGCCGGAACGCCTTAGGCTGTCCGGCGTGTTGTTGACCGTGCTCGGCTGCTCCGGCAGCGCCCCGGGGCCGCGGGCCCCGTCCTCCGGCTACCTCCTGGAGGCCGACGGGTTCCTCCTCGGCATCGAGCTCGGCAACGGCACGCTCGCCGAGCTGCAGGCCGTCGCGGACCCGTTCGCCCTCGACGCGCTGCTGTTCTCCCACCTGCACCCGGACCACTGCGCCGACTTCTCCGCGCTCACCGTCCTGCGCCGCTACCACCCGAGTCCCTCGCGCGACCCGCGGGCGGACCGGCTGCCGGTGTACGCGCCAGGCGAGGCGCCGAGCCGGTTCGCCGCCGCCTACGCCCCGGACAAGGCCGAGCGCGCGACCACCGACCTCACCGACACCTACGACTTCCGCGCGCTCGCGCCCGGCACGCTCCACATCGGGCCCTTCGAGGTCACCGCGGCCGTCGCCGCGCACCCGTGCGAGGCATTCAGCTTCCGGATCGTCCACGGCGGTCGGATCCTGGTCTACACGGGCGACACCGGCGTCTCCGCGGACCTCGACGTGCTCGCCGCGGGCGCGGACGTCGTGCTCGCTGAGGGGTCCTGGACCCACGCCGAGGACCGGCCGCCGGCCCTGCACCTGTCCGGCACCGAGGCGGGCCGGCTGGCCAAGAACGCGGGCGCGGGCCGGCTGCTGGTCACCCACGTGCCCCCGTGGACCGACGGCGATGCCGTGCTCGCCGAGGCCCGCGTGGAGTACCCCGGCCCGGCCGAGCTCGTGGTCCAGGGCGCCCGCTACGAGATCTGAACACGTCAGGGGCTCCCGGCGAGGTCCGGGCCGGGAGCCCGGCCACCGAGCATCGACCATCACTTGACAGTCGTCAAGACATAGCTGGACAACTGTCAAGAATTGCGGCGTGTCGGTTTAGAATCGCGTTCGTGTCTCAGGCCGTCGACCCGAAGCAGGACCGGATCTCGCGCCGGCAGGCCGACAAGTTCGCCGAGCGGCGTGCGCAGTTGGCCGCGTCCGCGCTGCTGACCCTGTCCGAGCTCGGCTACGCCCGCACGAGCCTGCGGGAGATCGCGCAGAACTCGGAGTTCTCCCACGGCGTGCTGCACTACTACTTCCGCGACAAGGTCGACCTCATCACCTTCTGCGTGCGGCAGTACAAGGCCGAGTGCGTCACCCGCTACGACCAGGTCGTGGCCACCGCGCGCACCGCGGAGGAGCTGTGCGAGGGCTTCGGTGCCGCGATGGTCCAGACGCTGCGCGACGACGCCGCCATGCACCGGCTCTGGTTCGACCTGCGCAACCAGAGCCTGTTCGAGAAGTCCTTCCAGGACGACGTCACGGAGATCGACCGCAGCCTCGAGCGGATGATCTGGCGGATCGTCACCCAGTACGCGGAGCTGTCCGGCTCAACGCTCGCGGTGCCGTCCCGCCTGGCATACGCGCTGTTCGACGGAGTGTTCCAACAGGCGCTGTTCGGGCACCTGGCCGGCGGCGACACGACCTCGACCCAGCTGCGGGAGCACGTCCGGCAGGTCCTCGGCCTGGTCGTCCACCCCGGCTGAGCCGGACCGCCCGTGCGGCGGGTGGCGCAGCGTCAGCCAGGCGAGCAGCCCGGCCGGGATGATCAGCCAGCACGACAGCAGCCGGTAGACCAGCACGGTCGCGGCCGCCGCGGCCTCGCCCGCGCCGGCCGACACGAGCCCCGCGAGCAGGCTGATCTCGATCACGCCGATGCCGCCGGGGGTGAGTGGGATCTGCCGGACGATCTGCACGGTCAGGTAGATCGCGCCGAGGGCCACGACGTCGAGCGGCAGGTGGAACGCGCGGGCCGCGGCGTAGAGGCAGAGCAGGTCGGTGAGCCAGTTGGTGAGCGAGGCGGCGAGCGCCAGGCCCCAGTGCCGGCCGGGCACCGCACGTGAGCTGCTGACCGCGTCGACGACCGGCCGCAGCGCCGCGGCGAGGCGCGGCCAGCGCGGCTCGATCCGGGCGAGCGGGTTCACGTGCGCGCGCGGGTGGTTCGAGTGCAGCTCCCCGCTCGACTGCCGGGCGAGCATGCCGACGAAGATCAGCAGGCCGAGCGTGAGCACCGCGGAGACCTGGGTGAGCGCGGGGTGCGCCGTCCAGGACTCGCCGAGCTTGACGGCGGCCGTGGCGAGCGCGCCGGTCGTGTACAGCAGGGCCAGCGCGGCGATCGAGAGCAGGCCGGACAGCACCATCACGGTGGCCGCGGTGCGCCTGCTCGCGCCGTCGGTGCGGAACTGCCTGAACGCGTAGGCGGCGGAGATGGCCGAGCCCGCGGGCAGGCTGATCGCGATGGCCGAGCGGCTGTAGGCGAGCGCGAGGGCGCGGTGGCGGGTCATGGGGACGCCGAAGGCGGTGAGCAGCCGGCGTTGCTGGCGGGCGAACATGCCCATGGACACCAGCTCGGCGGCGGTGGCGACGGCCAGCCAGCTCGCGTCGGCGTCGCGCAGGGCGGCGGTGACCTCGGTGAGGCTCGGCAGCCTGTCCCGCAGCGTGAACACGGCGACCACGAGCAACGCGAGCACGACGGCGACCCGCAGCAGGGTCAACGTTCGGCTTCTGACCTTCCCCGACATGTCCCCCTCCACAATTTCATCATGCGATGAACTCTCCTCCGCGTGGGTGCCGTGGTCAATCCGCGGGTGCGCTCGTTCGGGTGGGCGCCGGGAGACCTTCGCCACAGTCGTAGGGTTTCCCTCGTGGCACGTAGCGATGGCAGAAACGACGACCAGCTCAGGGACATCAAGCTCACCCGCGGGTACCAGGAATGGCCGGCCGGCTCGGTTCTGGTCGAGTTCGGCAAGACCCGGGTGTTGTGCGCGGCGAGCGTGACCGAGGGGGTTCCGCGGTGGCGCAAGGGTTCCGGCCTCGGCTGGGTCACCGCCGAGTACGCGATGCTGCCGTCCGCGACCAACACCCGGGGTGACCGCGAGTCGGTGAAGGGCCGGATCGGCGGGCGCACGCACGAGATCAGCAGGCTCATCGGCCGCTCGCTGCGGGCGTGCATCGACCTGGCGGCGCTGGGCGAGAACACGATCGTCATCGACTGCGACGTCATCCAGGCCGACGGCGGCACCCGGACCGCGGCCATCACCGGCGCCTACGTGGCGCTCGCCGACGCGATCACCTGGCTGGGCGCGGCCGGCCGGCTCGCCGACCCGCAGCCGCTGTCCTGCGCGGTGTCCGCCATCAGCGTGGGCGTGGTCGACGGCCGGGTGCGGCTGGACCTGCCGTACGAGGAGGACGCGCGGGCCGAGGTCGACATGAACGTGGTGGCCACCGACGCCGGCACGATCATCGAGGTGCAGGGCACGGGCGAGGGCGCCACGTTCACGCGGTCCACTTTGGACAAGATGCTGGACCTCGCGCTCGCCGGCTGCGCGGACATCAACGCCAAGCAGGCCGCGGTGCTCGCCGAGCCCTACCCCGGAACGCTGCCGGCGCCGAAGGCCGTCCGTTCGTGACCCGGCTCCTGGTGGCCAGCCGGAACGCGAAGAAGCTGGCGGAGCTGCGCCGGATCCTCGCCGGCGCGGGGCTCGAGGTCATCGGCCTCGCGGACGTGCCGCCGTTCCCCGAGGCACCCGAGACCGGCGCGACGTTCGAGGAGAACGCCGTGGCGAAGGCCCGCGACGCCGTGGCCGCCACCGGCCTGCCGACGGTCGCCGACGACTCGGGCATCGCGATCGACGCGCTGAACGGGATGCCCGGGGTGCTGTCCGCGCGCTGGGCCGGCAGCGCCAAGGACGACGCCGCCAACCTCAACCTGGTGCTGGAGCAGCTCGCGGACGTGCCGGACGAGCGGCTGACCGCGGCCTTCGTGTGCGCGTCCGCGCTCGTCCACCCGGACGGCACCGAGGTGGTCGCGCGCGGTGAGTGGCCGGGGACCATCGCGCGGAAACCCCGCGGCACCAACGGTTTCGGCTACGACCCGATCTTCGTCCCGGCGGGGGAGACTCGCACGTCGGCCGAGCTGCCAGCGGCGGAGAAGGACGCGGTGTCCCACCGCGGCCGCGCGCTGGCGCGGCTACTGCCCCACCTGCGCGCCCTGAGCGGTTAGGCCCCGGGCAGCAGCGGTTCCAGGGCCGCCGCGGCCGCGGTCACCGACTGTGCCGACCTCGCCCAGCCGGAGCCGAGCGGGTGTTCGGTGAGCAGCACGACGACGTACCGGAACCTCGGCCCGACGAGCCCGGTGCTGTGCAGCACCATCGTCTCGTCGTTGTTGCCCCAGCCCTGCTTGATCGCCCACTGGGCCCGCATCCCGTCCGGGATGCCGAAGTGCTGGTCGAACCCGTCGGCCGCGACCCGCGGCGCCCGCCCGAGGGAGTCGATGATCAGCGCGCTGTCGTCCGGCGGCATGCTCAGCACGTACCGGTAGATGGTCACGATGTCCCGGGGCGTCACCACGACCTCGCCCCAGCGGCCGGACACCTCCGGCGGCGACACGCCGGTCAGGCCCAGCTCGGCGGCGGTCCGCGCCACCATCCGGGGGCCGCCGTCCTGGACCCAGAACAGGCTCGCGATGTCGTCGTCGGACATCCGGAGCATCCGGGCGACCTGCTCGCGGTCCTCGGCGTCCGCGCCGTTCTCGAGCGCGTCGATCGCGATCAGCAGCTTCACCAGGGACGCGGACCGGAACGACCGGTCGGCGTTGTACGCGAGCGGCGTCGCGCCCGTGGTCCGGTCGAACACCACCGCGCCGAGCGTCGTGTTCGGCTCGACCTTGGCCGCCGCGGCGACGAGGAGGTTGGCGGGAATCGTCGCCGGGCGCTTGCCCGGGACCGCGGCCGGCTTGGTCGATGCCGCCGGCGGGACCGAGTTCCTCGGCATGGGCGTCGGCGGCGCGCTGGTCCTCGCCTGCGGTGGCACCGGGATCGGCGGTCCGGGCGACGCGCCGACATCCACGGGACGAGCGCCACAGGCAGCGATCAGTCCCAAGAGGAGGATCACGAGAACCCAGCGAACGCGACGGAGCGGGAAGGTGCGCATGCCGTCAATACGCGGCTGGAATTCACGAAGTTGACCTGGTGGAGCGGCAACTTCCCACGCACCGTGGCGTACGGATCAGACCCGGATCACGTTGTCCCGTCGGGCTTTTCGCGCCTGATTCGTTATTTTCAGACCCCGAGGTCCTTGCGTAGCTTCGCCACGTGTCCGGTCGCTCGCACGTTGTACATCGCCTTGGCGATCTTGCCCTCGGGGTCGACCACGAACGTGGAGCGGATCACACCCATGATCGTCCGTCCGTAGTTCTGCTTCTCGCCGAAGGCACCCCACGCGGTGAGGACCTCGCGGCTCTCGTCGGACAGCAGCGGGAACGTGAGCCCCTCGTCGGCGACGAACTTGGCGAGCTTGGCCGGCTTGTCCGGGGAGACGCCGAGCACGGTGAAGCCGGCGTCGTTGAGCTCGGCCAGGTTGTCGCGGAAGTCGCAGGCCTGCTTGGTGCAGCCGGGTGTGCCGGCGGCGGGGTAGAAGTAGACGACGACGTGCTGGCCGCGGAAGTCGGCGAGCGAGACCTCGTTGCCGTTGCTGTCCGGGAGGCGGAGGTCGGGGGCCGGGTCGCCCTCGGAGAGCCGTTTCTGATCGGTCATGCCGGTGACGTTAGCCGGTGGGTCAGACAGTGCCGTCGTAGAGCCCGATGGCCGTCGCGCCCGCGGTGTCCGGCCGGACGGTCACCCGCAGCGTGCAGGTGCGCTCGGGCACGGCGAACGCGATCGCGAAGTGCAGGCTGTCGTCCGGCGTGACCTCGTCGACGGTGCCCGAGATGCCGGGGTAGCCCTGGGTCGAGTCGATCACCTGCTCGGCCTGCTTGCCCTCCACGACCGCGACGAAGGACAGTTGTGCGGGCCGGAAGGCGAGCGTGCTGCCGTTGTCGATGGCCAGCTCGAAGGCGACCGCGCGGCCGACCCGCGGGTAGGCGGTGTCACTGGGCGTGAAGGACTTGGGCGCGGAGACGGTCAGCACGACGCCGTCGCCGATCGACTTGCGGGTGCCGTCCGTGGCGCGGTAGTCCGAGCGCTCGGCGGCCGCCGTCGGGGTCGCGGACCGCGTCGCCCGCTGGGCGGCCTCGGTGGAATGCCCGATCCCGCATCCGGCCAGGACCAGCAGTGCGCAGGCAGCGACCGCAAGCCTGGCGATCAGCACCGGGGGTGCCCCTTCCTTGGGGTGGTGGTTACGTCTGAATGCACTATTCCGGTGCGACACCTGGTGCAGGGGCGTCGAAGCGCACCTGGTGTCGTGCCGTGGCCGAGCTGTGACCACAAGGGCACCGAAAGTGATCAGTGCCACGCCGTGGCCGGGCGGCTTGCCGGCTTGGTCAGGCGGCCAGCGCGAAGAAGAGGATGAAGACCGCGACCGTGACGAGCCAGGTGGCGATCAGCCAGCCGAAGTCGCGCCAGGGGGAGATCGCCTTGTTGTCCTCGCCGGGGACGTAGACGCCGCGGGCCTCGAACCGGTCGATGAGGTTCAGCACGGAGTCGAGGGCGCGTAGTGCACGCATGTCCGGCTCCTCCCGTCGTCCGGTCAATGGTGACACGTCGGTCAGCGTGGTGGCCGAATGGGCCCGCTGGCGTAGAAGGCCTTGCAGACCCCGTCCACCCGGTCGGTCGCCACGTGCAGGACGCGGCGGCCGTCCGCGGAGGCGACGATGCTGGGGCTGAAGTTGCGGCAGGCCTCGTTGTCCGGGTCGGGCACCACCACCGGCGCCGGGACCTCGCGCCACGGGCCGGTGCCGTCGGCGTCGTTGACCAGGAGGGTCCGGCCGTTGCCCGGCGCGTGGCTCCCGTCGGCGTTCACGAGCATCTCGCTGGCGAGCAGGATCGCGCCGGTCGGGCTCACGGTGATCGTCGGCGTGTGCCGCGGGTACTTGCCGTCTGCTGTGCGGATCCCGGTCCCCAGGTCGAGCGGGTCCCCGTAGTCCCAGCCGTCGGCCGACGTGCGGAAGTACGCGCCGCAGAGTGGTTCGTCGAGGTTGCAGACCTCGTAGACCATCAGGAAGGTGCCGTCCGCGAGCTGGCGCACGCCCGGCATCCCCGGCCGGACGAAGAAGTCGGTGTTCTTCACGGTGTCGCGCCGGTCGGTCCAGGTGATGCCGTTCCTGGAGCGGACCTGGACGATCTTCTGGTCGTGGTGGGGCTTGTCGGACTCGTCGGCCCAGTGGACGACCAGGTAGCCGTCTCGCGATACGGAGAGCTCGGGCTCCCAGGCGTTGTACCGGTTGGGCGAGGTGGCGATGTCGGAGAGGAAGGTCCAGGTGCGGCCGTGGTCGCGGCTCTGCCAGAGACGTTGCGTCGTGTGCCGCTGCGCCTCGGGGGCTTTGTAGCCGGCGGTCGTGGCCCACAGAAGCGTGCCCTCCCGCAGCGCACCGACCCGCCGGGGAAGCTCGTAGAGGGTGCCGCAGCACATCCCCCCGCCACCCGCCCCCGCCGGGTCGGCGACCATCCCCACCTGCTGGAACGTGGCGCCCCCGTCGGTGCTCTCGAGCACGATCCCGACGCTGTCCCCGTTCACGACGCTGCCCACAGTGGCAAGAACCCGCCCGTTGGCGTCCCCACTGTGCGAGAGCCGGATGACCCGCGGATAGCTGGCTCCGCCCGGATAGATCAGCCCCTGCCGCGCCTCGCTGACTGGCTCCGCGGCCGGCCCCGCCTGCTCGGCGCCCACCCCAGGAGCGACCCCAACCAACGCGAGCCCCACCAGCCCCAGCCCGACCCCAACCCGCCCGAACACCCGCACCCCGACCACGCCCCCGACCCCGCTCGGATGACCCCTGCCAGGCCAAACCCTAACGAACCACCACCCCGACGCCGCGACTTCCACCATCACCCGACTGGATACGCTGTGGCCCGGCGCCAAGGCGCCAGGGGCCGTAGCCCAACGGCAGAGGCACTGGACTTAGGTTCCAGCCAGTGAGGGTTCGACTCCCTTCGGCCCCACC